>CAZQLM010000060.1:0-2424 GCA_964594175.1 uncultured archaeon | reverse complement strand
CAGAAGAGGAAAGTGAAGAAATCTCTTTTGTTTCCTTGCTTTCAGTTTGCTTCTGGACAAGGCTTGATAGAGTAGAGCCGGTTATGTAAGCTAGAGAAATTGTTACTGAGAGAAGAATTATGGCAGCGAGAAGAGGGGAGATTGCCTTTTGCTTACTATCTCCAGGCTCGGATTTCATAAAACAATTATTGAATTTTTGGTTTTATATATCTTATCTTGCTTTGAAAAAAACTTGCGAGGATTTCACGACCGATTTTCGTTAATTTATAAATAGTAGTATCATCAAATAAATTTCATGTTCTCGCCGGTCGAAAGCGAATACATAATAAGAATGCTTTTAGCAGCGCTGTTAGGCGGTTTTATCGGTTTCGAGCGTGAGCTAATTCACAGACCAGCGGGACTGAGAACGCATATGCTCGTATCTCTTGGTGCATGTATTTTTATGATAGCTTCATTAAAATTCAGTTTAGATCCTGCGAGAATCGCTGCAGGAGTAGTAACTGGTATGGGTTTCATAGGAGCAGGAACTATAATAGCAGAAAAGGAGCGTGGTAAGGAAATTGTGCTCGGTATAACCACCGCCGCAAGCCTCTGGACAACTTCTGCTGTTGGTTTACTTGTTGGAATTGGAGAATATCTTCTTGCTCTATTTGGCGCTCTTCTTGTGCATCTCATTTTATGGCTCCGAGTAATAGAGCATGAAGGGAAAGCTTTTCCTTTCCGACGAGTGGTGAAGAAGGTTTAAATTATTAAAAACTCTATGTTATTGTGCTATGAAGCTTGCATTAATAAGATTTTCAAAACCAAAAACATGGCTGAAGGAAGAGCTTGAAAAGCTCGGATGCGAAGTTTTTGAGATTAACGGAAATGAGTTAACTCTTTATACAGGCAAAGGCATAGGAGCTTTTGCAAACGGTAATGATTTGGCGGATTTTGACGGAATAGTTATCTTCCCCGAAAAAAGCAAAATTGAATTTTGCTATAAACTTGTTAAAATATGCGAGAACTTTACTCCTGTTTCAATATCATCAGAGAAACTCTTTTTCTTCAAAAACCGTGCCATTCTGCAAAGATACCTTTCGATTAACGGAGTGAAAATAAGAAAACTCTATGTTTTTTCCGAAGTTACAGCAGCGAGTATTGTTCTTAAAAAGCTAAAGCTTCCTGTAATTCTACAGTTTCCGGATGGAAAAAGAATTCCTGTTAAAAGCGAAGATACATTCAGAGAACTCATCTCAGCACTACCAAAGGATACAGTAATTACAGCAGAAAAACCTGTTAAACCGAGGTTTATTTTGAAAACTCTTGTTATAGGCGATGAAATTCTGGCTTTTGAAAAAGCTGGTGATAAAATAAAAATAGTAACGCTTTCGGAAGAAATTATTAAGACAGTAGAAAAACTTAAAAAATTGCTTGACTTATGGTTTTTTTCTGTGGATTTTCTCCCGTATAAAAAGAGTTTTCTTGTCAATGATATTTGTTTAAACCCAGATTTTGATTTCTTTGAAAACGCTACCGGAAGAAATGTGAAAAAGCTGCTTGCTGAAAGTGTTGTGGAACTCGTTAAAAAGAAAAAGATAGAGATGGTGAGCGATACCGTGAAAAAAAGCCTTCGCGCTATCGTGAGGTGGTTGAATGAAATTGGCTCTTCTGGGGCCGGAGAAAAGAACGTATAGCGAGCTTCGCTTACTTAAAGAATGCAAACAGATTTTCGATACGGTTACGTATTTTCCTATTCAGAAAGTGGTAATAGAATTTGACGGAGAGCTCAGCGTTATTTACAGAGGTAAAAATATTCTGGATTATGATGCTGTTTTACCAAGAATTCCACGAAGTTATTTACATTTTGGTTTGACTGTTCTTGAAATGCTTAAGGGCACAGGAATAAAAATGCCTATAGCACCGGAAGCTGTGCTTCACACTCACAATAAATTTCTCACTTTAATCCTACTTGCAAGGCATGAAATAAGGATTCCTAAAACTTATCTTTCCCTTAAGAGAAAGGCTCTGGAATTTGTACTGGAAAACGTTAAGTATCCAGTAGTACTGAAAACTGTTTACGGCTGCATGGGAAAGGGAGTTATGTTTGCTGACTCCAAAGAATCTGCGATAAGCATTATGGATTTGCTTGAAAACCTTCATCAGCCGGTGTTTGTTGAGGAGTACGTAAAAAATCCGGGAGAGGATATAAGAGCTATCGTGGTTGGCGAAAGGGTTGTTGCTGCAATGAAAAGAAAAGCAAAAGCAGGCGAAAAACGCGCGAATATCGGCGTTGGCGGAATAGGAGAAAACTACAGAATTTCAGAGGAGGAAAGCGAACTCGCTTTAAAAGCGGCAAGAGCGTTACAAATGGGAATTGCCGGAGTTGATATACTTCCAGGAAAAAAGAGACCGTGTGTCGTAGAGGTAAATGTGTATCCCGGA
>CAZQLM010000059.1:0-2767 GCA_964594175.1 uncultured archaeon | reverse complement strand
GGAGGGAAGAGCGGATGTGATAAATCTTCTCAAGCACGGAATAAAGAATGTTATTGCAATAGAAGGAACATCAGTACCAGAAGCGATAATAGAACTTTCAAAAAAGAAAATTACTACTGTATTTCTCGATGGTGACAGAGGAGGGGATTTGATTCTTCGCGAACTTTTATCCCTCGCAGATATAGATTTCATAACACGTGCTCCTAGAGGAAAGGAGGTCGAGGAGCTCAGTAAAAAAGAGATTTTCAAATGCTTGCGAAACAAAGTTCCTGTAGACCAGTACTTTGAGTCAATGAAAAATGAAAAAGAGGGAAGGGAGAGAAGGATGCAGCAAATACAGAAAAAAAGTATAGATGAAGAGAAGAAAAAAAGATTTAAGGAACTTCTCGATGAAATTCTCGGAACAAGGGCAGCGTGCTTTCTTGACGAAAATATGAACGTTTTAGGAAGGGTTCCGTTGAAAGAAGTACATCCAGCACTGAAAGAACTAAAGGCAGAAGCATTGGTAATGGATGGAGATATTGATCAAAAACTCGTAAATACAGCCGCTAAAATGGGAATAAAATATATTGTTGGTAGGGAAATAAAGGGAAAAATAAAAACACCAGAATTTCTTGCAGTGCTGTCAAAAAGAGATATTTAGCTTTTAATTTTTTGGTAAACAAATCCAGAAATTAAAAGAAAAGCTCCGACTAAGGAAATCGAAAAATATAAATTGTGCACGGATGCCATTTTCTCAATAATAATATCTTTCAGGAAAAGAAAATCTTCTGGTAGCCTTTCTGATAGAATTTTTTGAGTAAGAAACTCCAATCCAAACAAAGGTATTGTTGTAATCAAGATTGTAATTCCAACAGATTTTGCTCCGGAAGAAAATGATTTCAGTGCGATAAACACAAGAAAACCGCAAACGAACAAGAGGATTAAGAAAGGTATTTCAAATTGTTGTAGAAATATTTTTGCTTTATAGGAAAGCAAGACGCTCATTTTGCCTTCTTTCAAACATTCAGGAATTTCGCAAGTAACGTTTCTGTAAAAATAGGCTTTTGCAATTTTTTCAGAAATAAAATCAGAAACCTCATTAGGAGTTTTCGCAATAATATCTGTGCAGGATAATGAGATATTAACTTCTCCCACCGGAAATTGTATTTCTGAAATAACTCCGGCCACGCAGGCCGATTTTAATTGTTTAATTGCATCTTCGCTAATTTCGCTTTTCATTTTTTGTTTTAAAACATCTTTTATTATGTTTTCGTCAACAACTGTATCAAACATAACTATCGCAATATACCCAACTAAGAATAAAGAAAGAAGGAAGCAAAACAAACAAGCTAAAAATTTTCTTCCTCGCATTATTTTATTTTAGAGATGCATTCTTTTAAATTTTTCAGCGCCTCTTCGCTGAGCAGAGGATTTTTTCTTTCCTTTATTCTTTCCCATGTCTGCGGTTTTAAACAATCAACCAATTCTATTCCAAGCTTTTTGCAAGCTTTTTTCAAAGCTATATAGCTTTCGCTTGTGGGTTTTAGAAATACAAAATATTTAGCGTATCTGTGTTTTTTCAAATAGTTTTCTATCCTTTTTTTTGTTACTCTTATGTAAAGCTTTTTTACCTCTTTTGTTTCTTTCCATTCCGGCCAGTCGTAAGAGTTGAAAGGATATTTCTTCGCAAATTCATATGGAATAACACCAGGCGAAGAAATTACAATTAAATGCACGCTTTTTGGAACTATTTTTAAAATTTCTTTATGGAGCTTTGATCTGTAATAAGGTTTTGTATAAGTGCAAGGAATGAAAAGCGCATGCCTTTTTTCTTCTGGTTTTTCGTAAAACCTGCATATGTAATCCTGCCATATCTCGTAATAGGGATGAAGCAAAAACTCCTTTCCGACACCTTTTAGAAAAACCTGCATTTCCTTTGGAAATTTTGGCTCAAACGCAAAATTATTAAAATCGAACTCAACGTTTTTGTATTTTTTATATGGTTTTACGAGTTTTTCGAACCCTTCTTTATCAAGAGGTTTCCATCTCCCTTTAACCCAGAGTTTAAAAAGCTCTGAGCGAGAATGAGGAAATGTGTTTATTATCACGATTTCATCGCTGTATTTTTTCGCAAGCTCAAAAGATTTCTTCAAAAGTTTTTCATGATTCTTAACGAAAGGAAGATTCACCATCAAGTAAGTTCTAACCCTGCAACCAAGTTTTTTAAGAAGTTCACATGCTTTAATATAATCCCTTACTTTAAAACCTTTTTTGTATTTTTCAAGAATTTTATCGCTTGCAGCTTCCAAACCAATGGCAACAACGAGCCTTACATGCTTTAGCAATGGTTTTATCTTTTTTTCATCCAGAAACTCTGGTCTGCTCTCTACCACAAGCTCTTTAACATTGCGCTCTTTGCATTTTTTTGCTATATACTCTCTTATCACAGCTGGAAACTGGTTATCGTCGAAAAACGAGCCGGAACAAAAAATCTTAACTCTTTCGACTTCCTTTATTTTTTTAAAAAATTTATCTACCACGCACTTTAATTTATGCAAATTTGGTTTGCCGTAATCTATTTTTCCCCATCCGCATGCATAGCACTTAGCCCAAGCGCATTTCCCGCTTTGTAAAATGAGTATTTCTTCTTTCATGAACGTTTTTTGAAATCTATGATTTAAAAATCAAAAATAAAAATATTGCTATGGAGGAGAAAAAAGAAATAGAACAACTTCGCAGACTAGTAAAAATTCTTACACTTAGAGAGATAGAACTTGTAAAAGCG
>CAZQLM010000058.1:0-2939 GCA_964594175.1 uncultured archaeon | reverse complement strand
GGCCGCGGGTAGAAGACCCGTTTGATAGGCCGGGGGTGTAAGCGGCGAGCTTCGGCGAGCCGTTCAGCCCGCCGGTACTAAAGGCCGCCGCTCGGACTCGTTTTAAGCTGCCTGTGCTGTCTCAAGAAGTTTGCAAAGGATTTAGATCTCAATAAATTTGCTTTTCACAAATCTTTCATACCAGTTTTTCCATTTTTCCTGAGAAATTATATGTATTTCAAATGGATTTCGCGAAAATTTTTCATCAACCAAGAGCATGAACTTTATTTTTTCTTTCACCGAAACTTCTTTTTTTAACACAACGGCAATATCTATGTCGCTTAGCCCAATAGAAAACCTGTTTTCAACAACGCTACCAAAAACTATCAGTTTTAAAAAATTTTCCTTAAAAAAATTTTTTGCAAGAGCTTTAATTTCTTTTGCGAATTTCGCATAATTTTCAAAATAATTTTTTCTTGAAATGTAAACAGCTTTTATCCCCATAGCAATAACCTTAGCTCTTTGTAAACTTCAAGAGCTTTTTCTACATCTTCCTTTTCAAATTCCTCCATCAAATACCTTCCAGCAATATAGGAAAATTCTATTATTTTCAGAGTTTCCCTGTATTTTTCAAGAAAGGATTTTATTTCTTTCGTTTTCCAAATTTCTGCAAGCTCTTCAAGAAGCTTTCTTAAACTATGTGTTTTTTCGAAATACCCCTTTAAGTCAAGAAGTTTCGCTTTTATTGTGAGTTGCATCGCTTGTTCTATATGCACGAGTGCTAGATCAAAACGTTTCTTTTTAAAATCATGCAAAGCATCATCTACAAAACCTTCAGCTCTTTTTAGCATGATTTCTATTTCTTTTTTCATAAAATTATTTTCGTGCCAAACTATTTAAATTTCTGAAAAAATTTAGAGCAGAGATAACTTTATCCAGCATGCTTGCTTAGCTTTTTTTTGTTTGAAAGGTGCAAAAACAAATTCAGAGGAGGTGGGATTTATTTTATCGCTGAACCCAAGGGTTATTGTGAGATGCTGGCATCTGAAAAATACATCGTGTGGCGGTTTCTTGCTTCGTTTTTTTGGAGAAGTTTACACAATCGATTCATTTTCAGGAATGGCAATTTTTATTTTTTTCTCTCCTTGCTCTCTCATGTCTTAAAATACTTCAATACGCCTTTTACGGAATAGGACTTCGTGACAGATTAGAATAGAATTAAAAATTTCTGGGTTTACTTATTCTCTATGTGCGGAATATTTGGAGTGGTTAATTTTTCAGGAAAAGGAATAGAAAAAGAAAAGCTTCTCGAAGCTTGGAAAAGAATAGAGCATAGAGGAAGGGATTTTTACACTCTATGGGTTGACGGAGAGTGGATTACCGGAAAAAGTATTGAAGGATGTGCGGAAAAGATTCCTAAGAATTTTCACATACTTCTTGCACAGAATAGTTTGAGCGTTTCGGGTAGATCCTACCTTCCTTTGGAAAAAGATGAAAGGGTTATTCTCGGAGACGTTAAGGTATACAATTCAGAAGAGCTTGGAGAATGCGAAAATGATTTAGAAGCGTTTTTCGGTCATGATTTAGAAAAGATCAACGGAATCTATGCTTGTGCAGAGCTGGATTTAAGGAAAAATGCTCTCAGGCTTTTTCGCGACCCAATCGGAGTTAACCCGATTTGCTATGCTATAGGAAAAAACCTTTTTGTCTTTGCATCTGAAATGAAAGCTCTTAGAGTTTTTAAGAATAAGACAACAACACTTGAGCATTTGTATCCGAGAAAGTTTCTCGTGTTAGATATCAAAACACGGAAAATGACTTTTGAAAAGCACCGTGTCAAAATAAATTTTTTTCCAAGCAAATTTGTGAAAAAATATGAAAAGCTTGAAAGCTTCTTGCTAAAAGCTGTCGAGCTTCAAACAGCTGAGCTTGAAAAATTCGGAATTCTTTTTTCTGGCGGGCTTGACATATGCTTGCTGGCAAAGCTTTGCTTAGAGCTAGGGAGAAAATTCACATGCTTCACCTGCGGAAC
Source organism: uncultured archaeon (assembly GCA_964594175.1). Classification (GTDB taxonomy): domain Archaea; phylum Aenigmatarchaeota; class Aenigmatarchaeia; order Aenigmatarchaeales; family SZUA-1535; genus SZUA-1535. The sequence continues at coordinate 928 of CAZQLM010000058.1, read as the reverse complement.
TGAGAACAGCGAGGATTTGAAATATGCGAGAAAATTTTGCGATGAATACGGGATAAAACTCAAAGAAGTAATAATTAGTCAGACTGACGTGGAAAATGTTCTTGAAAAAGTGGTTTACGCTTTAGAAACAAAAAATTTTGTTCAGGTGTCAATAGCTTTACCTCTTTACTTTGCATCTCTCGATTCAAGAAAAGCTGGAAACAAAGTCGTGCTTTCCGGACTTGGTGCAGAAGAGCTGTTTGCTGGGTATTACAAATACAGGAAAAATCTGGAAAAGCTTCACGAGATTTGCGCAAAGGGTTTAGAAAACTTATGGATAAAAGATTTATACAGAGATAATTGTATTGTGATGAGCAACACCCAAGAATTGCGCTTACCATATTTGGATTTAAAGTTTGTTAATTATGCAATGAAGATTTCCCCTGAGTTAAAAGTTTTTAATGGTATAGAAAAATATGTGCTCAGAAAAATTGGAGAAAAGCATATAGCAAGTTTTGCATGGCGAAAGAAAAAAGCAGCTCAATATGGCTCAGGAGTTGTGAAAATTCTCAAAGCTCTTGCAAAGAAAAAAGGTTTTAAAAGGAAAAGTGATTTACTGCAAGCAATTCCCGTTGAGGATGATTGATTTGGTTTTGATTCAAAAATTTTGAAAGAGATTTTTTCTTTAATCTAATTACTTCTTTTCTCTTTCATTTTTTATTTTGGAATTCTATATTTTTTGAATCGGTTTCATGGTGATAGAAACCGCTGTGCTGATATATATAAGGAAGTGGGCGCTCAAGAAATGAATTGGCGCTGGGGGCGGGAGTTTCAAAGAGAGGGAAAGGGTGAAGGGAAGGTACGCGCTTCTCCCTTCCTTCTTCGAACCCGCGCGGCCTTACGGCCACAGGCTTAGCAGGCCTGCGCCCTACCACTAGGCGACCCCAGC
>CAZQLM010000057.1:0-2991 GCA_964594175.1 uncultured archaeon | reverse complement strand
TTTCCATTTCCTTGGAAAACGTTACGAGCTGCGATTAAGAGAAAAAGTTATGTTTGAATGTTTGAATTAAATATTTAAAAACTTCTGCCAAAATTTCAATTCCTATGATAATAGCATTTATAGGTAAACCTGGCTCTGGAAAAGATACAATAAGCAAAGCTCTAGCTAAGAAAAATTCTTGGCCTTTGATAATAACAGGAGATTTGCTCAGAAAGGAAGTTGAAGAAGGAACAGAGCTAGGGAAAAAAATAGCCCCGATTTTAGCTAAAGGAGAGATAGTAAGCGATGAAATAGTCGCAAGCATAATAGCAAGAGCTCTTGAAAAAGCTGAAAGTAGAAGCAATATTGTGCTTCTCAACGGTTATCCTAGAACGCTTAACCAGGCAAAAATTCTCGAGGAAAAATTCGGAAAAAGTATAGGCATGGTTGTAGAAATAGAAGTCAGCGATAACACTGTGTTCGAAAGACTAACGCTTCGCCGCTACTGCCCAAAATGCGGAAGAATATACAACCTTAAGTTCTTCCCTCCTAAAAAAGACGAGCTCTGCGACGAATGCAAAGAAAAACTTGTACAGAGAGAGGATGATAAAGAAGATGTTGTTAAATACAGGTTGAAAAGGTTTTACGATGAAATCGAACCTATAAGAGGATTCTATGAAAAAAGAAATGCACTGTTTAAGGTAAATGGTGAAAAAAGCGTAGATGAAGTAGTTAAGGATGTGGAAGAGCTTGTCAAGAAAAGAATATAAATAACTTTTTCTAATTTTTTATTGGGCGGTTAAAATGGTTTTATGGTTTTCAAAGGAAGAAAAACCAAAAAAAGAGGAAATAGAAAAGATAAAAAAGTCTATTGAACGTGGAAATTCCGGCATTCAAGGACAGAGCGAAGCTTTCCGCCGAGGATCTTTAGCAGAGAGAGCTTCTCCTTTAGAAGTTGAAGATAGAGAAATTCATGGAAGCGTTCAAACTTATGCTCCGCTTTTTGTAAAATTAGATAAATATCATACAATAATGAACAGAATCAAAGCTCTTGATGAGATTCTCAGAAATACGATTGAGATAATGAAATTGAATGACGAGCTCGAAAGAGTGAGAAATGAAGTTACAAAGCACCTTCTCAGAAATCTACATGAAGCTGTTAAGATTGTTAATTTTCTTAATCAAGAGCTTGGAAGACCTTTACCTTTCATTGAAGAACCAAAAGAATATACATATACTCCTGAAGTAGAAAATTTAGAAGAGCATTTGAATCATTTGAAAAAACAGTTAGAAGAGCTGAAAAAATATTTCTGAAGTTTCATTGAAATGCCATTAAAATTTATTTAATTTTCTGAATATTAAAATTCCTGAGCGGGGGTCGCCTAGCCAGGTCAATGGCGGCAGATTACTTGAGCGTTGAGCATCGCGATGAAAAAGCCGAAGCTCAAGACCTGCTGGCTTAGTGCCTTCCCGGGTTCAAAATAAGGGCGCAGCCATGCGCTTATCAACCCATCCTCACCCGAATAAAATGTTTTTGAAATTCCCGGCCCCCGCACCATTACTTTGTTTTTAACTTAAGACTAATCGGCTCTTCCTACGGAAATTCCGATAAAACGCTGCTAACAAAAATAGTAAAAATTAATCCTGTGAATAAAGATACGAGAGCTTTTTTCATATATGTAATTGATTGTGAAAAATTATAAAATTTTTAGGAATTTTAAAATGTTATGGAAAGAATCTCGAACAAAGGGAAAGTCATAATTTTTGGAATTGTAACGGCTATTCTTTACTTTATTCACCCTTTTTTGGCACTCTCGTTTCTTCTAATCCTTGCGAAAAGAGTTTTTTTCCTTTTACCATTCCATTTTCTTGAATTTACAACAATCTCTACGGTTTTTTACGCAATTATTTTCGATATTCATATTGCATGCTTTTTCGCTGCTTTTGTTCCGAGCATTCTCGTACCGTTTTTTGTATTTCTTCTCTTTCCGAGATTCAGAAAGCCAGAAGAAGCTCCTGTAATGATAGGATCTAAAACTGCAATAGACGTTTTCATTTCTTTTTTGGCAGCAGAATTAAAGCCTTTGCTTTGTTTTGTTCACCTTGTTTTAGTTTGTGCAGTAGTAAAGCAAATTCTTTTCTTTTTCAGAAACGCGTGGAAAGGAAAAACAGATATAATTTCCCCTATACTTTCTGTAATTTTTAATCTACTTCTTGCACTTGTTTTTGAAAAATTTATAAATCTTGAAATTCCTTTAACTAAAGGGTGATAGGCTTGCGACCGACAGGACCGACAAACCCTATGTTAAGAAAACTGATAGAAAATTTGCGTACTCGGGGATACAAAGAAAAAATTCCCTTTTTGATTAAAGTATCTGATGAACTTTCAAGACAGAGAAGAAGGAGAGTAGAAGTGAATATAGCAAAACTCAATAGAGTTTGCAAAGAAAATGAAACGGTTGTTGTCCCTGGTAAGGTTCTTGGTTATGGTGTGCTTTCAAAACCACTAACCATTGCTGCTTGGAAATTTTCAAAACAGGCTCTTGAAAAGATTAAGGCTGCCGGTGGAGAAGCTTTAAGCATAGAAGAGCTTATCAAACAAAATCCGAAAGGCTCTGGTGTGAGAGTAATTTGTTAGGTGCTTCCATGGAGAGAAAAATTATTATAGATGCTCAGGGTGCTGTGCTCGGAAGATTGGCCAGTATTATTGCTAAAAAGCTTTTATTAGGAGAGGAGGTAATGGTTATAAATGCTGAGAAATCCGTAATTACGGGAAGCAAGGAAAGGATTCTCGAAAGGTTTTCTGCAAAGCGTGAAAGGGGAGACCCTATAAAAGGTCCTTTTTATCCTGTTCGCCCCGACAGGGTTTTCAAACGCGTTGTTAGGGGAATGCTTCCGAGAAAGACTTCAAGAGGAAGGGAAGCTCTTAAAAGGTTGAAAGTTTATATAGGTAATCCTGAAAATTTAAAAGGTGAAAAAGCTCTTTCCTCGCCAAGCGGGCAACAAAGCCCG
>CAZQLM010000056.1:0-3518 GCA_964594175.1 uncultured archaeon | reverse complement strand
TCTTTATACTTTGAAGATATTTCATCTATTTTTCTTAAAACCAATTTATCAAAAGAATACTCAAACTCTTTGTAATACTCTTCAAATTTTTCTTACCAACGCTTCTATACAAACTTTGCAAGGTAGTTCATCTTCAAATACGATTTACCTGTAATGTTTAGAAGAGAATTTTCAACAGTAAAACCAGAACAAAGAGAGCAAACTTCCCAAAAAGTCTAACAAAATTCTTTATAAAATTATCAAACTTTAATTTTCTTTCATGAAATTCAAAAAAATCAGTGTTAATGGAGATCCTAATATCGGGCTGAGAGGATTTGCTACAGATACCTATGTTTTGCTCGGTTCAAAAATTCCAGGAGCAGAGATTCTTAACTCTGAAATCCACATAATAAAAATAGCACAATGCGAGCTTAGTGGGATTTTTGCTGCTGGAAATTCTAATGGTGTAATTTTACCTAAGATAGCAGAAAAAGATGAAATCGAGCAAGTTAAAAATCTTGGCTTGAATGTTTTGGTTCTCAATTCAAAAGAAACAGCCTTGGGAAATTTGATTCTTTGTAACGATAGAGGAGCTATAATTTCCCCGCTTCTGAAAAAATACCAAAGAGAAATAGAATCTTGTTTAGGTTGTGAAAGCATTATTTCTACAGTGGCCGGATTAAGCATAGTCGGCTCGTGCGGGATAGCAACTAATAAAGGTTGTCTATTGCATCGCGATACGAGCGAAGAAGAAGCTAAGATTATGGAAGATGTGCTTAAGGTAAAGGTAGATATAGGAAGCGTGGGAGGGAGCCCTTTTGTTAAATCAGGAATAATAGCGAACTCGCACGCTTTACTTGTTGGTGAGCACGTTACTGGGCCTGAGCTTGAAAGAATTTTTGAAGTGTTTGAGTGAAGTTTTGAAAGCTTTCACTTTTATCTCAATTTAAAGGTCCTAGCTCTCTTCGGAAATTTCGTTGTTAAAACTTTATTTAGGCGAGTTTTTTCAAAAGCTCCTCTATTTCATTTAACCTCTTTTTTATTTCCTCGATTATTTTTTCCTTGGACGTTTTTTCGAGAATTTCTTCCTTTTCTATTTTTCCGGTTTCTATAAACCTTTTTATTTCATCTTCTTTCTTTAGCTCAATTACCTCATTGGTTTTAGCATTGACAAAAGCTTGATATGCTATGCCAGCAGCATCTCTTGGAATAACAACGATTTTCCAATAAAGAGTAGAATTAGTAATAAATGGTAAAGGTTCGACCATTATGAATCTGTTCCAATCAACCAATGGATTCGCTCTTCTTACAAAGTCTCTTGCCTTTATATGCCCGGTGAGAGTTTCATTTTCCGGAAGCTCGAAAATCTCTATTTTGCCTGTTCTAGCGTCTACAAGAAAAATTTTAAATATTCCATGGCTTTCTCCATGCGGCTCAGTTGAAACAAACCATTTTAGCCCTTGTTCGGTATCCATCAGAAACGGTTGGCGATTTATCACACCTCGCCCATAAACATCTTGAATATCTATTTGATCTTCATGAATAAAAAAATAATTTATCAGACCTTTTTTGAACGCATATGCTTCCACGTAAATTCTAGCAAGCTTTTCTGGAAAAATCCAGTTATCTTTCAAAATTTCATTTTCCAAAGCTTCTTTTGGCGAAAGGAATTCTATATTTCCAATGCTATCGATCAAAAACACTCCTTCGAATTTTGGCACTGCATAAAGAAATCCGTAATAAACGTGGAGCTCATATCCAATTACAGGAATCACTGTGTAAATCTCGTTGTTTGAGGGAATATAATAAACGCTATCAGCTTCTATCCAATATTTTTTCTTGTAAATATTCCAGAAAAGGTTATCGAAAATTTGCATTCCATCTCCTATTTCCAATTCTTTCCATACCATTTTTGTGTTTTTACTTTGTGTAGTAGCATCTACATAAACTATCCCTTTGTTTTTTAAAAGTAACTGCAAAACAAAGCCATCCGGAATTAAAGGAAATACCCAGGAAAGTGTTTTGTTTTCGCCGAGCACTGCTATGTTTCCACGTCCTAGCTTGTACTGGCTGAGCTGTAGAGAATCTTTTGCAAAGCGAAAAGCCACTTCGAATGGCATGAGTCTTATATTTTTCTTTGTTTCTGGCAGAGAGCTTATTTTATTATACTCCAACGTTTTTGCAAGATAGAGTTTTGGAAGATAAGTTGAAACAAAGCCAGTAAAAGAAAGAAGAAGTACGAGAAGAAAAACAGAGAAGCATATTTTTACGCTTTCTGCTAAGTCGCTTTTTTCTTTGAAAATGAAAATTTTTGAAAGCAAAAGCCAAATTATAAAGGCTTGAATTAGAGCAGGATTTTTGTAGAGAACTATTAGCCAATCGTGAAACCATGGGCGAAAGAACCACAAGAAAGAAAGTATAAGCAAAAGTGTTAAAAAAAGTTTGTATTGATAGCTTTTCAGAGCCGGAATCTTTCTTTTCAACCTCCTTGCCATAGTCATAAATTTGTTTTTTATAAAAATATAAAAAATATATGCCCCTATGCAAAATTTGCTCAAAGCAATCGCCTTCATCGCTTTTACCATGTCCAGAATGTGCAAAAACTGAGAAAGCGTTAGAAATAGCTAAAAATTTGCATGAAGGTATTGAGAAACTTGAGAGAAGAAAATTTGATGCACAATGCTTTGTTTGTGCTAATAAGTGCAAGCTTAACAATAATGAGCTTGGATTATGCAAAATAAGATTTGCTGAAAATGGTAAAGTAAAATCTCTTTGCTCAGAAGAAAAAGCTTTGCTTTATTATTATCTAGACCCATTGCCAACAAACTGCTGCAACTCTTGGTTTTGCACAGGCTCAAAGCTAACAGGCTACAACCTTGCTTTGTTTTATTACGGTTGCAACTTTGATTGTTTATTTTGCCAGAACTATGAACATAAAAATGTTGAGCAAGCAAAAGCTATTGGCTTAAACGAGCTTTTGGAAGTTGCAAAAAGAAAAGATGTAAAATGCATTTGCCATTTCGGCGGTTCACCTGAGCCGCAGATAAACTTTGCTTTAAATTTTAGCAGAAAAGCTTTGGAAGAAAGGAAAGATATCATGATTTGCTGGGAATGGAACGGAGCAGGAAATGAAAAGCTTGCTTTGAAAGCGGCAGAGCTTAGTTATGCTAGCAATGGAACAGTAAAATTTGATTTAAAAGCTTGGAATAAAAGCTTGCATTTTTTGCTTACAGGAAGAAGCAATGAGCAAGTGCTGAAAAACTTTGAGAAAATTTTTTCGAAATTTCCAGAAGTTCTTTCAGCAACAACTTTACTTGTGCCTTATTATATTGATGAAAAAGAAGTAGAAAACATAGCGAAATTCATTGCAAGTCTTTCTGAAGAAATACCTTATTCGCTTCTCGTGTTTTACCCTGCTTATAGGCTAAAGGATTTGCCAATAACACCAAAAGAGCAGGTTTTCGCTTGCTACAAAGCTGCGAAAAAACATTTGAAAAATGTGCATATAGGGAATTTGCATTTATTGGAGAGCGTATAAA
>CAZQLM010000055.1:0-3612 GCA_964594175.1 uncultured archaeon | reverse complement strand
CGATAAAGCTTACCCCATAGACCTGTGAAGCTTTCTGCTATTAATTTTTCTTGTTCAAATGTTCTGAGCTCCGGATTTTTTAGAAATTCTGGTGATAAATTTTCTGCGCGTTCCGGAGCTATTTTATTTTTTTCTATTATTTCTAGAGCTTTTTGAACATTCATAATTCATCACTATTTAATAAAAACTAATAAAGTTTAAAAGCTTAATCTCCGATACTTTATTAAATTATGTCTACCAAATTTTTATGTAAAATTTCATCAGGAAAATTTGGAAAGAAAGTGTAAGGGTGTTAGGCTTGGAATGCGAGCTTTGCGGTATGCGTGAAGCTTCTAAAAAAGCCAAAATAGAAGGAGTTGTGCTGAGCGTTTGCGAGCGCTGCGTAAAATATGGAGAAGAAGTTAAGGAAATTGTAAAACCGATTGAGCGAAGTAAAGATCTAGAAGAAAAACTTGAAATTTTCGAAGAAGTTCCTGTGGAAAATTTAGGTGAAAAAGTAAAAAGGCTGCGCGAAGAAAAGAATCTAACCCAGGAAGAGCTGGCTGCGAAAATTAAGGAAAAGCTATCTGTGATAAAGCGAATAGAAGACGGCTGGGTTCCAGAAGAAAATGTTATAAGAAAACTTGAAAGATTTTTCAAAGTAAAACTTACGGAAAAAATAGCAATTTCTTCAGAGAAAGAAAAAAATGAAAAAGAAGAAAAATTAACTCTTGGAGATGTTGTAGAAATAAAAATGTAAAAAAGAAAGAAAATTTTAGCTTGTAGACTCGCTACAACTTCCTATATTTCCAAATGTCTCTGAACTATATTCTGCATAGATAGATGGACTTTCTGTGGATATTGCAAGGTATTGAAGAGATCCTTGAGAGGGGGCACTTGAAAGGTTTGCTTTAATCACATTCACACCCGGCTCCAAATAATTCGGATTTACCGAAGAACTTGTAATTAAATTTCCATTTACATCTTTGATTACTACACTTACACCTGTGGCATTTTTAGTTGTTCCGAGTAATCTCACTACCATTTCCATTTGCCACTGTGTTGGTGTTATGTTTGTACAAGTTACCGAATTCAAATCTATTTGCAGCATTGCTCCACTAGCTTGTGCTGTTTCGCTTGCTGTTGCCGCTTGCCTCTGAGCCATTCCTGATATTGCTGAACTCACGATAAAGGCGACGCTGATTACCAGCGCCACCAAAATCACGGCTGCCAGCAAAGGCGAAATAGCTTTTTTCATCTGGGTTTCACCTCACTTCTGAGCTTTAAGCCTGGGTATTGAGCGAGAATTTGCGAGACAGGCGTCCCGGCTTTTATTTTCCTGTTCAGGGCATCGAGAGCGTCTAAAATTTGGTTATTAATATCCAAAAGCTCTTTCTGCGTTTTCACGAGTTCTTTTATCTCAGGAATTTCAATTTTCGCTATAAGAGAGGAAAGCTCTTCCACAGAAGCTGCCTTTATCATTTCGATAAGCTCTTCCATAGATTTTGCAAGTTTGTCAATTTTATCAGCTGTTCTTTCAAGCTCTTCCCGAAGTGAATTATTAGCACGAAGCATATCGTCTACCAAACGTTGATTGGTTTTTATAAGTTCAATTATTTGGGTTATAAGATTTTGAATCTGCGGCACAACCGTGCTCATCTCTATACGCTTTATCCTTTCCTCCAAACGTCGTAACGGTGTTATAGGGACGATTTCATACTCTTCTTCTTTTTTCGGCATTATCTCAACCTCATCCATGAAAATAATTAGCAGAAAACTTATATTTAAAAGTTTGTTAAGTTAAAAATTTATTTATGAAAAGATTGAAAGAGGAGGAAATTAGAAAATTTATAAAAATAGTTCTAAAAAAATACGGTCATTTCAGATCGCTAAATGAACTTAGAGAAAAGTTTCTGGAAGAAGTGAAAAAAGAATTTCCAGAAGCGTGTATATCTTCAAAAAGATTAAAAAATATTCTCAAGGAAATTGAAGGAGCAAAGATAAGATTGCATGTGAAAAGCGCGAAAGTCGAAGAGCGCGAAATATGCCCTATTTGTGGAAGTGTGCTGAAAAAGGTTTATATCAGAACATTGATAGGAAAGGAAAAATTTGCTGGAGTAAAATGCGGAAAATGCGGATTTTTCGCGCGTAGTAAAGGTTTCAAACCCTCACGGTATGAAGTCTATTCTGTTCCGGCATGAAAAAGTTAAAAATTTTCAATTCAATAACTTTTTTGAATGTACGGAATAGAAGTTTGGAAAAAACTTGTAAATAAAAAAATCAGATATAATGGAAAGAATTTAAAAATCGGAATTGATTTTCCGCTTGGTTGCTGTGCATTCTGCGAATACCTCGAAATCGACGGACTCGGTTTTTGTAAGCTAGACTCGCCAGATTTAAACCCTATTAATGTGATAACAGAAAATACAGAAGAAATTCTAGTCGAATGCCCTGCACAAATAAGATATATTGAATCCAAACTTAGGGAAATGTTTTCAAAAATTAAAATTTAAAAACTCTCAAAGTATTTCTTTTTACCAATGCCGCGGTGGCAGAGCCAGGTAATGCGGTGGCCTCGAGAGCCACTGCCCGAAAGGGCGCGCAGGTTCAAAACTATGTTTTCATTTTGTTGAAACTCCTGCCCGCGGCGCCATTTGCAATTAACAGCGTACTCGCATGTATGGAGATGTGAAAGTTAAAAATTTACGTAAGCTTTTGGAAAAGACATAGTGTGCTCGTAGAAAGCGGGAAAAGTTCTTTTGAAATTGGGAAGTAAAAGGAATTTCTCCTTTGAAAGTTTTAGCAGCTAAGTTTACGTCCAATTATCTAACTCTCTCTATAAATCTTTAAATATTTCACTACTTTTTAATAATAAGAGAAATCAATAAAAGGGTATACATTTAACTAAACTTTATGTTATCCAAACAAGGCGTTTTACATGTTGCATCAAAGTCGAGATAGGAAAGAACCGGAGAAGAGTTTTTTAAAGTGTAGTAATTATTACAATCCTTTTGTTCTCACAGAGAACGGAATATATTATCTAGATGAAAACTCTACCAATTTTATCCAAGTGGATTTGGAAAAAGTGAAAATGCCAGAAGAGCTTTACCCTTATTTACATAGAGCAGTGAAAACAGCATATAAGATATGGCATCTGAACTTTGGTTCAAAGTTTCTTTCCGAAGAGGAAAGAGATAAGCTGATAGCAATTTCTTCTTTAAAAGCTTTGTTACCAAAGAATTTAAGAGAGAAAATAACAGAAAATAATTATCAGGAAGTTATTGAAAATCTTTTAGTAGCGTATAGCGAGAACAAACCAGGAAAAAATGTATATGAAAGATTTGAGCTCATTTACCATGCTTTAGACAAACGCTTACCAACTAAATTCGCTGGAGGTTTACCTCCTTATATTTTACAAGAAACTCAGGTCGAAGAATCTAAAAAAGAAGAAAAAGTTACCGTTTATGTGCCTTTACCTCCTAAGATTTCTTTAACAAAAGCTTTCTTTGCAGCAACAGCTTTACTTGCAGGTACAACACTAGGAACTCTTGCTTATGCAAAGATGGGTAATGATGAAACTATAAATAAAATTAGAGAAGACTCAAGAAAGATTCCTATAGTTGGCTCTATAAT
>CAZQLM010000054.1:0-4360 GCA_964594175.1 uncultured archaeon | reverse complement strand
CCTAAAACCTTTCACCTTCAGTGGCATATAACAGAAAGATGTAATTTGAGATGCAAGCACTGTTATTTTGATGAAAATATGCTAAAAAATGAATTAACGACCGAAGAGTTGTTTTCTGTGGTTGATGATTACATTTTTTTGCTTAAAAAATGGAGGATTAACAAAAACTTTAACAGAATCTCCATTACTGGTGGTGAACCGCTTGTTCGAAAAGATTTTTGGGAATTTTTGGAGTATCTCCAAAAATTTTCTTTTTATTTTAACTACGGACTCATGAGCAATGGGACTTTAATAACTCCGCAAATCGCTAGGAAACTAAAAGAGTATGGAATTTCTTATGTGCAGATAAGCATAGAAGGAGGCGAAAAAATTAACGATGAAATCAGAGGAAAGGGTGTTTTCAAAAAAATTGTGGAAGCCACAAAATACCTTGTGGAAAGAGGTATTCGTGTATCTTTTTCTATGACTGTTACTAAAAAAAATTTAAAGGAAGTTGAAAAGGTTGTAAAACTTGCCGAAGAACTAGGTGTAGCTGGTGTTGGCATAAGGAGATTAGTTCCTATCGGAAGAGGAAAAGAAATGAGAGAATTAATGATAGATTTAGAAGAGCTCGAAGAATTGTGGAGATGGATCGAAGAAAAGAACAACGAGCTTTTTAGAAAAGGAAAAAGACTAAGAGTTTCACGAGGCTGTGAAGACGGGATATGGAGCATTAAAAATCCCTCATATTTTTCTCATGGCTGTTCAACCGCTTATGATTCACTTACCATTTTGCCGAATGGTGATGTTTATCCTTGTAGAAGGTTGCCGATAAAAGTTGGAAATGTGAGAGAAGAACATTTGATTGAGATATGGTACAAATCAAATACATTGTGGAAGCTAAGAGATATGAACGAATTGCCTGAGCATTGCAAGAAGTGTAAATATTTATCCAAATGTTATGGAGGAGCTAGATGCATAGCATACGGATATTTTGGTGATTTTTGTGCGCCAGACCCTTATTGTTGGCACTTGTTTAAAAAACTTCCTACAGAGTTTAAAGAAAGAGGTAAAAAAGAAAATGCGGAAAAACCCGTGTTGAGAGAAAGGTATATTCAAAACATTTAAATTTGTTTTCTCTAGCTTAACTTCTGGGGCAATAACATTTATATTAATGAGTTCTTTAAAATTCTCTTATGAGTAGCTATTTTCCATGTCTTAAGAATAAAAACAAAAAGAAATGGATTCTTATTACAGAGAAGGGTGAAAACGAAAACTTTAAGTATTTTCAAATAGATGCAAGAAAGCTATGCAAAACTGCAGAGATTCAAAAAATTATCAATAAAATTAACTCAGAAAAAACTCTTATTTTGGAATTTACCAATTTAAAAAGTGTTATAGAAAGTGGCGAAGCAAAAATTTTTTCTTCAAATTTCGCAAAATTTATAGAAGCTCTTTCCCGTGCTAATGTAAACTTTCTACTTGCCAAACCTCTTCCCTTTTGTTTACTTGGAGATAATTGGAATACTTTTTCTCAAAAATTTAATATTCCTTTAAGTTGTAGAGATTGCCTTTATCTTTTTTACCTTGATAAGAATAACAACATACACCTCTGCAATAAAAGAGAAGGTCCAAACATCAAATACATGTCCTCTAGAGAGCAGATATTTGAATATTTTGAAATTTTAAATGAAGTGTACAAGTTTTCTTTTTTCAAGAAAACAAAAGCTTGTGAAAGTTGCAGATTTTTCCTTAGAAAAATGTGCCAAGGTGTGTGTGATGAGAAAAAGAATAAGATATTTAATAAAGCCTAGAGCTCTCAGTCTACAATGGCACATAACCGAAAGATGCAATTGGAGATGCAAGCACTGTTATAGAGAGTACAAATTCATAAAAGAAGAGATGAGTTGGAAAGAGTTAAAAAATGTGCTAAATCAATATATCGAAACGTGTGAAATTATGAATATAAAAAGAAGAAGGGTAACGATCGCTGGAGGTGAGCCATTCTTAAGAAAAAAAGAGCTCTTTAGGATTCTTAAAATTTTGAGAAGGGAAAACATACCATCTGGAATTTTGACAAATGGAAGCTTGATAACAAGAGCTATTGCAAAAAAACTAAGAAAGTTAAGAACATGGATTCAAGTAAGTCTAGAAGGAACAAAAAAAGTTAACGACGAAATTAGGGGAAAGGGCACGTATGAAAAAATATTGAATGCGATTAAAACTCTGGCTGAAGAACATGTCCCAGTTTCTGTTTCTTTCACTTCCCATAAAAAAAATATGGAAGAATTTTTTAAGCTTGCAGAAATAGTAGGAGAAATAGGCGCAACCCTTTTGTGGACAGACAGACTTGTTCCTATAGGAATGGGCTCCCAGCTCAGAGAGTATGTAATTCCTCCTCAAGAGCTGAAAGAGTATTATTATAGGATTGTTAGATTATTTGATGAAAAAAGGAAAAAAGGGGAAAAACCAGCAATTGGTGTGCGTCGAACTCTTTTTTGCTTGATTTTCGAAGAGCATCAAGAAATCAAAGCTCCTCCTTTTCGATTTGAAACATGCCCTGCCGGCTCTAACATAGTTATTATTATGCCGAATGGTGATGTTTATCCTTGTAGAAGGTTGCCGATAAAAGTTGGAAATGTGAGAGAAGAACATTTGATTGAGATATGGTACAAATCAAATACATTGTGGAAGCTAAGAGATATGAACGAATTGCCTGAGCATTGCAAGAAGTGTAAATATTTATCCAAATGTTATGGAGGAGCTAGATGCATAGCATACGGATATTTTGGTGATTTTTGTGCGCCAGACCCTCAATGCTGGATAGCATTTAAAAACCTGCCCTCGCCACAAAAATATAAAGCTAAAAAGAATACTGAAGAAAAAGATTTCTGGCCTAAACCCCATCTTCTCTTACCCACTTCTTCTCAAACCAATCCAAGAGAGAAGAATTTTTCTCTTTTCTCTATCAGAAAGGGCTTCAAACATCCACGTAAGAATGAATTTTCTTATCTTGCATAGCATGTTCTCAGGGAGTTTGCAAATCAAATGTCCTTGCGAACCATAGGTCCAAACAGGACATGGTCCGCAGAATGGTCTGTAAACGCAATTCTCGCACAAGCTGGAAAGCTGGGAAGAAATATCTAAAATACCAAGAGTATTAGGCGAAGTATAAACTTCCTGAAATGTATTTTCCTTAACATTTCCTATCTTGAACAGCGGAAAGCTTCGTGATTCGTCACAAGTATGTATATCTCCATTATAGTTGTATGCTACCTGCTGAAAAGCCGCTCCACACGGAGCTCCCCAGCAAGCATAGTTGTTAATACCTTTAATTGTTTTAAAAAGAAGAATTTGTATCATTTGATCCCAGAATCTTATACCTTTCCTGTTAAGAGAAATCACATACTCTATATACTTTTTCCAAACTTCTATATATTCTTCTGCCGTGTACCCTATTTCTTTCCACCTTGAATGTGCAAATCCGGCAAAATTCAGTTCTCTCATTCTTACGCTATTGAAACCTTGCTTTATGTACTCGTTTACTATTTCTTTATAATATTCAAAAGAGTAACGCGTTACGGTAGGGAGAGCACTTATTCTATAGTTTTTTTCTCTAAAAATTGAAATCCCTTGTACTGCAGCTTCGTAGCTACTTCCTTTTTTGTATCTCCTTTGCTTATCATGAAGCTCTTTTGGTCCATCAAGCGAAGTGTTTACATTAACCCTGTTTTGTATTAAATACTCTGCTATTTCCTCGTCTAATAAAGTAAAATTTGAAACTAGATTAAAAAACAATCTTTTCCTCTTTTCGCTTGCGATTTTCTTTGCTTCTTCTATTACATACTGGACGATTTCGAAATTTAGAAGTGGTTCTCCTCCTTGAAATTCTATGGTTAAAAATCTGCTCGGAGAGGAAAAAACAAACTCCAGAACTTTTTTTGCTGTGTCAAAATCCATATCATATTCTTTTGCGTGCTCACCTCGAGATAGCTGCGCACAATATATGCACTTATGGTTGCATCTTAGGGTAACTGCAAGAATATGAAGCGTTGGCCCTGTAAATGCTGGTCTATATCTTACAGAGTATTTGCGCGAAATCTCTTGAAGATTTTCTCTAGTAAGAATAACTCCTTTATCTTCCAAAACTTTGAAAAGGGCAGGGTCTTCCTTTACCCTTCCAGAAAGCAGAAGGTCAAACTCATCCTCTGACAAAATAACCCAGTCTCCATGGTCTGTTGTAACAAGGATTTTTCCATCGCTAATTCTTTTGCTCCAAAAGTGATTTAAAGCGTATTCTTTCTCAGCAAATGAAGGGTCTATGCTTACTACCAATTTAACTACACCTCTCCAGTATTTTTAACAGAGAAAAGAAGATAGT
>CAZQLM010000053.1:0-4685 GCA_964594175.1 uncultured archaeon | reverse complement strand
TATTAATACATTATCTAAAACTTTTAAAAATTTTCGGTAACTTTTTAAGGAAATAAAACAAACAAATAAATCATGAAAGACGAAAAGGTTGTTTTTTTATCAAATGAAATACTTATAGGCGATATTCCAGCATATGCTGGAGGATTAGGAATTCTTTCAGGAGGTTTGCTCTCTGCTGCAAGAGATATGGGCTTTCCGATGATAGGAATAACCTTTGTGTATAATAAAGGGTACGTGAGGCACGAGATTAAAAACGGTAGGATTTTATTTCTCCCAGACGAATACAATCCGGCGGATTTTTTCAGAAAAATAGAAAAAAAGTTCTTCATCAAACTCAAAAACATTAGAATCTGGTTTGTTGCATGGGAATATAAATTAAGTGAAGATGTTGCAGTCTTTTTTATCGATACAAATATTAAAGAAAACCCTCCGCATTTAAGAAAGCTTACTGAAAGAGTTTATATAGAGGAAAATGAGGAAGAAAGAATTCTGAAACGTCTTCTTCTAAGTTTAGGGGCGTTAACTCTGGTGGAAGGTCTTGGAATTAATGTGAAAAAATTTCATATTAATGAATCTCACTGCGGATTTTTGGCAATAGAGCTTCTTAAAAGATTAAAAAGTCCTGAAGCAGTGAGAAAAAAACTCGTTTTTACAACGCACACACCTTTACCTCACGGTCATGAGAAATTTTCCTACGCTATTATAGAGAGATATTATGAGCTTCCAAGAGAGGTCAAGCTCCTCTCTCCTGGTATTCTTGATATGACACGTGTAGTTAGCGTATTAGCCGGATATAAAAACGCTGTATCATGGAAGCACTGGAAACTTCTTAAATCGCAGAAAAGTTTTATCGGAGATTACATAACAAATGGAGTTCATACTAAGTGGGTTGAAGATCCTTTCAGAGAAGTTTACGATAAGTATTTAAGAGGATGGTTTTCCTCTCCGGAAAAATTTTCTTATGCTTTAAGCATTCCTATAAGAGAAATAGAAATTGCAAGGGAAAAATGCAAGAGAAAGTTTATAGAACTTATGGAGCATGAATGCGTTTTCAATAAAAAGTTCTCCGAAGAGAGCTTTACAATTTCTCTGCGCAGAAGAATTACAGGATATAAGAGAAACGATATACTTTTCAAGGACGTTGAAAAAATAGAACAATTTGCTAAAAAATACAAAGTTCAGGTAATAATAGGTGGAGTATGCCATCCTAATGATATTGAGGGAAGAAAAATTCTGCAAAATTTGGTGGATATGCTTTCAGTTCTTCACCATACAAAACTGGCTCTTTTACTCAGAAACGGAAAAAAATATGAAAGGGCCTGCATCTCTTCCTGCGACCTTTTTATCCATGCTCCTCTACCGCCTTTTGAAGCTTGCGGAACAAGCTGGATGCGTGCAGCATTAAATGCTGTGCCAACTCTTGCGACAAGAGATGGCGGTGTTGTAGAATGTATAATTTCCGGATACAATGGCTGGCTTTTCGGAAAGAACAGAATAAATCCGAAAGAACCTTATCACGATTTAGACGAATTTTACGTTACGCTTGAAAAAATTCTTGAGCTATATCGCAGAGAGAAGGAAAATTATCTAAAAATAAGCTTAAACGCGCTGCGAAGCATAGCAAGTTTTTTCAATACTCATAGAGTTTTACGCGAATATATAGCGAAGGCTTACCAATAAAAATGCTCCATTCTTTGAGGTTTATTCAGCGAAGTTTAACTTTTTTATATTGAAAATCATAATTTCTGCATGAAATCAAAAACTTCACAAATAGTTGTGTTAAGATTGGGACACAGAAAAGAAAGAGATAAAAGAATTAGCACGCATGTTGCACTTGTCGCAAGAGCTTTTGGAGCTAGCAAAATAATTTTTTCTGGAGAATATGATAAAAGCTTGTTAAAAAGCGTGCAAAAAGTCACTCAAATATGGGGTGGAGAGTTTGAAATAAGCTATGAAAAAAACTGGAAAAAATGGATGCAAAATTTTGCTGGCATAAAGGTACATCTTACTATGTACGGTGTAAATTTCAAAGAAAGGCTTTCTGAAATAAAAAAACTTTCGGAAACAAAAGACATAGCGATAATTATCGGGAGTGAAAAAGTGCCAAAAGAAGTTTACAAGCTTGCCGATTATAATTTGGCTATTGGCAACCAGCCACATAGCGAAGTAAGCGCTTTAGCCATTTTTCTTTACGAGCTAAATGAAAGAAAAATCCCAGAAAGTTTCCAAAATGCAAAGCTAAAAATAATTCCCCAGGAAAAGGGAAAGAAAATAATGAAGTTATTAAATGCTTAAAACGATTTCTTCTATTTTAGAGTGAAAAGAATGAAAATCACCATCGACGTAAACTTCCAAAGATAAAATTTCCTTTGCCTTATTTTCAAAATACCTTTTTTCTTCCGGATGTTCTTTATAAAAACTAGAAATCTCATTTCCTCCCTCGAAAAAATAAATATCTTGAGGAAATGTTTTTTTAGGTTCCCGAATTTGAGTAATAACAACATTATGAGGTTGCGTTCTTAAAATCTCTGCAACTTCCATTTCCTTTTGTGAGAGATTCCTTGGATTCTTATAGAATTCTAAAATTCTTTTATCATCACAGTACAATGAAAAAATTTTATTTCCAATTTTGCATGTATCTATTCTTCTCAAAAGGTTTTTGGTACCTTTATCTTTTGAGTTGTGCAAAATGTGAAAAGTATCAAACTCATTATGAAGTTTTAATCTTTGTATCTCAATATTTCCATTTTTAATTTCCCTTTCTAAAACTTTTTGCATCATCCTTTCAATTACTCTTACTTCATCGGAAAAATAGCAGCGAAGATAGAGAGTTTGATAGCATTCACACAATTTTTTAATTTTTGAAGTGAAGTACTCAACTTCTCCATGAGTCTCTACTCCAAATTTATTGTTTTTGAAATAAATAGAAGGTATTAACTGGAAAAAAGATTCATATTCGAGCATAGGTTCTCCGATTCTTTTTGAATCGTGGAGAGTGTATGCTACCTTATCTGCACCGAATGGTTTATGTGAAAGAATGATAGAGAGACTGCTATTTTTTAGAATTATTTTTTCTATTTCTTTGACACAGTATCCTTGTCTTTCTAAAATTTCCGCAATTGTTTTTCCGTTGCTATCACGATATTCGTTTATTATTTCCATTCCAAATTTTTTATGATCAAAATCACTTTGGTAAAACCTGATCAACTCCTCGGATAAATGGCTAAAAGGAGCGTGCCCTATATCGTGAAGAAGAGCTGCTACAGGTAAAATTTCTTTTTCATCTTCACTAATACAACCTTTACAAAATAAAACATCTGCATACATTTCCATAATTCCACATGCAGCTATACTATGCTCGTATCTGTTTCCTGTCAATCCAGAAAATACGCGATCCGCTAATCCTGTTTGAGAAATATATCTTAATCTATTGAATGCATCATGCCGAATTATCTCCTTATACTTTTCGTTTAAAGGAAAATTTCCTAAAATTGTTGTAACGTATCCCCTTTCTTCTATCATGTATTTTTTTCTCGAGGAAAAATTTAAATTTCATATGCATGTATTTTACTTATCCTTTTCTCATGTCTTCCTCCTTCAAAGTTTGTGGAAAGCCATGCCTTTACTATCCTTTCAATTTCATCTATGTTAAGCATCCTAGCTCCTAAGCAAAGAATGTTGGCATTATTGTGCTTTCTGCTAAGCTTAGCTGTTTCTTCATTCCAGCATACAGCAGCTCTTATTCCTTTAACCTTGTTAGCAGCTATGCTCATTCCTATTCCGGTACCGCAAATTAGTATACCATTTTCTGCTTTTCTGTTAACCACAGCTTCTGCTACTTTTATAGCAAAATCAGGATAATCGCAGCTTTCTTCTGAAAAAGTGCCAAAATCTTTTATCTCATACCCCATTCTTGTAAGAAATTTCTTCAGTTTTTCTTTCACTTTAAAACCAGCATGGTCGCTTGCTATCGCTATTTTCACGACAAATCACCGCATGTGCAAAAACTTTCGTAAATTAAACTAAAAAGCTCGTCAAATCCTTTTCCATACATGGAAATTTTTACCAAACGCTGGCTATGCTCTAATTTTTCTAAAGCCTTGTATATTGCAAGAGAAAAATCGTCTTCTAATTTTTCAAGTGAAAACTGTTTTTTCATTAGGTCTGCCTTGGAGATAACGTAAATACAAGGCATATCAACGCGATAGCGCACAGCTATATCGAGCAATCTGAGAAAGTAATAATCTTTTGCGTTTTTTATCAAATCAGCGGGCATGAGAAAAATGCAAAGTCCCTTTTCCATGAAAAGTTCTGTGATCTTTTTTCTGTGAAAAAGCACAAGCTCTAATTGGCCTGGGGTATCGATCAAAGTAAAATCTTTGGTAAAATGTTTTTCTATTTCTTTTCTGTATCTAAAGATTAGCTCAACGCTTTTCATCAACGCTCCATTTGGACCGAGATTGAATTTTTTCATTATCTCTGGAAGTGTGAAGTAATCTCTTATATCAAACTCTGCTTTATACGGTAGGCTTTCCACCGCGCAATCCAAGTTTATTCTGCTAATTTCATAACCTTGTTTTTCTAAATAATTTCCAAACTTCCATACAAGCGTTGTTTTCCCGCTTCCTGCAGGGCCTATGAAAACAAGTTTCATGGAATTATGTCTCATTTACAATAATATAACC
>CAZQLM010000052.1:0-4820 GCA_964594175.1 uncultured archaeon | reverse complement strand
CTATATATCCTGCCCTTACATTTATTGTTTGCGCATAACTTATTCCGATTGCCAAGCCCGCAAGCACTAAAAGTAAAAATATTTCCTTTTTCACGTTTATAGTTTAAAAAAACTCGTTAATAAAAATTTCACGTGTAAAGAATAGAAAAAATCTTTCACACATTATTTTTTTCTTACGTACAGGTTTTTAAGAGCCTGTAGAGTTATAATGCCTCTTCTTGAAAGAGTATACATAACACCGATTGCTATAGCAAACACGATAAAAGCCAATCCAATCCAAGTATTGTCCAATCTTTTCATTTTGATTTTTTTCTCTTGCAAATATTCAAAAGAGTCTGTTAATAAATTCTTTTCGTGCCCGTAAAAAACCTTGAGAGTAAGATTTCTTATCTTCTCTATATCATTCCTGTCAAGATATATGCTTATAGCAACGTAGTTTTCACCCTTCTTAAGCCTTACTGCCTTTGTCGAAAGAGTTATGCTTTTGTTCAGGAAAGTAAAGTTGTAAATTTCTATTCTAACCCATTCCTCTTTCGGTGCAGCAATCTTGATCCAAAGTTTTTCTAAAGCATCATCGTAGAAAATTTCTTTCATCTCTGGTTTTTCAGCTTTCGGAAGCTTTACCTTAGAGATTGAAAAAAAGAAACTGTTGGTAGTTTTGTTTCTTACCTGAAAGTTAAGGTTCTCGCCATAAGTTATTAAAACTTCAGCCTGTCTTAGAGATGAGAAATTGCCTTTGTACGGAAGAGGATAAATTTCTCCTGGATAAATAACATGTTTGTAAGGGTCTGCGAATGCTGTTTCTTTTTCACCAATGAAGCGAGCTGCTCTCACCAAAAATGTTTCCTTTACGTTTCCGCTGTTCTTTAGAAGAATTACAACAGTATCGCCGTCCCATAAAATTTTTTCTATTTCTAGCTCATGCTTTTCCACATCCACAGGCTTTACAGGAAGAGCGTAAAGCTTTCCTCTTAGTTCAGGACTTCCTGTAAATGTTCTTCCTATTTTAGCAACCACACCTATTGTTTTATTAGAAGCTTCTCTTATTGCATAACCAAAATTAACATTTTCAGGTCCTATTACTTCTATGAATTTGACTTTAAGCTTTTTCAAAAAATTAGCAATGTGCTTCGGTGTATTTTCTGTGAGCAAAATAGGTTTTCCCTGAATTAAAGACCCTTTCTCCAGATATTCGCCGTTGCTTAAAGCCACCCATCCACCGACCTTGTTCCAAACTCTTTCAACGATTTTCTCGTTCATTTCCGAAGATGAACCATAAATTATTTCGTACTTGTTTTTTATTTTCTTCCACGGTTGAGAGAAAAACTCGCCGTAGAATACAACACTTTTTTCAGGGTTTGAGTTGAGAATGCTTATGATTTTACTTTCAGTATCACTCGTGTAGAAAAATACCCATCTACCTTCAGAAATTGCCAGCGGAAAAACAGAAATTGCATCCTTTCCAAAGTTCGGACGTATCACGATAAATCCATTTACTTTGTTCTTCACGGCATTGTACAAAGAAAACTGAAGCTCCTTGTAGCTTGAAAACAAATTTTTACTCACAACACCGAAATCGTAGTTTTTCATAAATTCGTCAAGATTTTTTATTACAGGATTTCTGAGACTTTCAAAAATTTCGTGTTCCCTTTCCTTATTTAAACTTTTGAGGAGCAAATCAGTTTCTCCCAAGTTTATGAGATAATGAGCATCCTCTCCTGTAAATTTTGAATAAAGCAATCCCAAATACGCATCTCTCCAATCCTGCGAATTTACGATTATATCAGCTTTTGCCAGCTGTAAGAATAGTAAAAATACTAAACACATCACATGAAATTTCGAAATTTTCATAACTCTAATCTTTAGTTAAAGAGTTATTAAAGTTTAACTCCGTAATATTTGGAAGCGATGAAGCAAGTTAAATTTTATAAACCTTGTTTTTTGTAATATTTGTGTAATCTCGGTGCCTGCTATGGGAGTCAAATCGCATGGTAAAAGAGCTGGAACAAGGAGCAAGCTGAGAAAGCGCAGGCGAGAAAAGTTCAAGGTAACAAAATATTTAAGAACTTTTGAAATAGGTAGTTATGTTGCTATTGTTATCGACCCATCATCAAGAAAACAGCCATTTCACCGCTTTCACGGTCTCACAGGAAAGATTATCGGAAAAAGAGGAAGAGCTTATATCGTAAAGGTACGGGACGGAAATAAATTCAAGCAGGTGTTCGCAAAACCTGAACATTTAAAGGAAATAAAGGTGAGCTAATGGGAGGTAAAGCAGGCAGGGTGAGGGATGAGAAAAAGGAAGAGGAAAAAAAGCTAATTGAGGAAGAGAAGAAAAGATTGGAAGAGCTTAGAAAGCAGGCAAAGTCCGAGAGAAAAAAGGAAATTAAGGTTGAACGCGGAGTTGTAAGAATATGCGAAACAACAATTGACGGTAAGCTTAAGCTCCGTCACGGATTGCTTCAAGTAAAAGGTATAAGCCATGCCCTTGCACTTGCCATTCCTTATGCTGCCGGTCTTAATCCAGAGATGCGTATAGGTAATTTAACAGATGAGCAAGTAGAGCTCATTGAAGATGTTGTTAAAAATCCTCTGAAGTACGGAATTCCTGCTTTCATGCTTAATAGAAGAAGAGACCCATTAGATGGAAAGGATAAGCATCTCGTGGCAAGTGATCTTACCGTGCAGGTAAGACAGGATATAGAATTTTTGAAAAAAATACGCTGCTACCGCGGTATTCGCCATGAGCTCGGTTTGCCCGTCCGCGGGCAGAGAACGCGTTCTACATTCAGGAAAGGTAAAACCGTTGGTGTGCAGAGAAAGAAGAAGTGATGAGCTATGAGAAGGTTGAAACCAAAATATGAAAAACCGAAAAAAAGATGGGATAAAGCAAGAATCGAAGAAGAAAAGAAGCTTATGGAAAAGTACGGACTGCGAAGAAAACGCGAGCTCTGGAAGGCTCAGTCTATTCTGAGAAATTTCAGAAGGAGGGCAAGAGAGCTTCTAGCGAATCCTGATGAAAAAGCAAAAAATGAGCTCATAGCAAAACTCTACCGTTTGGGACTGGTAGAAAAAGATGCTACCCTCGAAGACGTGCTTAAGCTTACTGTCGAAAATGTTCTGGAAAGAAGATTACAAACAGTTGTATTTAAAAAGGGTCTTGCAAATACAATAAAACAAGCAAGACAGTTTATCGTTCACGGTCATATAAGCGTTAACGATAGAAGAATGCCCTTTCCCGGTGCTTTAGTGAGAAGGGAATGGGAAGACAAAATAGGATATTACTTCAAAAGTTCATTCGCGAAAAATCCGCCTGTAAAATTACAATCCACGCATGATATAAATAAAGAGCTGCATGAGCAAACTCATTAAATATTAGAAGGGTGTATGAAATATGGAAGAAAAAAAGAAAATCAGATGGGGGATAGCACATATTTATTCGAGTAGAAACAATACAATAGTCCATATTACCGATATTACAGGAGCTGAAACAGTAGCTCGTTATTCTGGAGGTATGATGACCGATAAGGATAGAGAAAAGGGTGAACCGTTCCCTGCCATGCTTGCCGCAAAGAAAGCTGCAGAAGAAGCATTGGCAAAGGGAATTACCGGCGTGCACATAAAGGTTCGTGCTCCTGGTGGAATAAAGCAAAAGTCTCCAGGATTAGGAGCACAACCCGCAATAAGAGCTCTTGCACGAGCTGGGTTAAAAATAGGCAAAATAGAGGACGTTACTCCGATTCCTCATGACTCGTGTAGAAGACCTGGAGGAAGAAGGGGAAGGAGGGTGTAAAGATGAAGGTTGAAATTTTGGAAAAAAACGAAAGAATTATAAAATTCGTTTTGCACGATGCGAATCCGCAATTAGCAAATGCTCTCAGGAAAACTATGATAGCAGGTATACCTGTACTTGCGATAAAAGAAGTTGACTTTTACGAAAACAGCTCTGCTCTTTTTGATGAGCTTCTTGCGCACAGACTTGCATTGATTCCCTTTGTCTTCAATCCAAATGAGCTTAAACTTCGCGAAGAATGCTCCTGCGAAAGGGGTTGTGCACTTTGTCAGGTTGTTTTTGCTTTAGATAAAACAGGGCCCTGTGTTGTAAGAGCATGCGACCTTAAAAGCACACATGAAAGTGTAAAACCTTTATATCCGGAAATGCCAATAGTGAAGCTTCTGGAAGGACAGAGAGTAAAGTTAGAAGCTACAGCTATTCTCGGGTTCGGCTCGGAGCATGCGCGTTGGCAGGCTGCAAAAGCTTTTTACAGATATTATCCATTTGTGGAAAAAGAAGGAAAGAAAACAAATGAAGCGATGAAGGTTTGCCCTAAAAAAGCTCTAAGGAAAGAAAACGGAAAGCTTACAGTATCGCCAGAATGCGATCTTTGCAGGGAATGTATGAAAGTCGATCCGGAACTCGTAATTAAAGGAGATGATACAAAATTTATCTTCACGGTTGAAAGTATATGCGGTTTAAAAGCTGAGGAAATTGTAATTAAAGCTGTAGAAATGCTTGAGAAAAAGTTGAAAGAGATTAAAAAACATGCGGAAAGGATAGGGTAATTGACGAAAATGCTCAATAAAATATTTCTCGAGGTTAAAATAAAACTTTAAAAATACTTGCGCTATTTTGGCTTATTATAAAGCGGGGGTCGCCTAGCCAGGTCAATGGCGCAGGGCTTAAGCTCATGAGCTTAAGCGTTGAGCATTGCGATGAGATACCCTGTGGCTTAGTGCCTTCCCGGGTTCAAAGAAGGAAGGGGGAGAAGAATCTCCCCCTTCCCTTCACCCTTCCCCCTCTCTTTCCGAGAGTCCCGTCC
>CAZQLM010000051.1:0-4860 GCA_964594175.1 uncultured archaeon | reverse complement strand
CCCTTCCATGACCAAGAGTAAGAGCGCAGTCTTGGATTAGGATATCCGCATGCTGCGCATCGCTTTTTTCTTATATGATAAGCATGCCTACCACAACGCCTGCAGCGAATATGCGTTATTTTGTTATGCTTTCCGAAAGAAGGTGTGCCTTTTGTCATGAAAAACACCTTTATTCAGGAGAGACTAAAACAACGGTATCTCCACGTATTAACACAGAACCTAACCTAACTCTTTTCTCATCGCTTACCTCTTCTGCTTCTTCTAACCAAATATTCAAATGCAAATCAAATGCCTGCAAAACACCTGTAATTTCTGCTCCATTTTTTAATCTTACTATTACTCTTTTCCCTTTAGAGCGGTCAAGCACATCTATCGGTCGTGACATTGTTTCACCTCTTTTTTCATTCATTTGAAGTTAAATACTTAAATATTTTTCATTCTCCTCTCACTTGCACGATCATTTTTCTTCCGACAATATCCCAATAAACTACTTCCACACCTTCTTTGATTTTTTCTTTAAGAGCTTCGTCTTCAGGCATTTTTACTTCAAAAGTTTCATAAGTTTCCAAATCCATTATCTGCACATGATCACCAAGAACAGCTATAACTTGTGCATTTCTCTTTTCTATAATAGGAACTTCTATTTCTTCATCTGCAGGTTTAACTATGCTTCTTCTCTTTCCATCAAAAACACCAATAGCTTCTAATCTTGCTTTGGCAGAGCCATGCTTACCAGCAACAGAAGTTGTTACGCTCAGCACTTTGCACGGCTCACCTTCTATAAGCACAAACTTTCCTGGTTTTAAAGCTTTGATAGCTTCTTTTGTTGTTCCTCCCATACAATCACCCTAATGATTAAAGAACAAAATCATTTAAATAGCTTTCGAAATTCCTCAAAATTTTTTGCAAAATACTCTGGTTTACCAGCTCTTTCTTTTGCTATTAAAGCTGTTTTCATGCCAATTTTTTTTGCTAAAGCCAAATCCCTTTCCCATGAATCTCCTACAACAAGAATTTCTTCTGGCTTTAGCTTTGTAAGCTCTAAAATTTTTTCATAAAACTTCAAAGAAGGTTTCATTTCTCTGGTAAGCTCAGGTGTTATTAAAAATTTAAAATACTTTTTCCTGTTTCCAAAAATCTTTTCAAGCTTTTTCTCAACAATTCTGCAAAATTCATCTGTGAAAATTCCTAGAATATAGCGTTTCTTCATTTCTTGAATGAATTCCAGCACACCTTTTTTTGGTTTAATTCCTTTAAGGATTTCTTCCCAGAAAATTTCCAAAGCTTTATTGTTTGTATTTTCATTCTCTTCAACACCAAGCTTTTCCAAAACTTTTTTCAGACAATACTCCCTCCTTCTTTTTTCAGGTTTTTTTGATTTTTTCACTTTTTCAATAACTTCGAAAAAAGTTTTTTCTAAATTTTCGCGAGGTATTTTAAGCTCTTTAGAAAGAAAAGAAAAAAACTTTTCGTAAGCTTTTTTCTTCGCGCTTTCCGGGATTTCGTAAAGAGTGTGGTCTGCGTCGAAAAAAATTGCTTTGATTTTCATGTAAAATTTTAGAACAATGAGATTTTTATGTTTTTAATTTATTTTATTGCCTTAACTTCGAAATATTTCGGGTTTTCTATTTCTCCCTTTTCTTTCCATTTTTCAATTGTTTGCTTTACTATTTCTTCCATTAATCTATTAGCCTTAGCTTTTTCCATTTGATTCAAAACTTTACAATAAGAAATTTTACCTCTGCTCCAAAATCCTTGATAAGTGAATTCAAGTGCCTCTGCATTTGTTATAGGCATTTCTACAATTCTGCATTCGACTCTTGAAAATCCTATTTTTTTCAAAATTTTCTTCGGTTTGGAGCAAGTCCTTACAAGCTCTACCTCTGCTTCAAATTCTTCTTTCCAGTTTTTTGCTTTGTACCCATGACCATAAGCGTTTAAAACTTTTTCAGTTGCTTTAAACATTTCATAAGCAAAAGTATTGTACTCTTTATTCCCGTGCATCAAAGGTGTTAAATAGGAAGTTATGTTAAAACAAAAAATTCCATTTTCTCTAAGGGTGTTATAAACACAAGAAAATAATTTTTCGATATCCGAAAGAAAATAGTAATAAGTATAGCTTGAAAGCACAGCACTAGCTTTTTCTTTAATCAATTTATCAAGCATAAGCGCATTTGCACACACGAGTAAGGCTTTTTCTTTTAATCTAGCTTTCGCAATTTTTAGCATCTCCTTTGAAATATCAATACCTATAATTTTTCCTTTAATTTGCTTAGAAATTTCATAAGTTAAAACACCTGTTCCACAGCCAAATCTATAACGCTTGCATTTCCTTCAATTCCAGAAAATTCAAGCAAAAAAATACGGCTTTATTTTCAGTAAACTTTTACCAATTTATTTAGTGTTTTTCTTTGCAATATTCGGATACGAGATTTCTTCAACTTTTGTTTCTCTTTATCTCGCAAAAAAAGGAACTTCATTTTTAAAAATAGGAAGTATTATTTCTTTATGGCCTTTATTCGTTATTTTCTTTTCTCCGGTTTCTGGATACCTAAGCGATAGAAAAGGAAGAAAATTTTTCATAGCTTTAGGAGCTTTTCTATATTTCGTTTTCGGATTTCTTTGCTTTCTCGAGCAGTTTCACCTAGCTTATTTACTTCTTGGCGTAGGAAATGCGTTCCTTTGGACAGCAGGAAGAGCTTATGTGTTGGACATGGCAAAAGGTAAAAAAGCTAAAGAAAGCTCGCGCTTTTTCGCAAGCGCGGTACTTGGCTCTATTCTTGGGGCTCCTTTTTCTGGTTTTATTGTACAAAACATTGGATTTAAACAGGCTTTTCTTTTTGGAAGCATTTTTTCAGGAATTTCTGTTGCGTTTGCTTTTCTTTTAAAGGATAAAAGAAAAACTCCAGCCAAAAAGTTTTTACCGAGAGAAAGCGTTCTTGCAAGAAATCCCTTTCTTCTTTTCATAAGCGTTGCAATAATATCTTTTCTTCCAGTAGCTACCAAAATATATTTACCAATCCTCGCAGATTCTATTGGAATAGGAGCATTTTTGATAGGTTTAATATTTTTAATTTCAAAAGTTTCTGTATTTTGCTCACAATTTTTGGGAGCGAAAATTTATGAAAAATACGAAGAAAAAATTTCCATTGCATTTTCCTCTGGCACAAACTCGCTTTCTTTTTTGATAATTTATTTTGCTGTTAATTTTCCGCAGTTAGCATTTGCCTCTATTTTAGGGGGCTTTGGCTACGGAATAGGGTTTTTAACCTGTCAAACTTATTTGTCAAAGCTTACGAAAGCTTATGGTTTTGGCTCTGGGATTTTTGAAATTTTTGTTAACCTTGGTCAGTTTTTGGTGCAAGCGGAGCTTCTTTCATAGCTCAATTGGTTGGAGTGAAAACAATGTTTTTGCTTATGAGCTTTTTTGCTGTTTTTCCTCTTTTCTCTTTTATTTTGATGAATTTTTCTTCCTGACAACAAGCTCTTGCTCAGCATAGCAAATTGTGTTGCTTTCAACATTTTCTTTTACTATCGTTACTGGGCCTATAAAACAATTTGAACCTACAAGCACGCCTGGCATTATGCTTGTGTTGATTCCTATTCTTGTATTAGCTCCTATAACTGTGCCAAAGGATTTTCTTCCTGTCCCTATTTTCTTTCCTTTTACAACTGCTTTCACTTCTTCTCTGTCCAACCTTACATTCGCTGTTATCGTTCCGGCTCCTACACGCACATTTTCAGCAAGCACACTATCTCCGAAATAGCCAGAATGCGCATGCGCATTATCGAGAAAAACACTCCTTGCTATTTCGCTGTTAGCTCCTGCTATGCATTCTTCGCCCAAATGGCTTTCTCGAACAATTGCGTTGTTTCCTATAATGCTGTTTTTCCCTATATAGCAAGGTCCTTTTATGCAAGCATTCTCAAAAACTCTGGCTCCTTCTTCAATAACAACATTTCCATCTATCCAAGCTCTTTCCGAAATTTTTGCATTCCCGCTTATCATCGGCTTTTTTATAAAGTATTCCATTAATTTTTTGGTAAAATCAAGCAAATGCCAAGGATATTTCAGCGAAACGGTGCTTTTCTCGGTTATCACCACTTCAACGCTCTCGTTTTTAAGCAAAAACGAAAGAGCATCTTCAAAGGAATATTCATGCTTTTTAACTTTAGCGTGATAATCGAAAAATTTTTTAGAGAGAAGATAAATTCCAATAACTTTTACCTTGCTCGGCTCTTTCCCCTTTTCTGGTTTTTCCACAATACCAATTACCTTTCCATTCTTGAACTCAAAAACTCCGTAATTCCATGGCTCTTCTGTTTCTTTTCCCAACAGCACAGCATCACATTTTGCTTTTTTAAGTTTGGCTATTGTTGGCAAAACAAATTCATGTGCATCAAAATGATTTGGATTTAAAACAAGAAAATAATCTTCTATTAGCTCTTTTGCTTTTTCAATAGCGTCACCCATTCCTAAAGCTTTTTCTTGAATAACAAAATCTATGCTATACTTGCTCAAATCATACTTGCTCAAAACTCTTTCAACATCTTTATTTGCGCTCTGCACGATTACAAAATCCTTTATTCCAGCTTTAGCCAAGCTTTCAATAGTCCAAAGAATTATTGGCTTTCCGCAAACTTTTATCGTGCTTTTATGTCTTTTTTCTCCGTTAATTTCATTCAAAGGCCAAAATCTTGAGCTTTCGCCAGCTGCAAGCAAAACAGCTTTGATGTTCATATTTTCTAAATTATGCAATAAGATTTAAAGGTTTAAGCGATGAAAATTTACAGAGACCGAAGAATGAATGCGATTGATAAATTAAAATTTTAATATAGAGAATGAGAATATAATAATAT
>CAZQLM010000050.1:0-5079 GCA_964594175.1 uncultured archaeon | reverse complement strand
GCACTACAGTATCGTTTTTCGGATAAAACCATCGAAGCTCATATCGATAAGTAAAGTTTCCTTTAACGCACCTTTGCTGGAGCTGATTTATAGAGCTCACTACTCTCCATGGGTGCGGAGAGCATATTTTATCTTTGGAAACAAGCCTATAATAAATTCCTTCTTTTCTTACGAAAAGGTCTCCGCGTGAAACTGAGAAAACGCATTTTTGCGTGCTTCCGGTTCTAGCAACCTCTATTATTTTGTTGGAACAGTCGATGAAATCAGATCTTACACGCCCTATTTCCGCTTTGTCAAGAATTATCCCTACTTGCGTTTTTAACCAAGGAAAACCTGCAAATGCTAGTGTAACTGCGACAGCAAAAACAAACAGGTAAGCTAGTGGAATTGTGGTAGCACGCATAATAATCTTTAAGTATATGTTATTAATAAAATTAATCTCATGAAACCAGTAATAATTGTGAATTTTAAAACCTATGAGCGGGCAACCGGAAGAAAGGCTTTTGTACTTGCAAGAAAAATAGCAGAAATCGCGAATGCAACGAAAACCAATTGGATAGTATGTCCTCAACACGTGGATTTGTTCATGGCAAGATATCTTGAAATACCTGTGTTTGCCCAGCATGTTGATGCTTGTGAACCTGGGAGAAATACAGGCTTTGTTACACCTTATTCACTTAAAATAAACGGGGTAAAGGGTTCTTTGGTGAATCATTCTGAGCACAGAATACCTTTCAAGGAAATAGATAATGTTGTTGAACTTTTGAAGAAATATAAGCTGAAAAGCGTTGTTTGTGCAAATTCTGTTCGCGAAGCAGCAAGGATAGCAAAAAAAATAAAACCAGATTACGTTGCTGTCGAACCACCAGGGCTAATTGGTACAGGAATTTCTGTTTCTAAAGCACAGCCAGATGTTGTGGAAAAATCAGCAAAAGCCGTGAAGAAGTACGGAGTCAAATTCCTTTGTGGAGCTGGAATAAGCAACGGAGAAGATGTTAGAATGGCTGTAAAGCTTGGAGCCGACGGTGTGCTTGTAGCGAGTGCAATAGCAAATTCGAAAACTCCAACAAAAGTGATAAAAAATTTCGCAAATGGTGCTGTACTTGCCTGAGTTTGTAGTGCTTGTGGATGAAAACGATAAGGAAATAGGAGTAGAGGAAAAGTTAAAGGCACATCAAAACGGTGGAAAATTACACAGAGCTATTTCTGTTTTTATTTTCAATTCTAAGGGTGAACTCCTCTTACAGCGAAGGGCTTTGGAAAAATATCATGCTCCAGGCTTATGGGCAAACACGTGTTGCTCGCATCCGAGACCGGGAGAGAGTGTAGAGCAGGCAGCTAAGCGTAGAATAAAGGAAGAAATGGGTTTTGAGTGCGAAGTGAAAGAGATATTTTCTATGATTTACAAGGCAGATGTAGGTAACGGTTTGACGGAATACGAATATGATCATGTTTTTATCGGCTTTTGGGAAGGCGAACCTATGCCAAACCCAAAGGAAGTTTGTGAATGGAAATGGGCGAGTTTGGAAGAAATTGAAAGGGATATGAAAGAAAATCCGGAAAAATACGCTCCTTGGTTCAGAATAATTTTTCCGAAAGTTGCTGAATACGTAAGAAGTAGATAAAACAGAATTTCAATTTTCTAATAAATAAACTCATGAAACCCCAACTTCCGTTAGAAATGAAGAGTTAACCGATTTTTTCTCCATTTTCACGCTTTTGCTAATCTTTTCTCTTTTCCAAATTTGAATTCTCTTTCTGTATTTCTAAATTTTGTAGCTTGAGGAAATCTTTATAAACATTTGTTCATTGATTAAAATCTAAGTGGTTCTCATGGAAGCGATACCAGAGTTCATGGGCTATGATAGAGCAATTGTAACATTCTCACCAGATGGAAGATTATTTCAAGTAGAATACGCAAGAGAAGCTGTTAAACGAGGGACAACCTCACTTGGTGTTGTATTCAGGAACGGAGCTGTGCTAGCTGCTGTTAGGCCCTTACCACCATTAGCTGTGCCAAATTCAGGGAGCGATAAAATCCATCAAATAGAAGAGCATATAGGATGTGCTATTTCAGGCTTTATAGCAGATGGGCGCGTGTTAATAGATACCGCAAGAATAAATGCTCAAATCTTTCGCCTTACGTACGAAGAGCCTATAGATGTGTTGGGATGCGTGAAAGATCTTAGCGACAGAATGCAGGTTTTCACGCAATACGGTGGAGTAAGACCGTTCGGCGTAGCCTTGCTTATAGGAGGGGTGGATAAAAAAGGTGCACAGCTTTTCGAAATTGATCCTAGCTCGGCTTTCTATGGATGGAAGGCTCAAGCAATTGGAAGAGGAGCTGAGCAGGCGCTGAAAATTCTTAGAAAATCTTGGAAAGAAAACATGAACAAAGATCAAGCAATGACACTCGCAATAAAAGCTTTAAGGGCCGGAGAAAGAGATGCAAAAATAGAAGAGGTTGAAGTTGCGATAATTGATGAGGAAGGGTTTAAAAAGTATTTGGGGCATGTAGATGCTAAGTTCTTGAAGAAGTACTGGTGAAGAATTTTAAAGCGTTTTCATATGCCACTTTTTTATTTTCTTCAAGTAATTTTGAAATTGAAAGCACAGAAGTTTTTAAATACTCAAAATAATAAGGAAACTCATAAGGCGCAAAATCTGTTTCAAATACTGTGTTTGAATAGCATTCTGTTGTTTCATTCACAATTCTTTTATGCTCTTCTTCATCAAAAGCGAAATCGGGAGGTGAAACTCCAAGATATACTTCTTTTTCCTGTAAAAAATCCTCAAGTTCCTTTCTTTTTTCATTGAAAATTTTACTTCTGGAGACTAAATAAACCCCATGAACTATGTAAAATTTTGCATTTATTTGAGAAAGAGCATCAAGAGAATAGAGCAATCCTGTATCTCCGTGCAGCTGCACGTGTTTTATTTCTTCAATTTTTTCTATTACTTTCTTTTCTTTCAGTAAAAAAGACTCGTGGATTTTTAAAAAATCATATTCTTTCCATTCATCGATTTTGCTTAGTGAATAGTCACAATAAATACCGTTCCACAGGTTTAGAGAAAATTCTTTCAAATTGTTTTTATCTTTCTGTGATAGAACTATGCATCCGGTCCCAATTATTTCTATTCCTTCTTTCTTGAGTCTTTCCAAAAACTTTTTATACATTTCTTTTGCTCTTCCAAAACCTGAATTATCAAAGATAGAAATGTTATGAAAGTGTGCATGAGCATCGATAACTTCTACCCCTTTCATACTTTTCCATTTTTTTCTCCATTCTATTTATCATTTTACCAAGAAAAGATAAGTTTTCAAGAATAATTACAGCAAATTTGAATTCGTTTTTCAACGAATTTAAGAAAGCAATATTTATAAACGATTAACTACTAATAAATAGTAACAAATTGGAGGTGAGAAAAATGGCAAGTTTTAAAGAAAAAACCAAAAATGTAGCATATAACGTATTAAAATATCTCACTCCTGCAGGTTGTTTTGCCGCAGGCATAGGAGGAGAATTTGGTGCGATTGCTGGTCTTAAATATTTAGGCTATGAACTACAAATTTTAGGATATTTCATGGGAATTCCTGTGCCGGATCCTTTAACAGGAACTGTTGCAACTGGAATAACTGTTACGGCAGCAGCTGCTGCGGAGAAAGCTTACAGATACTTCGATAGAAAGCTGAAAGGAAATGGATACGAAGATGAACCTTCCCCTCTTTCCGAGCTACTCAGTTTGGCATACCTAGTACCAAGAGCTATTGCTGAAATAGCAGCAGACACAGTAAGAGAGAAAATAAAGAAAAAGTAAAAAGCTCTTTTTAAACATTTTTTTCTTTTAACATCTCTACTACTTTCCTTCCAAGCTCAAACTCCTCTGCTGGTATTTCATCTCTGAATTCTTCCATAGCTTTCAAATCCTCTTTTGTAAAATACGTGTAGAGAACATCTCCTTCCTTTACATTCCTTCCTATTACCGCACCATCTATTGATATTGCTGCCCTTTCTCCCTTCTTTACGCTTTCTATTGTTTGCCCTTCGCTCTGAATTTCTTTAACTTCGCCAATTTCCTTTCCGTTTTCTTTTATTAACATAACCCCGCTTTTCAGCAAACCCTCTAAAACTTCTATCCCAACTATTGCTGGTTTGCTTTGGCGAAAAACAAAACCAGGCAGGATTTTTATTTTGGCAGGTCTTCTCAAAGCTTCAAAGCGCTCTTTCTTCTCTCGTTCCTTTTCTCCTTCGATCCATTTTTCAAAATCTTCGATTAGCTTGTAAATAACCGGAGATGAAAAGATTTTCACTTTTCTGTTCTTTGCCTCTATTTCTGCAGCTTCATCAATAGCAACATTAAAAGCCAAAATCACGCGGTTGTAGTTTTCCTGCGCATCTGCTAGCATTACATCACTTCTTGCCACACTTCCGACTTCCGCTTTTTTCACAGGAATACCCTTTCTTTTCAGTACATTGATTAAAGCATCCAAGCTACCGAGAGTATCTGCCTTAACTATTATCCCTTCTCCTGCCGTTTCGAATTCAACAGATGCTACATCTTTTTTCACAACTTCTCTGAATTTTTCTATCTCGCTTTCATCACCGGTAGCTATTACCGGCATGCCTGCTTTTGCTTTCTCAAGCCCAGGAGCAGCTAAGCGTACGCCGCAAGCTGCTCTTATGCTTTGCACATTTTCAAATTGCTTCTCTGCTCTAAGCTCTCTTAAAGGTTTTGGTTTTAAAATAGCCTTTATCTTTGTCACAATAACTTCTCTTCCGCCTATGATTAGCCAGTCTCCTTTTTTCAGCTCTCCGTCATAGAAGATAACATCTATTACAGTACCAAATCCGCGCATTTCTTTTACCTCGAGAATAGAGCCATAAGCCACTTTTTCTTTTACCTCTAGTTTATCTTTGAGAAACGCCTGCGCCAAACCGGCTACAATCATTAAAAGCTCTTGAATACCTTCTCCTGTTATTCCTGAACAAGGCACAATAGCTACGGTGCGTTTAAAATCTTGCACTTTATCAAAGCGTTCTGCCTCAAAACCAAGTTCGCTTAGCTGTGCTACTAAGC
>CAZQLM010000049.1:0-6005 GCA_964594175.1 uncultured archaeon | reverse complement strand
TAAGAATTGTTTACACGATAAAGACGGTGTAGTGAGGTGGTGTGAATGTTCGATAAGGTAATACACCTTTTGGATCAGATTGTTAACGACAGAACTGTGCCAAGAAATATAAGGAGAAGTTGCGAGGAATGTATAGAAATTTTGAAAAAAGAAAGCGATCCAAAAGCTGTAAGAATCAATGCCGTGATTTCCATTCTTGATGAAGTTACAAACGATCCGAATATACCGATGTACACAAGAACGCAGGTTTGGAACATAGTTTCGATTTTGGAATCTCTACAGGAATAAAATTATTTAAATATCTTTTTCAACAAAATTTAGCAAGGTGATGTAAATGATTTTGAGGTTATTCGGCAAGGAAAAGCCGAGACAACTTTCAGAAGATGAGTTTATAGAACTTGATACAACCTCTCCTGAAGTTTCTGGAGGAAAAATACCAATAAAAATAGAAAAACTCGAAGATTTTTCGGATACGGAAAAGCTTCAAAAACTTGTGAGAGAAGGTGCAATTGTTTTTGTGAAGATAAGAACGCTTAAGGAAAAGGATATTTCAGAACTGAAAAGAGCAATAGAAAAATTGAGGAAAACAGTAATAGCTATTAACGGAGATATAGCTGGAATAGAAGAAGACTGGGTAGTTCTTTGTCCATCATTCGCGCATGTGGTAAGAGAATAATTTTAAAATTTACCTTAAGAAGAAAGAATTTGTAATTTCTTGCACAATTTTTGAATCTCTGGAATTTAAAAAATCCTGTTACCTCAATCTTATTGTTTCCAAATTTTTTGGTGCATAGGTTTCTACCTTAAAGAGTTTATGTAAAGTTTTCGCAAGCTCTATGCACTTGGCATTCTCTCCATGATTGCACAAAATTCTTTGTGGTCTTGTTTTTATTCTTTTCAAATAATTGATTATTTGTTTCTGATCGCTATGTCCAGAGAGACCTTCAACAGTTTCCACTCTGCAATTTATCTTCACGGGCACTTTCTTACCTTCGATTTCCATCGGTACTTCTTTCCAACCTTTCTGTATTCTTCTTCCTAACGTACCCTCGCCTTGGTAACCTACAAAAAGTAGTGTGTTCTTTTCGTCTTCTGCCAAATACTTTAAGTATTCTATTGCAGGACCTCCTGTAAGCATACCGGAAGTGGCTAGAATTACACATGGATCAGAAGAGTCTATTACACCTTTTCTCTCAGAGGCTGAACCAACACGTTTGAAAATATCGCTCAAAAACGGGTTGAAACCTTCTTTGAATATCATTTTTTGCAGTTCTCTGCTCAGATATTCTGGATAGGCTGTGTGAATTGCCAAAGCATCCCATAGCATACCGTCGAGAAAAACCGGATATTCGAAGTTATTTTTTGCAAGAATTACCATGACATCCTGAGCTCTTCCTACAGCGAAAACGGGGATTAAAATTTTTCCTCTCTTTTCCATAGTTTCGTTAACTATTCTCATTAGCGCTTTCTCTGCTTCATTTCTTCTTGGCATGATATCTGAGCCATACGTGCTTTCTGTAATTATCGTTTCGCAGCGCTGAAAGTTGTAAGATGCGGGATCAAAAAGAGAGGTTCTCTCAAATTTGTAATCAGCTGTATAAACAACATTATGCATGCCTTCACCTATGTGTATGTGAATTATTGCGCTCCCGAGAATGTGCCCGGCATTAAGTAAAGTTAGCCGCATATCAGGAGTTATGTCGGAAACTTCCCCATATTCTAGCGTGATACACCTCTTAACAGCTTCTCTTATAGCTTTTGTTGAGTATGGAGCTTTTCCACCTTCTTTTTGCAGAAGCTCTATGTAATCCATACAAAGCAAAACCATTAAATCTCGTGTTGGAACTGTGCAGTAGAGCGGACCATCGTAGCCAAATTCATAAAGATAAGGTATTAGCCCACAGTGATCGAGATGCGCATGAGAAAGCACAACAGCGTCTATGCTGTTTATATCGAATTCGGGAACGTTAAGATACGGAAATTCATTTGAACCAGGCTTTATGCCGCAATCGAGAAGCACTCTGCTTTCAGGTGTTTGCAAAAGCAAACAGCTTCTTCCAACTTCACGAAAACCGCCAAGGGCTGTGATTCTTATCCACTCCGTTTCCTTCCATCCTGAGTGAATCCTTCTTCCAACTTTATCTAAAAATTCCTTTCGAAATGCAGATTCGCGATAAAGCATTTCCCTGAGGGTTTTCACTATATCCGAGGGTAGTACAGGAGATCTTTTAACCCTTATATCCCATAAAGCTTCTCTTTTCGCTTTTCTCAAAATCTCTCCTCCTTTCCCTATTGCTATTCCTGGTCTTTCGGCTTCTATAACCATGAGCGCAAATTCAGGAAGAAAATTAATTTCCTTTATACCAGCCTCTTGTGGAAGGATTTCTTTAATTATTTTCTCTGCCTCTTCTGGTGGTTTGCATAGGCTCGGGTCAGGACGAACAAGAATTCTTTTTTTCAACTGTGAGATAAGTTCCTTCAAAAAAGGGAGCTCTACTCCTATATATTCTTTTGATTTTGTATAGATTATTATTTCGCAACCTTCAAATTTTATATCCGTTACCTTTAAGTTTTTCGGTAGAGCTTCTTTTATTTTTGAAAAAATTTCCTTTGTTGTAAGTTCCAAAACACTTCACCTCTCAGAAAATTTTCAGGAAGGAAAGGAAATTTAGAGTTTGATGCTTTTTTCGTCAATTTCCATGTAACCCTTTTCATCAATTACAGCGAGTAATACACCCTTTCCGCCAGTTGCTATATCCCTTTCTATCGCAGCCTTAAGCGCTTTATAAACGAGAGCTATTGCATCTTTTTGGGAAAGATTTTCGCTATACTCTGTTTCAAGTACACCATATGCGAAAGGACTTCCACTTCCTGTAGCATAAAATTTGTCTTTTTCATCTACCCCTCCTAAAGGATCAACAGAATAAATCTGTGGACCGCGAAAGTCGTAACCGGCTACAATGAACTGGTTGAAAAATGGATAGAATCTACTTCCATGAAGTATGTTTGAAAGCAGAGTTACGGCACCTCTTACCGTTATTGGTCCACGCTCTATTTTGTAAAGTCTAAGCTGAGCTTTCATGAGTCTTACTATTGCAAGAGCATCGCCTACAGAGCCGGCAATCGTTAATGCTATATGTGAATCAATAGGATAAATTTTTCTTGCAACTTTTGAATCTACCATATATCCAAGTGTGCTTTTTCTATCCGCACCTATCACAACAAAATTTCTTCCTGTTAAACTCACGGTTGTTGTTCCAGTTTTCAAGTATTGTTCCATAGAAATCTCCCTGAAGTTTATTCACATTAAAAAATATTTAAAGTTTTTCCAAGCCATACCGTGCATGCAAGAAATAAAAAATAAAAAATATCGAAAACCGAGTAGTTGTTTTACATTTTTCTATGTTTCTGGAAACATTCCCTACAGTATACAGGTCTACCTTCCTTTGGCTTGAAAGGGACCATGCAAGGTTTTCCGCAGTCGCTGCAAATCGCTTTATAAAGTGTTCTTTTAACAAATTTTCTTTCCACTTTTTTCACCTTTGGCTCCAGAGAACGAGAAATAGATTTCTCGCTCCCAGAGCTTAATGGTAATACAACACGCAAGTATTTAAAGATTATGAAAATTTCGATTCCATCATTTTTTGAATGCGCTTTACCAAATCTTTTTATTTTCTCTTTTTCTTACATAATTTATGGCAGATTTTTTAACGGAATTCTGGAAAGCGCTATATTTTCTTATTTCTCCTTATGCTGCGAACGCTTTTCCCCCATTGGTTAAAGGGAAACGTGCCATAGATTTCGGAAAAAAATTTATCGATGGAAAACGCTTACTTGGAGACGGAAAAACTTGGGAAGGATTAATTGCAGGTACTCTTTTCGGAACACTTTGCGGAAGTATTGCATGGCTTTTCCATCCAAAATTAAATAAAATAGCTTTAGATTATGGCTTTTCCATCCCTTTAATTACCCCAGAAAAAGCTTTTTTACTTTCACTCGCAGCTTTACTCGGTGATATGAGTGGAAGCTTCATTAAAAGAAGGTTAGGAATGGAGAGGGGTGCCCCAGCTCCTGTGCTTGATCAGCTAGATTTCTTTTTTGGTTCACTTTTGATTGGATTTTTCATTGTAAAGATAACCATAGGAATAATTATATGGGGTGCTGTTTTAACTCTAATAATTCACAGAATAGCAAACATTATCGGGCATTTACTAAAAATAAAAAAAGAACCGTGGTAAAAATGCTTTACAAAAGAAGGTCAAGGATAAAATTTATAAAAGAGCTCGAAGTTTTTATTGGAAAAATGTTTTCTCACTTACCATTTTCACCGAATTTTTATACTTTACTTTCGTTGTTTTTTGCTTTTTTATCCTTTACTTTCATGTATTTCAATGAAATCCTGTATGCAGGTTTATGTTTTTTTCTTGCAATAACCTTGGATTTCATCGATGGTGCTGTCGCAAGAGCAAAAAAGCTAGCAAGCAAAAAAGGTGCTTATTTGGATACGATCACTGATCGCTGGGTTGAGATAATTCTCTTGGCAGGGTTTTTGTTTCTTGAGCTTCCGGATTTTATTCTTCCTTCATATTTCTGGATCTTTCTCTTGCTTGCAGGAAGCTTAATGACAACATATGCAAAAGCTGCAGCAAAGGAAAAGGAAATTGTTAAAGAAGAGCTTAAAGGAGGTTTGCTGGAAAGGGCTGAGAGAGTTTTCCTTCTT
The DNA here is from genome assembly GCA_964594175.1 of uncultured archaeon. Taxonomy (GTDB): domain Archaea; phylum Aenigmatarchaeota; class Aenigmatarchaeia; order Aenigmatarchaeales; family SZUA-1535; genus SZUA-1535. The sequence continues at coordinate 1,285 of CAZQLM010000049.1, read as the reverse complement.
TGGATAGCTTTAATCTCAGCTAAGTTTAGTCCTTTTTGCTCTGTTGTTTTGCTTTCTATCCTTGCGATATTAGCTATAGCAAGTGCGCTTCAGAGAATTTTTTCTGCGATTAAAAAGTGTAAATAACACAAGGTAACAGATTCAATTCAAGAGTTAATTTGCGCAAGAAAAATTAAAAATTTCTCACCATATAAAATTTCCATGAAGCAAATCATAGTTGTGAGAACTGATTTAAAGCTAGGGAAAGGAAAGCTTGCAGCTCAAGTGGCGCATGCTTCTATTGCAAGCTTTCTAAAAGCAGGATTTTTCACAAAAAGAAAATGGCTTTCAAAAGGGATGAAAAAAGTCGTGCTTAAAGTAAGCTCTGAAAAAGAGCTTTTAGAGCTTTATGAAAAAGCAAAGAAAAAACGCTTGCCATGCGCGCTTATAAGAGATGCTGGTTTAACTCAGCTCAAGCCAGGTACAGTAACAGCTCTTGGTATTGGCCCTTGTGAAGAAGAGAAAATAGACGAAATCACCGGAAAGCTCAAGCTTCTTTGATTCACAAAAACTCTGGAAAATTTAAAATGGAAGGATTCCCAGTAATTTTAATCTTTTCTTTGTTAACTCATCCATTCTTTTTTCTATTTCCATTAGTTCTTTCCAATACTTCCACGGAGTTTTACTATGCTTTCTACACAAATCGTAATAAACTTTTCTAATAGCATGCAATTCCCTTTCCACTTCTTTTAATTCATTAAGAGCTTTGGCCACTTTTGAATATTCTTTTTCTAATCTTTCTATTTCTCGCTCAACATTTTCCAGCTTTTTTCCTAATTCATTTATTTTATTGATACCTTCATTTATTTTTTCCACATTGACTATTAGGAAAGGCGGTTCTCCGCTAACTGCAAGTTTGCAATGGTTTACTGCTTTCTTTAAATCTTTGTTTTTCAATTTTTCAAATTCCTTTCTCTGCAGCAAAGCAGCGCTCTCTAAATTTTCTTTTAGCTCCGCCGGAACTTCATAGTTAGCGCTTTTCTTGAGTTCTATGATATAAATTGTCTCGTAAGCTTTGCTATCGTCTGAGCTAAATTTTGCTCTATATTTATAATCTTCTAGGTTTTTAACTCTATAGCCCATTCTCCTAAAGGTTCTTAAAATAAAGTTGGCAATGTTTTTGCCTTCCTTTGGAAGCAGGATTAAAAATTTTCCATTGCTGCTCAGCATTTCATGAGCTTTGAGCAAAGTTAGCACGGTTTCGCTTGGATTTAGAGCATCAGCATCAAAGAAATAGCTTGCAACA
>CAZQLM010000048.1:0-6159 GCA_964594175.1 uncultured archaeon | reverse complement strand
GATTATATTCTGGTTTACTGATTCTTGTTCCGTATCCAGCTTTTGGTTTTTTACCAACTCTTGGATTATAAAATAAATTTTTATACCTCTTTGGAACGGTCAAACCCAAGTAATAGCCCAAAAGCTCTTGCGGCAATAGCGGCAGTTTATGTCTAAGCATTATCATTGAAATACAGGCAGGAGCACAACAATAAGGTTGCTGAACGATTGGAATATATCTGCTGTCTTTTGGTACAATTTCTTTTTTCATAAAAACCTCCTTATTTCTAAACTTATTTAATTTTTCGCAGAAATTATCGTTATGCAGGGGAAAACGTTTAAAAACCAGTTCAGAAGCTTTTTAGCAAGCATTTTTATATTTATTTTTTCATTGCTTTTTTGCTATTTTGCTTCTGTGAAAAATTTAATTTATGCTCTAATTTTCCTTTTCAGTGTTTTTGTTGTGTTTGAAAAGGCAGTAAAAGATGGATTTTTTCTTCTGAAAGTAGTCTCTCCTTTTTTTGTTGTTCCTCTGAGCTTTTACAACAAACCTCTCGGAATTCTTGCTCTTATCTTAGCTGTGCTTATATTTTCCGCGCTTTATATTCTTAGGCATATGAAAAAAATTAATGTCAAAAAGCTAAGAAGGATTTTCTTTTTTTCGGTTTTCTTGCTTTATTTTTTGATATTGATAAAGTTATAAAATGGTGAGTTCATAAAATAATTTATGAAAGAATTTATTGAAAAACTGAAAAAAAGAGCTGAAAGATTTCTAATAGACGCTGAATTGGACTTTGAAAATGAAGAATACGATGTTGCTATTTTCATGCAGAGCAAGCAGCACAGCTCTTTCTCAAAGCAAAAATTCTTTCTTTTGGTTTCCTAAGGTTCACGAAATTTCAAAACTTTTAGAAATTCTTAAAGAACTTGGTGTGAATGAGATTGAAAAACTGTACAAAGAAAATGAAAAAATAATAGAACTTTTAGAGCTTGCTTATGTTTCTTCAAGATATCCGCCATTTTCGTTTTCCCGTGAAGAAGCAGAAGCTTCGCTTAACTTTGTTAAAAAATTGAGGGAAATGTTATGGAAAGAACAGCTTTGGAAATAACAAAAAAATTTGTAAATGAAAGAAGAGAATTTTTTTCAAGAATAGAAGAAAATATTTTAAAACTTGCTAAAATCGTAAAAAATACTCTTCCTGATGCCAGAATTTTTATTTTTGGAAGTTATGCTAAAGGAGAACACGATGTATACTTAAGCGATGTGGATATTCTTATTGTCAGTAAAGAAATAGAAAATAAATCAATGCTTTACAGAGCCGAAATTATTTCTAAACTACGCAAAAAAAATTAATTTCAGTTACATTTTCCAGATACACCTTGTTGCACCAGAAGAGTTTGAAATATATAAAAAATTTATAGACGTCATGAAAGAAGTTAAAATTTGAAAGCAAACTTAACTTCCTTAATAAAGAAGTAATGGAACTTCCTCTATTTGCTCTGTTCTTGGATCTACCCTAAAACCAAGAGCCTCCAATACTATAACTCCGAGTAATACTTTATCTATTACATGAGAAACCCATATCGGAAATATATCTTCTTTTTCTTTTACTTTTATCCATCCTCTTCCACGATTTATTAATATTTTTCCAGCACCTGTGGAAATTTCTTCCTGTTTTTCCGCTTTTATCCCGAGTTCATCTGCTAATTTTTTTGGTATTACAGTAAGCGTTGCACCGGTATCTACAAGAGCTTTAACTTTTTTGCTTTTCGTTTTTTCAAGATTAGAAATTTCAACATCTATAAATACATGTCCCATATCTTTCACCTACTTAAATTTTTGGAAAAGATATAAATATATATAAAATTTTTGATCTTTAAAACGAAGCTTACTTTCCAAAACCAGAGCCTTTTTTCAAAAACAATACTTTACTTCCTGAAAATCTTTTCTAAATTCTATAACTTCTTCCTTTATTTTTTCCGATTTTTCCTTTGCAATTAAAACTTTTTTGAAAAATTCAGCAATTTCTTTCATTTCACTCTCTTTCATTCCAAATCTTGTGAGTTCTTGCAAACCTATTCTGATTCCGCTTGGATTCTGTGTAGCATCTTTATCACTATCCCATGGCAAAGCAATTTTATTCACTATAATATTCGCTTCCTCAAGCTTTTCTGCCGCAACCTTTCCACCGCCAAATTCGCGAACATCCACCAAAACCTGATGCGAAGCCGTAAATCCATAAGGCTCGCAAAGCACGCTAAAGCCGAGCTCGTATAAAGCTTGAGCAAAAGCTTTAGCATTTTTTATCACTTGCCTTGCGTAGCTTTCGCCAAATTCGTTCATTTCCAAAGCCGTTATCGCAAGCGCTGGCAGGCGATGGATATGGTGGTTGCTCAGTACTCCAGGAAAAATCGCTCGCTCAATTCTTTTCCATTTCTCCTCTTCAAAATCGCTTTTTGCCATTATCACCCCGCCCTGCGGGCCGGGAAAAGTTTTGTGGGTGGAAGCTGTAATTATGTCTGCTCCTTCTTCAAATGGAGACTGAAAGCAGTCACCGTAAATCAAGCCAAAAACATGAGCTGCATCGTAAACTATTATAGCATCTCCAGCTATCTCGCGAAGCTCTTTAATGGGCTCGGGAAAGAGAAAAACGCTCCTTCCTAGCATTATTAGCTTTGGATTAAGTTTTTCTATAAGTAAAGCTGTTTTCTCTACATCAAGCACAAATCTTTCGAAATCAAAGAAAGCTGAAACAGGTTTAAGCTCTTTTACACCTGCTATTCCGTATTTCGTAGAAGACACATGAGCCCCTGCTGTTAATCCGGGAGCTATGAAAACATCTCCGGCTTTCAGAAAAGCGTGATAAACGCAAAGATTCGCTATTACTCCTGCTATAGGGCGTGAATCAACATAGCTTGTGTTAAATCTTTCTCCGAAAATTTTATTGCAAAGCTTTTCTATTTCCATAGCATACTTTGTGCCTTGATAGTGGCATTCTTCATCGTGCTCATTATACCTGCCTTCAAAATCGGAAACATAAAATTTTTCTGCAAGAGGGGAAAGAACATTTTCGCTTGCTATCATGTTTAAACATTGCTTTCTTCTCCAGGTATTTTGCTTTTCTACAATTTCAATAACCTTTTCAAGCATTTAAACACCTCCAAGCATTTTGGCTGTTCTGGTAAGGAGGTATAGCGCAACGGTTAGAAAAATAATGAAAAGCGTGAAGAGTGTGTAGTGAATCACGCCCCTGTATCCAAAGAACATGAGAAAGTGCCCGAGAAGCCAAAGAAGACTTCCCAAAAAGATTATCAGCCATGGTATTTTGAAAATTCTCAGCCTGTAGCTTGCATAAGTATCAAATGCCACAATGGTAAGGAGTATGGCTATGGCTATGTTCAGTATATTTACAATAGCAACAATATCGCCATTCATGAATTTAATTTTAGTTAAATATTTAAAAACTTTTTATAAATCTCTTGTAAATCTTTTTAGGCGGGGGTCGCCTAGCCAGGTCAATGGCGCCAGGCTTAGGCGGGCGATGCTCAGAAGACTTGGCTCAGGAGAAACCTGGTGGCTTAGTGCCTTCCCGGGTTCAAAGAAGGAAGGGGGAGATTCCTTTCTCCCTTCCCTTCACCCTTCCCCCTCTCTTTTTGAAATTCCCGGCCCCCGCACCAGAAAAAATATACATGACTTCCATTCTCGTATGCTCAGTGGTTAATTGCGAAAAATATTTAAAAACTCATTCCAATTTTTAACTATGAACAAATTCTATTTTGATGACCCAAAAGAGCTGAGAAATTATGCAAACTTTTCCCTTCTTGTAGCAAGTGAGCTGTTTAAAAGAGGCGAAGCGCCCTCTATAGATATGCTAAGAGATTACACTGCTTACTGCTTAACCTTTGGCACGCTTCCAAAAAGCTATGAAGAAATAGAAGAAACCCTTCTCAAAGCTCATGATAAAGGAGACAAAAACACTGTGGAGAAATTTACAGAGCATGCTTTTAAAGTGCAAAAAGCGATTTACAAGCTAGCAGGCGGGGTAGGAGAGGTAGGAGAGAAAGAAATTTCTCTGCCTTACGAAGAACCAGCAAAAAGAATTCCTTTAGGCTACGCAATTCTTGCAGCTTTTGCGATAGTTGGAGGAATAGCTGCAGGGGCTTATGCCTATTCTCACGACTATTTTGATAAGGTTCTCGAGTGGTTTAAGAAACCAAAGAAAAAAGACAAGAGTGTTTTAACCAATATTTCTTTTCCAACTCACTCACAAGAACAAGAACAACCACAAATTCCGCAGGAGCAAATAAATCTTGAAAAACTTGCTCAAAGCATTGGAGTTCCTTTAAGCGTAGCCAAGCAAATAGAAAATTCCCTTTCGCAAGAACAGGCCATAGCTTTTATTCAGGAGCTGAAGGATTTTAACAAAAGCTATGCTCCAGCAGATATTGCTGATTTATTACCAGAGGATTACCAGCAAAAAGTTTATGAAAACATTGCTAAAAAAATAACTTTTGAAATAACAAAAGATGGAAAGTTTACTGAAAAAGAGAGAAAAGCTTTGGAGTTTTTGAAAGAGCTAGACGCAGAAGTGATAAAATGGTACGCTTTCGAAAAAGGAATTGATGAAAAAACTATAGAATATCTAAGCTATTTAAGCTCTTCAAAAAACCAAACTCTTGCTAGATACGCTGCCGAAAATTTGCTTTTCTTTGAAGATAAAAAGCTTAGCGAAGAGGAAAAGAAGGTATTGGAAAATCCAAAAGAAAAAAAGCTAATAGAAAAAATAAAGAAAAGCTATGCAAAATTGCTTGAAAAAATCCATGGCTTGAAAAAGCAAATAAAGGAGCTGCCTGAGTATAAGCAAAATAATTTGCAAACTCTTGAAGCACTTGAAGATATAGCTTTTCTCGCTTCAAGAGCAGAGCCTTATGAGAGATTTGAAGATAGATTTAACCAAGAAAAAATAACTCCTGCAAGGGAAGTATATGAGGCTTTTGAGCTAATGGTTGAAAAAGGGAAAGTTCCAAAAAACATAGTGCCCTATGAAATTCCAGAGTATAATGTTCAGCTTTACATGTTATGGAAGCTTGCAGAAGATGCGGAATTTAAGAAGCACGATACTCTCGCTTTGAGTGTTGCTATGAATGAAGGTTTCCCATATCTAATAGGAAACAAAGATGTGAAGAAAATGGTTATTGAAGATTGTAGGAAATGGTTAAAATTTTTAAGAGAAACTGCCGAATGGCAAAAAGCTAAGTTTAGGTTTAACTTAGAAGAGTATCCTTTAGAAGCTAAGGTCATGCTTTCTATGAGAAATGTCAAATATATAGATACAAAAAATGCATACCCATCTTCTCCTGAAATTAAAACGTTTCCAGAATTTTTCAATTATCCGTACTTTAACCCAAAACTAAAACCAATAGATGTAGAAACCTACAAGTGGTTTTGGATAGATGAGTTTGGAAACTTGCATAAACTCAGAAAAAAAATGCTAAAAATACTTCCTGCTTACATTCGCTCCAAGACAGATGGAGAAATAGGGAAAGATTTTGACAAAATACTTCACAAAAAAACTTACTGGAAGTACACATATCCAGAGTATAGCAAAGCTCGTGTTTATGGTATTGAGAAATATAAGGAAAAATTGAAGGAAAAATTAATTACAGTAGATGGAAGAAGAACTGTTAGTTTTTGGATTTTTAATCCGGATTTTGAAGTGAGATATTTTCTAAACAATAGCCGTGGAATAGGAATTTGTCCTGATTACGAGTGTTTTGCGAAGAGCTTATCAAAAGCTTTCGGAATTTCTGAAACGAAGGTTAAGGTTTTTATGAAAGGAAATGTTGCTATTGGTCATACATTTCCTTCTTATTATGATAGCATAAGAAAAAAGTGGAAAGTAGCGGACATTCTTCACGGTAAATTGATAGATAAACAAATAAAAATATCAAAATGCAACAAAGTTAAAAAATATCTACAGCTACCTCCACTTCACCTCAAGAAAATTCTTGAAAATCCCAAAAATATGTATATTTCTCAAGAAATAGATACTAGCACGTGTAAAAAAGAGATGAGATCAGGATATCCATGTGAGACAATGAAAAAAATTATTCTTTATGAATTTGAGCATGTCAACTTAACTCACCTCTACTCCAAATGATCAAATTATACACACAAAC
>CAZQLM010000047.1:0-6405 GCA_964594175.1 uncultured archaeon | reverse complement strand
TTTTTCTTTATTGCCTCGTAATCTGCGGTAAATGAAATTTCTTTTACATCAATATCATAAGCTTTTGATATTGCTGGAAAAGTTACAACATCATTTTTCTCTTGAATATTTTCTAGAAGTTCTTTTTTTACTAGATGACTTGGCGTAATTGTACGTTTAACTCCATCTTCATCGAAATAACTAACCCCTGGAACGGATATTATGTTTTCCTCAGGAATTGTGAAAACGACACTCATACTAATCTCCCTTATTTTCATTTTTTGTTACTATAAAGTTAAAACAAAAAATAAAATATTTAAACCTTTCGCTTTGCTCATATTTCGCTTTATAAACGCTTTTATGCGTAATTTTTTAAAGGTGTTGACATGAGAAAAACCCGCTACATGCAAAAACTTAACGAGCTCAAGGATAGAGTGGAGTTTATAGAAAGCAGAATAGGATGGAAAGAGGAGTTTCTGGAAAACAGAATTTTAAGAAAGGGTATATACAAAGAGTTTCAGGAAGCTGTGGAAATTATAAGCGATATAGCCGCAATGCTCGTAAAAGACTTTGGCTTTGCTGTTGAAGATGACTACAAAAACTTTGAGATTATAGGTAACAAACTAAACTTTGAAGAAAAAATTATTTTGGCTTTGAAAAAAGCCAATGGGCTTAGAAATGTGCTTGTTCACGAATATAACGGAATTATAGATGAACAAGCTTACGAAAGTATTATAGAGCTTTTGCCGTTTCTCAGAAAATTTGAAAATAAGGTGAGAGAATGGATAGAGAAATTTCAGAAATAGAAAAGGATTTTGCTTTATTCAAAGATAAAGCATTTGCAATACTTCTTTTCGGCTCTTTTGCTCGGGGAGAGCAAACAAAAAAAAGCGACATAGATGTATGCATAGTTGCTAAAGAAATAAAGAAAGTAAAAGAAATATGGGATAGAATTCTTGAAAGCGGGCTAACAGCAAAGTATGACATAAAAATTTTCGAACTTTTGCCCTTGAAATTGAAAATTGAAGTGATAAAAGATGGAAAAATTCTCTGGTGCAAAAATGAAAATGAGCTCAGTTATTATTTCTGGAAATTCAGGAAAATTTGGAAGGACGAAATTCTCCAAAAGAGAAAACTTGGCTTAGAGATTTATAAATAATTCGTAACAAACAATAAAATTGTGAGACAAGAGTATAAACAACACGTAAAAGAGTTTTACTCTCAGAACAAGGAAATTGAAGCGAATAGTGGGAATGGCATTTGAAAACATGCACGAGAGAAAGTGCAGTAGACATAAGCGAGCATTTTATGTTTATCTGTAGAAAGATTTAAACATTGGAAAAGGACAAAAAAGGTGAACTTTTTGCGATTAAAAGAAAAACACATGCAAGCTATAAACAAGTTTCTTGAAAATTGGAGAAACAAAAGCTATGTAGAAGGAGCTTTCCTCACAGGCAGTGCTGTTACAAGTTATTTTTCAAAATATAGCGATTTGGATGTTTACATTGTGCTTTCTCCTCGTGTAAAATGGAGAGAAAGAGGAAATGTCATAATAGATGGTATTTTAATAGAGTATTTTGCAAATCCTGTCGAGCAGATAAGGAAATATTTTAAAGAAGATTTTGAAAGAAACCGTAAAACCATGGCAAGAATGCTGGTTATAGGAAAAGTAGTTTTTGATAGACACGGAGTTGTTGCTAAACTTAAGAAAGAAGCAGAAAAATGGATGAAAAGGGGATTCAAGAAAATGAGCAAAGCTTCTTTAGAAATAGCAAAATATTCCCTCTGGGATGAGCTGGAAAATCTAAAAGATCTTTACGCTCAAAAAACTTTGGATTTCGAGCTTCTTTACAATAAATTACTCATTCAAGTTCTCGAAAGTTATGCAAAATTTTTGCGTGTAGAAATTCCACCATTTTCTAAGCTCATTAAATTTTTTACAGATAATAGATTCCGAAAGGAATACCGCTATAAAGAATTTCCTGATAAACGTTTTGAAAAACTTTTTATCTCGTGTTTAAAAGCAGACTCAAGAAAAGAAAAAATGCTATGCGCAAAGAAGCTGGTAAAGTATGTACTTGAAAAAATGGACGGTTTTGAAATAAATGGCTGGAAACTTAGAAGTGAAGTCGTATCCTAAATAGCTATATAACTATACATTTTCTAAGCGCCTCACTTACGATAGAAATTCTATTTTTTTCTCTTTCAAATTCAACTTTGCTATAAAGTAAGATATCAATAGGTCTTTTAATTTTCATTTCTTGGTGAAGTATTAGATAAAGTTTGGGTGTTATTGAAAAAAGATCTTTCGATGAATATTTCTTACTTACTATAATCATGTCAATATCGCTATTTTCTTTTATTTTTCCTTTTGCATATGAACCAAAAATAATAATTTGATCAATTTTAAATTTATTTCTGTACTTTTCCTTGAATTTTTTAATTATCTCAAGAGTTTTTTCAATTTCTTTTTTACCCATTCAACCACCTTTTCAGCATCTTCAATGGCTCTTAATGCTACTTCATTAGAATAAGAAATTCCAGAAGGATATCTTGTTGCTATATAATGAGGATTGAGTTTTGCGCATTTTGTGATCACAGTTTTTGGTGCCTTAACCCTTTCAGCAAGAAGCTGCAAATCATGTATTTTCCATAGTCTTCTGTAGTTGAAAATATACAAAGCTTTAAGAGCTTTTTCTGCTGCTTGATGTGCAAAAAAAGCAGCGGCTTCAAATCTTTCATTTTTATAATTCACAAGAGCTGTCTCTAATTCTTCTTCAGCTTTCTTTAACCATTCAATAACATCTTCTGAAGCACTCATAACTTGAAATTAACTCCAGATAGATATAAACTTTTTACAAACTTCTTCAAAGCATGAAAGTATGTAATACGAAATAAAGCATCATCCCAAATCCTGTGCCAGCAAGGAAAATGAAAAGAACTTTCAGATAATGTATTGCATGCAAGCAAGTGCAGTTGAAAGTCGCATAAGCTTTATGCTCTTTTTCAATTTCTCTTCTTAAATTTCTTAACGAAGATTATTAGGTCTTTTTTGTGTATTTTTCCATCTTCTACAGAATCCAGAAAATTTTCTATCTAAGTTCACCACGAACAAAAAGCAAATGTTTCAAATAGCAACTTCCTTCACCCTGTATGAATGAAAGTGTATTCATGGCTTTTGCATGCTCTTCGGCTTGCAAAGATTTGTAAGAATATTTCTTACATTGTACCTGTAAAATTTTCTTTTTTTATTTTTTCGTTTGGCTTTGCCCTATAAACAACTGTACTACTAATTCCCGTAATGCTATTATTTAAACATTTGTAAAAATTCTCTAATTTTTTTCCAGTCTTCTACAAGCGTTTTCCTCAAAGCAGGATTTCGCAGAGCAGAAGCAGGATGATACATGGGAATAATAAAATTAACCTCGTTACTCTTTACTTCAAAAATTTTTCCGTGAATCTTATGCATGGAAGCTTGGTGTAGAGAGTATTTTTTGAAAACCCATTCACTTGCAAGATTGCCAAGCGGTATTATGACCTTAGGAGAGATTATCTCTATTTGCCTTTCTAAATACAAAGATGTACAAATTTTAACCTGCTCTTGTGAAGGAGAATTATTAGGAGGAAAGCACTTAACAATATTCGTAATATAAAGCTTCTCCCTTTTAAGTTCGGCAAAGCTAAGCAAAGAATCTAAAAGCTTTCCAGCGGGCCCTACAAATGGCTTACCTTTAATATTTTCCCAATATCCAGGGCCAAGACCAATGAGCATGATTTTTGCATTTTCATCGCCTTCTCCAAAAACCGCTTTTTTTCTATATTTCCAAAGCCCGCAAGCCTTGCAGGAAAAAACTTTGTCTTCAAGTACAGCAAGTTCTTTTTTCATGCGAAACATATTTGGAAAGATAAAAATAAAAATTTTTGAAATTCTGAAACTTTTATGAATCTGCCAAAAAACTACATAGAGAATACGTATAAACTTGTAAAAGAATTTTCTCGTTTAAATCTAGCAGAAAAATGTGTTATTACAGGTGGAATTTGTGCTAATTCTTATTTCATGCCTGAATTTAGAAGATATTCTGATGATATCGATATTCTTTTGTCTGAGGAAAATGTTCCAACCGAATTTAAAGGACCTTACATTCACGAAAGCGGGGCTAAGTACTATTTCAAAAATCTTGAAAGAAGCCTTTTTCTTTATCTTATAATTGAGAACGTAAATCTAGAGAAATACCAAACACAAGAAATAGGAACTTTCAATGAATATTTTTCTGAAAGAGGTTCTAAACTTATTGGTAAAAAATTGGAAAAGGAAGAAATTTTAAAAAAGAAAATGGAATGGATTAGTTTACATTTTCGAGGAGCGGAAGCTATTAGAGACGCTTATGATATACCGCTACTTGCTAGAGATATTGAGAAAGAATTGATTAAAGAGTGTATCGAAGAACTTGGTGAGAGTTGCACAAAACTCTGTTCATGGATAATTACTATGAAGAAATTTAAAAAATTTATACAAAGAAAAACAGAATACTTGATAGCTTCAGGAACATTTCCTGAAAAAACGTATTCTTTTTCCTTGGAAAAACTTTATACATTATGCGAAAGCTATTCTCCTGAAGAAATGGTAAGGTCTTCCGTTATTTTTGCTCTAAGCAGGAGAGAAGTCAAGGAAATTCTGAAAAGAGCTGGAATTCAAAGTGATAAAATGAACGATCTTAACAAAATTCTTTACGAAAGGTTAAAGTATACCGATTCAACGAAAATAGAAAAATTTACAAAAAATATTTTGGAGTACGGAAAAGAAGGAGTATTAGAGGTATTAAATGAAATTTTTCCCAAAATTTCTTAAATATTTAGCAAATTTTTCCAAAGCTTTTACTCTATGCGAAAGTTTTTGTTTTAGCTCAAAGTCTTCTGCAAATGTTTTTTCATAGCCTCGCGGAATGAAAATAGGGTCAAAACCAAAGCCGCTTTTTCCCTTCTCCTGTAAAGCTATTCTTCCTTTGCAGACCTCTTTGAAAATTTTTATTTTTCCATTTTTGTTGGCGAAAGCTATAACAGCCTTGAAATCCGCCTCTCTCTCTTTTGCGTTTTCCATGAGCTTTAATACTCCTTTACAGCCAATAGTTTTGTAAACGTAAGAAGAATAAACTCCTGGAAACCCTTTAAGAGCCTTTATAAAAAGTCCTGCATCTTCTACAAATACCGGAGCTTTTATTTTTTCGTAAGCTTCTCTTATTTTAAACTTAGCAACCTCTTCAAGAGTATTTGCCTGAATCTCTAACAATTCTATTTTCTTCTGCCTAACTTTAATTCCATGTTTTTTCATAAACTCTTTACATTCTTTAAATTTACCTTTATTGGCTGTAGCAAAGTAGATTTTCATGATAATCTACCTCAGCGAAAATACAGCAGCTGCAACAAGAGTTACAAAATCTTTTCCATCGCTCTTTCCTCTAATTTCTATTCCGGTAACTTTTTCCGGAGCAAAACCATGTTTTGAAATAAACATTTCTTTTGCTGAGCTTTTAGCATGCTTCAGTGGAGAAAAACCATTTTTAGAAAAACCTGAATATTCTGTAAGATATCCGTGCACCTTTTTATGAAAAGAACAACCAATCGCTGCATAAGCTGCAGCTTTTTCTTTTGTAGTTATTTTTGCCATTACACAGAAAACTATTTCGCCTGGTTTCAATTTTCCAAGCAAATATTCTGGAGTTACAATTTTACAGCCCGGTGGCAAAATGCTGCTAACTTGTACTAAATTAAAACCGTTTATGCCTGCATTTCTCAAAGCGAGCTCGAAGCTCATTAAAGCGTCTTTATGCTTTCCTACACCTTTTACGAAACAAACTTTTTTTGGAATAAGTGCTTGCATCTTTTCACCCTTCTTTTCTTTTTTTCTTATTCTCTATAAGCTTTCCGTATAAGATTAAAAATGTTCCGCCTGTAAAGTAGATTATGAAGTAAATTATTGCAATAAAAGGAGAGAGCAGAAAAAGAGATACAATTGCGGTTAAATAGCATAACACTCCGCCTACGTAAAATTCCAAAGGATAACTTTTCTCTAAAAATTTTTTGATTTCTTTTGATTTTACTTTTTTGGTTTCAAATCCGAAATACTTATCAAATTTTCCGATTAAAGCACAATAAAAATAATACACTCCTAGAAAATGAATCGATAAAAAATGAATTTTAGCCATTCCACTAAAATCTATTTGGAGTGGAAGAAAAGAAGGAAAAAGATAAATAACTGTTAGCCATCCTATCACAAACGGAACTACAAGAAGAAAGAAAATACTTTCTAGAGCTTTACATGGCGAGCCAATCATAGATTCTAAAATTTCTGTTTCTCTTCTAATTTTTTCTGGAAGCAGAATAGAAGCTAAATATTCCAAAAATTTCTTGAAGAGATAAGATGGTAAT
>CAZQLM010000046.1:0-6466 GCA_964594175.1 uncultured archaeon | reverse complement strand
ATTGTCGTTGAATTTGAAGAACTGGAGAAAATGAAAAAAGAGCTTAATTTGGGAAAAGCTGATTTTTTGAAAAAATACTCAGCAGAAATAGAGGGAGTGGATATAGATATTTACGTTCCATATTATTCTAAACTTGCTTTACCCATAGAAGAAATAAAAAAACATTTGCTAAGCGTAGAAGGGTTTAGCATTCCTCGTGCTGAAGTATTGCTAATTCTGAAACAACAAGCAGAAATGGAAAGAATGCATAGCGAAAAGGGTTTAAAAGATCGCATAGACATTCTTGCTCTTTTAATTAATACAGAAATAGATTTCAAATTTTACAAAAAACTTCTGAAAAAATATAGTCTTGAAAATTTCAGACAAAGACTTATCGAGATTGTTAAAAATTCTCGCAACGAGTTCAAATATTTAGGGATTAAAAATTTAAGAGAAATAAAGAAAGTTAAAAAAGAAATACTTAGCAAACTTTAGCTCTATGCTTCTTTTTTCACCTTTTTAGTTTCAAGAGCTTTTAGCGTTGCCTTTAACTGCTCTATCACATCTCCTTTAGCTTGCTCTTCCTCTTTTTCCTCTTCTTCAAGTTTTTCTCCCTTAAGCTTTTTCTCAACAAGTTTTTCCACTTCTTCTCTATAGCGATCTTTGTATTTTTCAAGAGAAAACTCTCCGAGCATTTTTTCTATTAAAGCTCTTGCCAAAGCAAGTTCCTGCTCCTTGACTACAACAAGCTTTTTAAGTTCTTCTAATTGCTCTATTGGCACTATTTCGTCTTTGTAATAAAGCACGCTAAGCACAAGTCCTTTGCGATAAGGCCTTATTGCTATCACATATTCCTTCCCGCGCAGAACAACGCGACCAATGGCTATTTTTCCAGTAATTTCCAAAACTTCCCGAAAAAGAGAAAAAGCCTTCTCTCCGCCTTCAGCAGGAGCAAGGTAATAATTTTTCTTTACGAAAAGCGGATCAATTTGCCCAGCATCCACAAATTCGAGAACTTCTATTATTTTCAGGGTTTTGAGCTTGATTTTATCAAGCTCTTCTTTTTCCAAAGGAATGTATTTATCTCCAAGTTTATAACCCTTGATAACTTCTTCCCAGCTTATTTCCTTTTCGCATTTCGGACAAAAGCGCTTGTTGCGCAAAGGAGTTTTGCAATAAGGGCAAAGTAAGTGGAACTTCACGCTTTTTTCTTTTGTTGCCGAATAAAGCTTTACCGGGATGTTAACCAAGCCGAATGAAATTGAGCCTTTCCATATTGCACGAGGCATAAAAATATTTAGAAAAAATTAAATATAAGAGTTTTAGATTTATCAGTTTTCACCTATATAAGAAATCTAAGCGTAACTCTAAAGCACAGTAAAGCAAACCTCTGCTTATTCTCCTTAAAGACAAACCTGAAGGCAAGAGAGATTCAAAATATATTTAAACTTCTTTTCTTTAGTTGTTATTATGTTACAAATTCAAGCGATTATATGGAAAGAGGAAGATATTGAAATTGTCTAAAATTTCTGGAAAAGAAGTTATCAGAGAGTTTTTAAAGAAAATTAAGAAATAATTTTTTATCTACTCCGATTCACCTTCCATTTTATCTTCTTTCCGCATTTCAAACAAACCAGCCTGTATTCAATTAGTGCTTTGCGATACGGGCAAAGCAAATGGAACTTCACACTTTTCCTTGGTTTACTTTTTCCGAGAACTTTGGAGAAGTAAGAGAATTCTTTTCACAAAATTCTCTATATCTTTTACATCTTCCTTAGCGAATTTAAGAACTTTTTTCATATCAACATGCACATATCTGTGAACAAGCACATTTCTAAAACCTGCCATTTCTTGCAATCGGGAAGAAAGTTTTTTGGGTATAATTTTTTCTTCCTCTAAAACGACAAAAACGTCTCTGTAATCTTGAGGTCTTCTAAAATTATTTGCAGCAATTATGTGATTGGCTATATCTATGCAGGCTTCTATGCATTCTAAAAGAGCGTGCTTTAAAGCAAGTTCATCACGATAAGTAAGGTGCTTTAATTTTAGCATATTTTTTATTTCTGTTAAGTTTCTTTCTATAACGTCAATTCTCAAGTGCACAAGTTTGCTATCCACTTTCATATCGCTTACACCTCATGAGATTGTAATATTCAATAATCTCGTTAAATTCTTGCACTTCTGTAAGCTTTTTACTTTCAAAATCTATTCTTTCTTTTTCATTTCTGGAAAAAAGCAAAATTCCTGTTCTAAAAACTTCCGAGAGGAGAATCAATGGCATATCGTTGAGTACAAATATTTCGACGTCTTTTCTCACTTTTTTCGAGAGCTCTAAAGAAAGTTTTCTTTCAAACTTAGAAGGAATTTTTCCTTTAACAAACACAGCTATGTCTATGTCTTTAGCACGTTCTGGATATTTTACAAAAGAACCGAATAAATAAGCAAATGCTATTTTTTCATAGTTTCTGAATTCTTTTTTTAAGGTTTTTAATATTTCTTTGTGACGCATAAAAATATTTAGCAAAGGAGAAATATAAGCATTCTCATGGAATTCATAGCAACGTGCACTCCTGGTTTGGAGGAAATTTCTGCTAAAGAGCTAAAAGAAAAGTTCAAAATAAAAGCTGAAATCCTGCACAAAGGTGCTTTGATTTTCGAAGGAAAAGAAAAACATATTTATCAAACAAATTACTTCTCAAAAACCTTGCACAGGATAGTTGTTTTACTGGCGAAAGGCAAAACTTGTAACTTGGAAGAAATTTACAGCTTGGCAAAAGAAATAGATTACACAAAATTCATTCTTCCTTCTCAAGCTTTTGCTGTGAAAGCAAAACGTTCTGGAGAACACGAGTTCACGAGCATAGATATAGCTAGCAAAGTAGGGCAAGCAGTGATAGATTCCTACGAGCAAAGCACGGGAAAGAGATTAAAGGTAAATCTTTCTTCTCCAGATATTCGCCTGCTTTGCGAGCTTCGCGATAAAAGCTTTTGGCTCGGTTTGGATACAACAGGTGAAAGCCTGCACAAGAGATGGTATAGAAAGCGTAGCTTTATTACTTCTCTCCGCTCAACAATAGCGCATAGCATGGTAATGCTATCTAACTTTGAGCAAAACAAAAGCTTTCACGACCCTATGTGCGGAACTGGTATGCTTGCTATAGAAGCTTTCCATTATCTTTCCAAAAAACCTAACAAGCACAGGGCTTTTGCCTTTGAAAAATTTTCCTGGTTAAACCTAGAGGATTTTGAAAAGATAAAAGCCTTGCATAAGGAGAAAGAGGTTAGGGCTTTAATTCTTGCCTCTGACTGGAATTCAAAGGTAGTAAAATTAGCGAAAGAAAATTCTTTAATTGCAGAAGCGGAGAAGATAAAATTTTTCGTGGCAGATGCAACGAAAATAAAGCTAAGCTCAAAGATTATTTGCGTTGATTTGCCTTACGGGATAAGGATTAGAAAAATCAACCTCAAAAAGCTTTACGCAAGATTTTTTGAAAATCTCGAAAGAAATGCAAATTTTGAAAGGCTAGTTTTCATAACAGCAAAGCGGTGCATAAAATTTTTGCCTAAGCCATTTCCGTTTTGCATAGAAAAATTTTACGATTTAAATTATGGTGAAGTAGAAGCAAGAATTTTTGTGTGCAAGATTTAAAAGTTTTTATTGCATTATATTATTCTTTTATGAAAGTAAAATTTCTCGGGACGGGTGTATGCACAGACCCAACCAGAGCGCAGAGCGGAATACTTGTGACTACAGAAACAACCAAAATTCTCGTAGATATAGGTGTTGGAGTTTTTAGAAGCCTAACTCCACAAGAGTTAAAAGAAATAAAAGCCGTTCTCCTTACCCATAATCATCTTGACCATAATGGAGATTTACTAGCTTTATTAAAAGCTAGGTGGCTCTTGAGGGCGGAAGAATTACAGATTTATGGTCCGAATGATACGAAAAGCGTAATGGAAAAACTCTTGGATGCTTATTCTTATCTTGAAGGTAATGTGAAATATAGGATTTATACAGACAAAGAGTTTAAAATAAATGACTTAAATGTAAAAGCTGTGAAAACTAATCATGGAAACATAGAAAGCAGAGGTTATGTAATAAAAGATTTAAACAAAACACTAACCGTAAGCGGTGATACACTTCCTGTAAAAGAAATTATAGGAGTGAAAAGCGATTTACTGGTTCATGAACTTTCTTTCTCTTTTGGGAAAAAAGAAACTTATGGTCATACAACACCAGAGAATTTTGCAGAACTTTTGCCGTACTGTAAAGCTAAAAAAATAGGCTTTTTTCACCTTTACGAAGATGCTCTTAAAGATGCGCACAGAATTATTGAATATTTTAAATGCATAAAAAACGATATCGACTACTTTATAGCGGAAGATGGAATGGAGATTAAAGTTTAATTTTACGTGGGATTTATCTTATCCAATTCAGCCCGAGCTTTTCAGCATAACTCCAAGCTTCTTCTAGCTCTTTTCGCGAAGGATAGCGTGCTATGTCTTTAAACTCCTTTGCCTTATATTCTGGACGATACTGTGCCATTATATTTACTATCACCTTATCCCCAAAAAGCTCGGCAATTCTTTTCAGCACAGGCTTTGTACAGCACTTAACATGCCCTGGCAAAACCAAATGCCTTATTACTAGCTCTCCACTTTTGAATGCGAGCTCATGATTTCTTTCAACAATCTCGCAATAATTTTTTGCATTGCTCAATCTTTCTGCGCAAGCGTTATTTCCGTACTTCCAGTCAGAAAGGTAAACATCTACAATTCCTTTCAAAATATTCATTGTAGTTACACTCATGTAGAAATTAGAATTCCAAATTATTGGCAAAGGAGCTTTTACATATCTCAAGCTTTGAATAATCCAAGGCAAATATGGCGTTGGCTCTCCACCGACAAGGTTAATGTTTCTGCATTCATTTGCTCTAAGCTCTATAGTTTTTGCCAAATCTTTCGGGCTAAGCTCATAACCTTGTTCATACCATTGTGAAATCTCCCAGTTTTGACAGAAAACACAAGAAAAGGTGCAGCCCATGAAGAAAATGGTTAAGCTCGGAACAAAAAAATACTCTTCTCCGTAATGAGCAAAGATAGAGGAAATTCTCAAGCTAGGAGGAGCTTTGCAATAACCCTTTTCTCCTTTTAAGCGTTTAACCTTGCATTTCCTTTCGCAAAGCTCGCATTTGCTCACTATTTCAAAAGCTTTTGCTTCGAGCTTTTCTAAATTTACCTTTTGAAATTTAGGCTTTTCCTTTTCATCAAGAATTTTCAAATACCTTTTCAAAGCTTTTTTTGTGTGCTCATCTTCTATGCTTAAAGCATCTGGGCGAAGAAAGATTAAATTATTTATGTTCATAATAGTTTTTATGGAAAAAATAAAAAAATTTGTTAAAGAGCTGCCAGAGCTTCGTGCTCAAGATTATCTCGTTTTCGGAAGAATGCCAAAACCGAAAAAGATAATCGTTTTCGAAAAATACTGGGCTTTTGAGAGAGCTATCAAAATTTTAAAGAATTTGCAAGATTTATTTGTCTGTACTCTAGGTATACCTTCTCAAAGCTGCATAAATTTTTTCAAAAAGTTTAATAAGGATACAAAGATCTTGTATTTTGGAGATTTGGATCCGATATCGATTTACAGTTACTTAACACTTCTTTACCTCAAGCACTTTCCTGCACCTAAAGATAAAATGAAACTCTCGGTAAAATATGCTGGAATAAAGCTCTATGATTATAAAAATTTTTTGAAAAACAAAAATGCGGAAATAAATCTATGCAAGACCGAAGAAAGATTACTGGAATATATTAAGAGTTTTAATCCAAGTTCTCTTCAAAGGGAAATTTTGTTTCTTTCAAAAAATAAAGTTAAAATAGAAATGGAAAGCCTGAATTTGATAGATTTTGAATCTTATTTTAAAAGTAAAATAAAGTAGCTTACTCTTTACTTTCTAAAAATTTCTCTAATTTTCTAGCCTTCTTATCGCACCATACTCTGCGCTCTATGTATTTTTGATATTCGTGCTTTTCGCTTTTCTTTTCATCCCATATATGCACAACTTCTATCCCTTTTTTCACGAGAATATCTGCTATGTATCTGCGATGACAACGCCACCACAAAAGCTCTGAGCAGAGCATAGCTGTTTTTCCTTTCTCTGCTATTTCAAGCAGTTTTTCCAAACCTTTTTTAAATTCTTCTGTTTGCGTGTAATTTGCATACCCTCCTTTTCTATATCCACCAAGTTCTTCTATCCAGAAATATTTTATCCCTTCTTCTTCCAAAGCTTTTTCCATATGCTCTTTAGAAAACCATGGAAATTTCTTGGAAGAAGGAAAACGCCTTATATCAATGATTATTTCAATTCCATAAGCTTTCAGAATTTTAACAAATTCCTCCCAGCTTCTTGTAGAGTGTCCAATGGTATAAATTTTGCTCGGCATATAATTTTTAAATTTTACAGAAAAAAATTAAACTTAAGTAAGG
>CAZQLM010000045.1:0-6996 GCA_964594175.1 uncultured archaeon | reverse complement strand
GGGAAGCAAGTATAAGGTTGGTGTACTCACAACTAAGGGATATGCCGAAGCTGTTTTTGACACTTGAAAATCAAAACTTAAACAGTTCAATAGGCATAGCAAAATTTTCTGGAGAAATAAATTCATGATTTTGGGTTAGTACTGGAATTTCCTAGTCTGAGAATTTTACATCCTCAAGAATTCTAGAGCATGTATGAAATCTGTGTTCTTGGAGAAATCCAAAAAAAGAAATAAAAGAAATCTCTTCCTCAAAAAAGAGCATTCCTGAGAAAACTGGTTATACTCTTACGGGTTTAATTCCGGTTTTGTGTGTAATTGAGCCAATGAGCCAACAATTTCTGAAAGCACACCTTCCTGACTGTAATATCTCTTAGTGTTAAGCAACAAATCTTTGCTATGCGGAAGAAGAATGCGAATAAAAATGAAATTTATATATACGTGGGAAAAATTAAGTGAAACCAATTAAAAATTTAAAAGAGAAGGTAAAAGAATTTTTATCTCGCAAGAACTATTTCTATTGTTGAAACGTTCACTTTTTCTCCCTGCTGGTTTGTCATTTCCTCTGTACCTATTTTAACGTCCTTAACCTTTACGTCGTTGAAGAATTTATTCCTTACTATTTCTGCTACGTCAACTGCTCTACTTATGCTCCTTCCTCTTGCTCTCAACACAACTTCTTTTTTACCGTCGTTAAACTGCGTTATTACAGCAAGCACATACGCCATAGGAGTTTTCTTTCCAACGAAGATTACATTGTCTCCGCTGTTCTCTGCCATGCGCTACCACCTCTTCCTTTTTTTAGGGTGTGGAATGCTGAATTTTCTTACAATTTTGATTTTTTCAAACCTTTTTAAATCTTTCCCTAAAGTAAATAATATGAAAAAAAGGAAAATTCTCGTGGCAGGATGCTTTGATATTTTGCATCCCGGTCATGTGAAATTTCTTGAATGGTGCAAAAAACGATTTGAAGGAGAGCTTGTAGTCGTGCTTGCGAGAGAGAAAAATGCAGAAGAAATCAAAAACAGAAAACCGGTTTTCTCTGAAGAAGAGAGAAAAATTATTGTAGAAGCGTTAAAGCCAGTCGATAAAGTAATCCTCGGAGACAAAAAGAATATTTTCAAACCTATTTTGAAAGAAAAGCCAGATATAATAGTTCTCGGCTACGATCAATGGGCAAAGGAAGCAGAAATTAAAAAGGTGCTTAAGGAGAATAAAATAAAAACGAAAATATTCAGGGCACCCGCTTTTTCTAAACACAAATGGAAAAGTACAAAAATTATAGAAAGAATTCTAAAGCAAAGGTAGCTTCATTCCTCTATTCCAAATAAAATTAAAGAGCCTATAAAAGTCAGGACAGCGGTTGCATAAAAACCGCTAAAAATCATGACAATTCCAGAAGCAAAGTAAACCAAAAAATCAGAATATTTCCCGCAAAACGCTGTAATTCCTTTTTGCAATCTTCTCACCTGTGTAAAGAGGGATGCGCGTAACTTTCTTCATCTACTGGAATAATTTTGATTCTTTTATTCCAGGGTATTGGTGTGCTGTGCTTTCCTAATGATTCTATTCTGAAGAGAGTTGCCCTATACCAGCAAATTTTTGGATTTTCTCCAGGATCGAATTTGAGAAGCTTTGCAAACTTTTGATATTCCTCTCTCTCCTCCTCGCGCTCGCTATCGTAATACCAAGAATAATCTCTTATGATATCTGTTATCACAAATCCGTTATCGATGAAAAGTTTTTCAAATTTTACCCAGCGCTTTAAGCTTACTTCAAGTTTTGTCAAACCTATATATCCAGAGCCAAAGTTCTTTAAACAGGCTGCACCACGGGCGAAAAAAGCTTTAAAGCCCGTATCAGTTTCAAGAGGTTCAGAGGAGAATACATCGAACTTTCTAAGATAATTTTTCGGTAGTGGATTAGCTACATCGTATTCACAAAACTCTATTTCCAGTTTACATTTTTTGGATACGTTCTCTATAAAGCTTCCAAGTCGTTTGTCTATATCAAAAACAACGACTCGCTTAGGTAAATTTGTCAGAGCAAGAGCTATACTAAGCAAATCATCATCACCTATAAGTGCAATGTTTTTGTCGGCAACATCATTACAAGCGTGCATGAAAGCTACTCTTGCTACGGTGTCGCTTGGTCGTATCCTGCCTTGATAGAACTCTGTAAGAATAGGCGGATGTCGCTTAGAAATTCGTTTGAAGATTTTTTCAACTTTCTTAAATCTTCCTTCTGGAATAAACATCTTACCTAAACAGGTTTTACAGAGACGGGCCCGGAAAAATCCGGCATTCTTATTTAGAGCGTTTTTCCCCTTTTCTGTCAGTTTTAGCTTTCCCTTGTCCATTTCTATAAAGCCGTCTTCATAAAGCTCGTTGATTGCTGAAATAAAATCTTTCAGTAAAAACTGGTTATCTGCCAGTAATTCCCAAAAATTTTTCTTTCTTTCCTGAAGGGAATAAAGCAAAGCAAGCTTTATCCTCTCCATGGCGAAATTAAGATTTTAGTATTTAAAAAATTTCATTTTCTTGTTATCTATTTCAAAACTTCCACGATTTTTTCCCTGGAAGAAAATCCCTTTAATATTCTTATTTTGGATTTTTTGATTCCAAAGTGTTTTGCGAGTATCTCTATTACAGATTTATTTGCCTCTCCCCTTACAGGTTTTGCTCGAACATACACTTTAAGCTTGTTATTATCCATTTCAACTTTCTCTTCTCTTGCGTTGGGAATCACTTTTACTGCGATTCTCATTGTCTTTTTCAATAACATCAAACAAATATATAGTTATTACTCCGATTTTATCCTATGAAGTGCTATATCGCAAAACTGCCTTTTGGTGTAGTAGCGTTAGATGAAAAACTTAATGTTATCAAGGTAATTAAATTTTCCTCTCCACAACAAGCGGCAAGATTTTTTTTCGAAAATGATACACCTTTGATGAAAAAGCTCGAGAATGAAATGAAAGGCAAAAATTACGAAATTGGAGAAATTGACGAAAATCTTTTCAAAAAGCTTCGAGAAAAAGAAAGGGAGATTGGAATTAAAGTTCTGGAAAATGAAAAAGCTCTGAACGAATTTCTCAACGCCTTTGCCGTAGAACTTGCGAAACTGAAAATTTCATCTATACCAAGGAGAGATAAGCTTATAATACAAGTTGCTTCAGCCATAGCCGATTTGGATAAAATTTTGAATTTGATGAGCGAGCGTTTGCGAGAATGGTATGCCTTGCATTTTCCTGAATTTGACATAGAGAATCATGAGAAATTTGCAAAAACTATTGCAGAAAAGGGAAAGAGAGAAAATTTCGATGGATTTGAATTTTCCATAGGCATGGATTTCAGCGAAGATGACGAAACAAACGTAAAGTTGTTTGCTCAGAAAGTTTACGAGCTTTACAGACTTCGTGATTCTTTGGACAAATATCTCGAAAAAATGGTAAAAAAAGAGATGCCAAATTTGCACGCTCTACTTGGGCATGTTCTTGCTGCTCGATTACTTGCTGCGGCCGGCTCTCTGGAAAAGCTCGCAAAGATGCCGGCAAGCACTATACAGCTTTTAGGTGCTGAAAAAGCTCTGTTTCGCTTTTTGCGAAGCAAAGAAAAAACAAAACCACCGAAGCATGGGATAATATTCTTACACCCATTTGTTTCCCGCGCCCCTAAGAAAAAGCGAGGAAAGATAGCCCGCTTGCTTGCTGCCAAACTTGCCGTTGCTGCAAGAATGGATTACTATACAAAAGAAGACAACGGAAAAGAGCTGAAAAGAGAACTCGAGGAAAAAATAAAAGAAGTTTTGAAAGAAAAATGAAAAGTTGTTGAATGTCGCAAAAAATTGTATCCTTGAATGGTTTTAAAAACTTTTTTAATGTCTGCTTCCTTTTCTTATTCATGGCTTTAAAGGAAAAGTTCCCTGGAATTTTTGTCAAAGGAAAGGAAATTTACACGGAAAATCTTGTGAAAGGATTTAGATATTCTGATGAAAAAATAATCAAGATAAAAAGCGTGGAATATCGCGAGTTTAACCCGTTTCGCTCGAAGCTTGCGGCAGCTGTTGCAAAAGGATTTAAGCACTTACCATTTCCTGAAAAGCGAAATTGGGTCATGCTATATCTTGGAGCTGCCCACGGCTATACCGTGAGCTACGTTTCAGATATTCTTTGTAATGGTTTTATCTATGCAGTTGAATTTTCTGATCGGTGCTTTAAAGAGCTTTTACCGGTTTGCAGAGCCAGAAAAAATCTCGCCCCAATTTTTGCAGATGCTCGCAAGCCAGAGGAATATGCATGGATAGAAGCGGTGCACGCGCTCTACGTTGATATAGCACAACCTGATGCTACAGCTATAGCCATGAGAAATGCTGAGCATTTTCTCAAACCAAATGGCATACTCTTTCTTGCCATAAAGGCGAGAAGCATAGATGTAACGCAGAAACCAAAAAAAATCTGTCAGGCAGAAGTAGAAAGGCTCTCGCAAAATGGATGGAAAATTTTAGAATGGCGCATGCTTGACCCGTTTGAAAAAGATCACGGTTTTATTGTAGCTAAAAAATGAAAAATTTTGAAGCCAAGTGCTAAATATAAGTTTTTGCTTCTGTATTGAATAATATGGGTTTGAAGAATTTAAAATACTATGTAGGCAGTATAATAAGTGCCGGAATAGGAATTTGCGGTATTGGAATAGCGTTTTTCAAAGGCGTAAGTGACGGAATGTACAACAATATAGACATAATAGGTACAGCGTATGCCGTATCTCCATACATTGCTGGTAGTGCAGCTGTTTATGCTCCGTTTGCGTGTCTCGAACTAAAGAAAAAGGGATATGAAGGTAGAGCTTTCAAAGAAAAAATAGCGGAAGAAATTGGCTATGAGATTGGCACAACAACAGCGGCAATAGGGATAGCTTATGGCGCGGGGCAAATTCTTGCAAGAATTCCAATACTATAAAAGCATAATTTAAAAATCATTTCCAACATAAAGTTTTTCAATGTTCGAAGAAATAAAGCTTGGAATAGCTCTTTTAGGCGGAGTGATTTGCGGAATTTACGATTTAAAAACCTCTAATATGCTCGATCCAATCGCTTGGATAATGATAGCTTTGGGTATAGGTTTACACGCTTATGAGAGCTATCTAACAGGAAATTTGTTTATTTTAGAGTGGTGCTTAATTGTCGTAACTCTCTTTTTTCTTTTCTCGCTTTTCATGTACTATCGCGGTTACTGGGGCGGAGGAGACGGAGAAATGCTCATAGCTTATGGAGCTTTACTACCGTTTGGTACATGCCATGATATTTTATTTTCTTTAAACTTTTTCATAAACGTTTTCTTTGTCGGAGGTTTTTACTCTTTGGCTTACAGCTTGTTTCTCCTGAAAAAGGAAAAGAGAATTTTGAAAAAAGTTAAAAGAGAATTGAAGAGCTATGAAAAATTTTTCCTCGTTTTTCTCGGAGCGATTGCTGGAGCTTTTGCTGTAGCTATTTTTTCCCCTTTTTCATTTCCATTGCTTCTTGCCGCAGCCTTTATTTTTCTTTATCCTCCTTTGCTTAAGTATTCAAAAATTGTGGAAAATTATATTTTCAAGAGAAGAATTCCTGTGACACGGCTCAAAGCGAACGATGTGCTTGGAGAGGATATTCCAGAAGTTGGGTTAAAAGCAAAACTCGTTCGCGGTTTGAGTGAAGAAGAAGTGAGAAAAATCAGGAAAGTTAGAAAGTATGTAGTGGTAAAAGATGGTATCCGATTTATTCCTGTGTTTCCCATAGCTTTAGTTCTTGCGATATTTGGGTTTCCTCTGAGTGTTTAAGAAAGATAATTTGCAACAGAGAATATTTCTTTCATTCCGTAATAAATTTGAGGATTAATTTTTACAACATCTGTTGGAAGTAAAGATTTAGAATTTTCGATTAATTCGTAATTCATTTCTTTTATAATTTTTTCGTAAACAATTTTATTGATAATCAATACCTTTTTATCTTTGTGTTTCTTTTTTTCTTCTTCTATAGTTTGGTTAAGCTTTCCTATTTCTAAGAAGTCTATTCTAAATGGGTCTCTAAAGGATGTGAGTAATTTTCTTAAATCTTTAAGAAATATTTCTTTTTCAATTTCTTTCTTCTCCTGTTCGGAAAGCCCAGAAAATAAATACATAAAATTTAAAGCCGGGAGATACTCGTTTCTTATATTTTCTGTTGTTGCTTTTACTTTTTCCTTCAATCCTTTCCATTCCTCAATTAACTCTTTTTCTAGTTTTCTACAGCTTCCTCTTTCCTTTCTGAATGAAAAGCCTATCACATCTTTATGAACTTCATAAATTGCTTTTGCCCTCTTGCCTAGTTGTTTTATTCTTGCCATTACGTTATCATACGAAATATAGCAATCTTCATTAAAAAGATTAAACGTTGTTATAATCTCTCTTATATTTTCTCCTGCTAAGGCTCTTAGAAATGGTTCAACTTTTTCTTCTATTTTGACATCGTGTATATAAGCTATCTTATCAAAGTCTCCGAAATATATATCTCCTCTCATTTCTGCGCATACAGAATTGATTTCTTGTAATTTTAATTCATTTGCTTCTTTTAAACTACAATTTTCCATTTTTGCTATTGCGCTAGGGGTTAAATATTGGTAAAATCCCAAATTTTTGAAAATCTCTCTCCATAAAGGAAGTGTTATTTTCTCCAAATTTGCATATGCATAAAAAGGTTCTTCGCTTATCGTTATTACAGTCTTTTCTTTACTTTCTTCGATAATTTTGTTCATCTTTTTTGTAACTTCCTTTTCAATTTTGTGAAAATATGGATTATAATCTGGCAAAAGATAATGAATATCGTTGAACACGATTACTTCTTCATTCCTCACTTTAACATTTTCTAACGCCTTTTCGTATGTCGGAGGAGCGAAATTAATAAGAACATAAGGAATTTCTTCACTCTCAAGATAGTTTAAAACACCAAAAGTTTTTCCTGTGCCAGGTAAACCGTAAATATTAAGAC
>CAZQLM010000044.1:0-7394 GCA_964594175.1 uncultured archaeon | reverse complement strand
TCCCATGTTTCGGTTAAATCAGCAAATGGACCTTCTTCTACAAGCTCACTTTTCTTTATTTTTCCTACCATGACTATTTCTGCATGCGCTGGAATGTGAAAGCTATTAAGCTCATAGCACGTGAGCTTTCCTTCAAGCAGGCTATTCGCAAATTCTAGCTCGTTTTTTCCGAATTCAAGAGAAGTAGCGCAGGCAAGCTCTACTGCTGGGTGCACGGAGCAAAATACAGCAACAGGCATTTCGCTTTCCCATGTATCGAGAATTCTATCTAAATGTCTTCCGGGTATTACTCTTATTGCGAATTTGTTCTTGGCAATGTACATTAAACGGTGGAAAGAGTAATTAATTACTTTTCCGTCTTTAGTTCTTGCGCAGATTATAGCAGAAGTTATGTAAAATGGTTTCTCTTTCCCGAAAAAAGTGAGCAATGGCAAGTGCTCTATAATACAAGGTTTTTTAACCTCGTTTTCTAAAAAGCAAGCTTTTTCAACGAGCTTGTAGCTTAAAGATTTTTTCATTGCTTCAAGCATGCGGAAAAGAATTTTTTCTTTTTCCGTGCCTAAAGCTTTTGCTATAAGTTCTCTGCTTGAGCAAATATTTACAAGAATTTTACAGTTTGCATAGCCTTTAAGGTTTTCGAACAAAACAGCTTTTCCTTCTAAGCTTTTCATTACAGAAGCGATCTCAGAGGTTTTTGTATCAAATTCTTTCTTTGAAAATTCGATTTTGTTTTCTTTTTCAAGCATTTGTAAAAATTTTCGAAGCATAATGAATAAATAAGAGATTTAGGTTAATAAATTTCTTAGTTAGTCAAAAAGTACGTAAAAATCAACAGCACTTTCTAATTTTTTTAGATCCTTTTCTAACTCTTCGATTGAAGAATAACATTTACCAATTATTTTTCTGGCAAGCTCTAATGCCTCTAAACCTGACTGAGCTGTTATAAGAAGTTCACCGTTTTTAAGCTCTTCAATCGTGTATCCTGTTATTTTCTCTATTTCCTTCTTTTTATATTCCTCTAATCCTTCTCTCATGGAAAAACACTAAAGAAAATTAGTTTTTTAAACCTTTTCCACTTCTGTTCGTCAGCTAACGAAATTTTAAACATGCAAAAACTTAAACTTCTAATCCTCGACGGCGGCGGAACAGTTTGGGATTCGAATGCGCGTGCTTTACGAGTCTTACCTTTGGGCTTTTGACGAGCTCGGATGCGAGAAGTTTTCGCTTTCAATGAAGCATGCGAACATACTTTCTGCTTTAAAAGATTTTAACACAGAGCATGGTAAGGCAAAAGGATTCTTAGTTCTTTATCTTCTTGGGAAAAATGCTGAAGTCCGAACAAGAAGAAAACTCGGAGATTTACTTGAGAAATATCTTTACGAAATTTTCAATGATACCAAACACTCTCTTTGCTCATATAAATAAAGCCGCATATTTAAAGGAAATGATGTTGGCAATAGCTTATGAAGAATTATAAATTACATTCTTCCGTTTTACTCAACATTGGAAGCTTTTGTTTTTGGTGGGCCCGGCGGGATTACCAGCTGAACGAGGAGGTGTTCTCTTTTCTCGACCTTTCTTATTTCGAACCCGCGGCCTACCGGTCCGAAGCCGGCCGCTCTGATCCAAGCTGAGCTACGGGCCCTTTTTATAAGTTCAGCATATTAGTAGTACCGTGAAATTTCTTTTTTACAATACCTTTTATACTTTTATCCTTTTCCACTTTCCGAGCTTCTTTGAAAGCTCTCGTAGGATAAATCTTTTAACAGCATTGTATGGTTTTACTTTTCCGTTAGCCGAACCTGCCAAATCATGCCCTCCACCTGATCCTTGAATGAATTCTCCAACTTTTTCAAAAAGCTCGGCAAGATTTACACCTTTCGAAAGAATCTTCTCCCTACCACGAGATGATATTCTTAACTCATTATCTTTTTTTGTCATAACTATAGCTATATCTACGCCTAGCTTAACCAAATTTCTTGCAGCTATTGCTTCATGTGAACCAAGCTTAGAAAAAGCAACTATCAGTTCAGCGAACTTGTAAAGCTCCATACGTTTAGCTGCTTTAAGTGTTGCTATTCTGTCGGAAACATCTTCTTCTACCGTAATTAAATTTAAAATCTCGCCAAAAGAAAAGTCTCCCATAAGTTCGTAAACTATTTTCATTGTGGCTTTATCCGCAAAGCGCAAATGGGCTGTATCAGAAACTATTCCGCAAAGCAATACTTTTTTCTCTATGTCGCTTAACTTATAGCCGAGTTTTTTCAGAATTTTATAAATTATGCAAGCTGTAGCTTTGGCTTGCTTTTCCACAAGCTCAAGCTTCGCGTGCAAATCACCTTTTTCGTGATGGTCTATAACCATATCTATTTTCAAATTTTTTGCTGCTTTTATCTGCTCGGTTGAAGAAGTGTCCAATACTGTTACAAAATCATAATTGGAGCAGTCCGGATCCTTTACAATCTCTTCTTTTATAAGCTCTATTATTTTCTTTGTTTGCTTTGCAACACTTTCGCAAGTAGCAATTGTTACTATATTTTTCTTGGAAAGAAAATTTTTCAGAACCCAGGCAGAAGCTAAAGCGTCTATGTCAGCGTTATGATGCATGAGCAAAAGAATTTTCTTTCCTTCCAGAGCTTTCAATTTTTTTATTACTCCTTCCATAAGGTTATTTATCTTGTTTTATTTATGAACTTTACCCTAAAGCTTTTCCAGTATTTCAAGTATTTTTTTATCCTTTTCTAGCCTTTCTTCTATTTGTCTTAATGCTTTTTTTTCTGGAATTTTTATTTCTACAATTTTTCCATTTTCCTTTATCACATATCTTGTAAAAACTTTTTTGTTCATTTATTTTCCACCTCCAATTTTTCATAAATAATTTTTTCAAGTTCTTTAATAGTTATATCCATGTTCGCTATTTTCAAGGATAGGTAAATTATCCCGCTCAAGGAAATGTTAAGCTTTGCACCATTTATTTCTAAAAATAAAAGCATAGCTTCTGTAGCAGTCCTTTTATTTCCGTCTTCAAAAGGGTGAGAGATAATGATATAAAACCAAATTTCTGCTGCTATTTTAGATAAATTCTTTTTAATGTTTCCTGAAAGTTTTTTTGATTTTAATTTCGAAATGAGAAATTCTACCTTTCCTTTATCAATGCATTTATATCCAAGCTTTTTGTTTATTGCTAAAATATCTTCTTTTGATAAAAGAGTAATCATAAAAGTATTTATTATCTTGTTTTATTTATGAACTTTACCCTAAAGCTTTTCCTTTCAAATTCCAACAAAGCGAAGCTTGGCCAAGCTTGCGAACCGTCGCCAGAGATAACGCCGTTAAACGAGCCGGGATTAAGCAAATAGCAGTCTTGCATAAAAGCAAAGCAAGGTTTGTGCGTATGTCCAAAAATTATAAAATCTGGCTTTTCCTTCCTCCAAAAAGCATAAATAGCGTGCAAATCACCGCGAGGATAAATTTCTTTAGAGTGAAAAACAGCTATTCTAAAACCTTTAAGCTCTAACAAAAGTTTTTTGGGTAAATCTATTTCAGCACTGTCTACATTTCCTATAACTCCATTAAATTTCGCTATTTTTTCAAGCTTATCGATCACTTTTTGTATGGTATAATCTCCTGTACCTATTACTAAATCTGGCGAAATTTTTTCAAGCTCTTCCAACAGCTCGAGTTTTTCGCTTCTTTCCGGATAGTGAAAATCTCCTACTATTGCTATTAGCATCTTTATGCACCTTCAAGAAATTAAAGCAAAATTAATCTTTATTAATAATTCTTTTTAACTCTCTACCGAGATCCTTCCAGTTTTCCTTAATTTCTTCTCCCCGTTGAGTGTATGAATTTTTTTCTAAAATGTCCACAATTTCTAAACCAATTTTATAAAATTTATCTATATTATCTATCTCTCTTTTAGAAGAAACGGTAATACGAACTTTCCATTCTTTCTGAAGATAATAATCTCCAAAATAACTTTGCTGTAAATAAGGTTTTATTTTTCTTGGAGATATTCTGATTTCAACATTGGCATCATCATGGTTGCCTCTTAAAATAGCAGCTTCAATACTGTTAGGGTCAGGCTTATAATCGATCATTTCCATTGAAAATTCTCCTGTTAAGTTTTCATCCTTTATACGAAGATGTGATGTAACATTTAAACCATAATTTTTAAGATGTTTTTTGATTTCTTCTATAAGAGAAGGTTTAATTCTGACATCGTGTATAGGAAATTGAGCGCTATCATCAAAATTTTCGGAAAGTTCTATTGTTACCTTTGAAATTACCATGGGAAATGTATTACAGTAAAACTTTATAAACCTTTCTTTATCTCGCTGTATCCGCATTTTCCGCAAGTTAACCTGTTTTTATGCTCTGCCAGAAAAACACCTTCTCCGCAGCGAGGGCAAAATTTTCCTAAGGGTAAAGCTTTTCCATTTTCTATTTTGTATTTTTTCCATCTTTGCACGTTTTTATGCTTGCTCTTGCTCACAGGCTTTTTCGGCATTTCCATCACCTTCGCTTTTTGCTTCTTCACCTTCAGGTTTTTCTTCCTTGAAAAGCACATCTACCTTTGGTTCATCCCATATTTTTAGCCAAACTTTTCCTGCAGGATAGCCTTTTTCACTCATTATTTTTTCTATCTCCACTCTGCTAGGTTCTACTGCAAATTTTTTAGCGAAAAGAGCCTGAAGTTCTGCCTTCGAAGGAGTAGCACCGCCACCGTAATCTATTTTAACTATAAGCTCTCTTCTTTTCATTAACCTGTTATCGAAATCCTTAATTATTTCTATTTCCATGAGAAAAAGCTTTGCAAAACATGAATTTAAATTTTATGCCACCAATTTTTGCATGCGTAGCAGAGAACTTCTTTATGCATATATTTTTTCGATTTTGAGTCAGGACAAAAAAGGAAAAGCTCCGAAACGCCTTGCCATATAAGTTTCGCTACTTATTTAAATTTCTCAAGGAAATTATATCCATGATAGAAAGCATTAATGTGATTTTTGAATTTTTAAATCAATACGGTATTTTAGGGCTTTTTATCTCCTCTTTCATAGGCTCTACGATTTTCATTCCTCTAACACCAGAAATTTTGCTAAGCGCTTTAGTAGCCATAGGGATGAATAAATTTTTTTTAATTTTCGTGGCAAGCTTTGGCTCGCTTTTAGGAAATCTCGTGAATTACTTTATTGGAAGAATAGGAATTAAGTACTATTTACAAAAAATTAAGAAAGAGAAAGCGGATAGAAAATTAAATAAATTGGCGAGTAAATACGGAATTTTCGGTTTTTTCCTTATACTCGCTTTACCGATACCGCTTCCTGCAGATATTTTTACAGTGGCTGCTGGTATATCGAAAATGGAACTTAAATATTTTATTCCTGTGGTATTTGTAGCAAAGGTTATTAAGTACGCTTTCTACGCTTTTATAGCTGGTGTTGTTGCATGATAGCTCTTGGAATAGAAAGCACAGCACATACTTTTGGTATAGGGATAGTTAATGTAGAAGGAAAAATTTTGGCAAACGAAAAAAGCATTTTTGTCCCAAAGGAAGGAGGAATCCATCCAAGGAAAGCGGCAGAGCACCATGCCGAGCAGGCTCAGAAAATTTTGAAAAAAGCTATTGCTCAAGCAGAAGTTTCATTAAATGAAATAGATGTTATAGCATTTTCTCAAGGACCTGGATTAGCGCCCTGCTTGAGAATAGGCGCTATTTTAGCAAGATATCTTGCCTTAAAATACAAAAAACCATTAGTTGGTGTAAATCACTGCATAGCTCATATAGAGATAGGAAAGCTTGTCACAAAGGCAAGAGATCCTGTAACACTTTACGTTTCTGGGGGTAACACGCAAGTAATAGCTTTTATCGATTCTCGTTACCGCGTGCTTGGAGAAACGCAGGACATAGGCATAGGAAACGCTCTTGATAAATTTGCTCGAGAAACTTGCTTAGGATTTCCAGGTGGACCAAGAATAGAAGAACTTGCAAAAAAAGGAAGATGGGTATCATTGCCTTATGTTGTTAAAGGTATGGACGTATGTTTTTCAGGAATTGTTACAGAAGCTCTAAAGCTTTATAAAAAAGGTGCAAAACTTGAAGATCTCTGCTTCTCTTTGCAAGAAGTTTGTTTTGCCATGTTAGTTGAAGTCACAGAAAGAGCCCTTGCACACTGCGAAAAAGATGAAGTTTTGCTTACAGGCGGAGTTGCTGCGAATTCTCGTTTAAGGGAAATGCTCGAAACCATGTGTAAAGAGCGTGGAGCAAAATTTTTTGCTGTACCAAAAGAATTGGCAGGAGATAATGGAGCGATGATAGCCTGGAACGGTCTGCAGATTTATAAAACACTTGGTGATGGAATTTCTTTAAAGGAAAGCGAGATAAAGCCGAGATGGCGCACGGATGAAGTAGATGTAATATGGCAATAAAATTAATCTGGACAAAGCAATAATCTTACAGAATACGCTTGGGGATATTGATTTGGAGCGCTTTCGGTTCCAAAGTTATATTTACAAAGATAGTAGCTTTTACGATAATCCACACCACCCATAGCAGCACCAAAGGTGTAGCACGTTACGCTATCACAACCTCCGAATGGACCCTCTTGGATCTCGTCATCGCCACAGTTTTGGTCTGTTGGTATTGATCTATAACATGCCCAATCATCCGATTTAGGACGGATAGCTGGATAGCATGTACTACCACCACAACAAATACAACTGTCCCAGGGACTTTCCAAAGGAACGCAACTAGAATCTGAATAAGCACCTCTTACTTTATCATAAGAACAACTTTTAACGTAAGAGTTAATTATGCAATTATCGTCACAACCCTCGTTAATCCCGTCAAAGCACTTAGCTTTATAACCTAAACTTCCATACATCGAGACGAGTAAAGTGGCGAGTTTATAGCCAGATGGGCATGAGGTTGAATTAAATTTTACAGCGGGTATTCTGTGATGTCTTTTCAAATCATACATTTTGTACTCGGTATCTATTTGATCGTATACCCCGAAATATTTTCTCTCTTCAAAGTATTCGGTTTCAAACCATTCATAGTAATACGGGCCATTTCCACACAAAAAATGAGATTTCTTTTTAGGTACTGTTATCTTGAACTCATCGTTTATAATCTCTTTAGTTAAGGGAATGAAAAATACTTTATAATTCAAAACCTCATTATTTGTACACCAGTGGAAGCCCGGCTCTTTTTCGCTAATAAGCTGATTAACCTCATCTCGAGTTTTTCCATCAATATCGTACAAATCAAAACTTAAATGAGGGTATCCCAATCCACCAGGGCCTATGCAAATGAGCTGACACTGCCCGCTGTTGCAAGTGCAGCCGTTTAGCGTCTGTGTTGCTGTTCCAGAACACGAAATTTTTACACC
>CAZQLM010000043.1:0-7408 GCA_964594175.1 uncultured archaeon | reverse complement strand
AAATAAAACGATATAATAAGAATAAACGAAAAGATATATCCATAAATTTTTACAATTTCAAATTTGCTTGGAAAAACGGAAAGTAAAGAAAGATGAATTATTCTATGGCTCTGAAAGCATTCTTTTAAACCTTTGGCAAGATCTCTTGAAAAATAAATATATCCACTTTCGTCTGCTCCGTAAAATCCGGAATACGCTATGAGCGAAACAATCCAGATTATCGAAAACAAGATAAACAACGCTAAGATATCATGCTTTTTCATCATAACTAATATAAATGTATAGGATATAAAATTCTCTCATGAACGATGAGCTCAACGAATTTATGAAAGAACTTGTGCAGAAAATAAGCAAAAAGTTTCAGGAACACAAAACAAGGTTGGCACAAATTGAGGCAAAGCTTATAACAATGCAGCGCGAAATAGATGCACTCAAAGAAAAGATGGAAAAAGCAAACGAAACCAAAATAGATAAAACGATTCTAAGGGATCTGGAATGAATCAGGAAGAGATTAATTCAAAGTTGAAAGAGGTTAGTACAAGGATAAAGCTTTTGAAAAGATTCGTTACTCGTGAATTTTCTGAGCTTGTATCGAAAAGATTCCTTGAAATAGAGGAAGAAATAGAAAATTTAAGAAAAGAGATGCAAGGAAAAATACAAATGCTTGAAGAAAAAATTGCAGAGCTGAAGGCACGAGAGGAAGAGGAAAAAGCTTTTAAAGAGGCACTTGAAAGGCTTAGCAAGAAAATAGACAGAAAAATTCTTAAAGAACTAGAGTAAGCGTTTTCATTTTTATTTTCTTTGAATCCTTAGAACAAAAAACATACCAATCATTACACATGGCCAAAAAGATACGATTCTCGCAAGCAGTACAGAAGCAGTTAATTCATGAACAGCAAGTGCCGAGACAAATGAGAAAAGCATTACAACCAACGCTTCCCCAGAGCCAAGTCCACCAGGAAGAAAAGTTAACACAGAAAGAAGTGTAGCAAGTGGTACTAATGTGATTACCAGTACAGGAGATATGTACAATTCTAGAGAAAGTAAGGCAAAAAACATTACCAGGCTTTCCAGAATCCATATAAACAAAGTCATTATAAATGTGTAAAGTAAAGGAGATTTTCTTTTATATTTTACGAACGATTTGTGCAAATTTTTTGAAAAACTTAAAATTTCTTTCTTTTTCCTGCAGATTTTTGGAATAAAAGAAAAAAATCTGAAAGGTAGATTTAAAATTTTGACTGTTCTTTTCTCGGAAAGCAGAATAAAAATACCGAAGGAAAATACAAAAAAGTAAATACCGAGACCCAAAATAAAGTAATTAAAATATGGTGTATTCGCAAATAAAAATATACTAAAAAACGCTAGCATAGTTGTAACTATAAAGTCAAGCATCCTTTCAACAAAAAGTGAAGGTAAAACAGAACTCATTCTCTTTCCCGAAACTCTCTTTAAAAAATAAGCTCTTGCAGGTTCTCCTATTTTTCCAGGGGTGAGGTTGGAGATTGATAAACCAGCCAAAAGAACTTTATAAGCTGTGAAAAAATTCACATCGCACCTAACTTCTTTTAAAAGAATTTTCCATCTTACAGTTCTTAGTAAAGAGGAAATTAGCCATAGCAGAAATCCGAAAAATAAATAATAGATATTTGCTCTTAGCATAAGCGAAAGCACCTTTTGAGGACCAGAAAAATAAATTAATATAATTAAAATTGCTAAAGAAACAATGAGCGGTAAAATTTTGCTCATTCGCATAAACTTGATAGGATTAAAAGATATAAAATTTTTCAGATTATGTTTTGAGCAAATATACCATTTCTCCATCTTTACAAACCTTCCAACCGGTTAGGCAAATCTTATTGCAAAACTTATCACTTTTACTATATTCAAGAAATTCATAAATCCGAAGCTCACCTTGCGCTGTGCTGTAAACTTTCAAAAGCTTCAGTTTATCTATTATAAGCGAAATGTTTACAGGTGAGTTAGGGTAAACCACAATATAGCGGATACCCTTTTCTTTCAAAGTTGAAATTATTCTTTCTTTCGCATCTAAACCAACAAAATTACAGCCACGAAAATGATATCGCTGCTGTTTTAACAGATTACCATCTTCCGATTTCCTGCTTTCCCACATTATTACAGAGGAGAATGGCATATTTCTACCACTTTCACCAAAATACGCTATGTTACCTTCTTTGGAAAAAAGTTTAGGTAAGCTTTTTTCCGGAAAATAAAATACTTTTTCTGCACTTATACCTAAAGACAAAACACTACAAGCAAAAATTACCAAAACAGCTATTTTTACTTTATTTTCCATTACCTTTCCAAAAACAAGAAATGTTGGAATAAGGAAAAAAGTCGAAAAACGAGACTCTTTGTTAAGGATAATTGAGAGAGCCAAATAGAATACAGCGAAAAATATCAGTAATTCCTTGTAGAACTTTTCTTTTTTCTTTATGTAAAGAGCAAAGGTTAAAAGAAAAACAAAGATTAATGGATAAATGGAAAACGACTTAGCGATATACCACGCCCAAAGCATAGGGTCGAGATAACTTACAGGTTCTCCTTGCTCAAATGCATAAAGAAAACCCTGATATTTGTTTATCTCTATCCCTCCGATTTTCCATAAAAGAAGAACATACGGAAGTACAAAAAGGAAGAATGAAAAAAGAAGCACAAAAAAATATTTCAAAGATCTTTTATAAAGAAAAAGTATAACAAGCTCTACAAACAATATAATCCCTCCCATCTGTTTTGAAAGCGCAGCTAAGCCTGCAAGAAAACCTGCCAAGAATAACATTTTTTGATTGTCATTTTTTAAAGCCTTGAGAAACACACAAAAGGATAAAATTACAAAGAAATAAACGCACATATCTTGGAGAACATGAAAGCTGCTGAAAAATACAAAGAAATAAGAAAGAAAGGCTAAAGCGGCAAAGCACGCTGCTTTCTTGGAAAAAATTTCCCTACCAATAAAGTAGATCACAACCGCAGATGATACGTAAAATATTATGCTAATAACTCTTGCTATAATTTCATTCAAAGCAAAGTTGAAAAATAAAGCTAATACGAAATGATACAAAGGCGGATATGCTATTTGCAGTTTAGGATAATGCAAAAGATACTCTAATCCATAGCTCCAAGCATTTTCGAAAGAGATTCCGGTTTTTAAAAGATGCGTAAAAAGATCGCGGTAAAATACAGCTAAAAGCAGGTGCGTGCCTTCATCTGGCAAAAGAGAAGAGGTAATGGCGAAATAGGAAGATATCAAAAAATAAATGACTGCAGTGAATGTAAAATATTTTTCATATCTATCCATAGAATCATTTTTAACCCCTAAAATATAAAACTTCCTTATGATAGCAATAATTGGCGCTGGTTTATCTGGGCTGATATGCGGAAAGATTTTAGCTGAACACGGAGAAAAAGTGGTTATTTTCGAAGCAGGCAAAGATATAGGCGGGCTTGCAAGGTGCTTTTCTTACGAAAATTATAAACTTCCAGTTTTTTACCATCATGTGTTTGCTCACGATAGGGTGACGCTTGCTACTATGAAAGAACTTGGGATAAAAGACTTTTACAAAAAACGCATAAAAATGGGAATAAGTTTCGCTGACACAATTTATGAAATTTCTTGGATAAAAACACTTTTCTGGGATTTTCTTTCATGGCGAGACAAATTTAAATTCGGGTTGCTAGCCTTGAAAACAAAACTAAAGAAAAATTGGAAAGAGTTAGAAGGAAAAAATGCTGAGCAGTGGTTACTTAAAGAAGTAGGAAAAAACGTGGCACAAAAAATTTTCTCTCCACTAATGCGGGAAAAATACGGGCT
This sequence comes from uncultured archaeon, assembly GCA_964594175.1. Lineage (GTDB taxonomy): Archaea > Aenigmatarchaeota > Aenigmatarchaeia > Aenigmatarchaeales > SZUA-1535 > SZUA-1535. The sequence continues at coordinate 3,576 of CAZQLM010000043.1, read as the reverse complement.
AGCTTTAAAAGACATTTCTGCCAGCGAGCTGGCTTCTCGGCTTAAAGAAGGCGAGGCTACAGGAAAATTTCTTTATCCCAAAAAAGGCCTATATGAAATGCTCTCAAGGCTAAGAAAAAAAGTCGAAAAGCATGGAGGAGAGATCAAGTTAGTAAGTCCTGTAACCAAAATTTCCTTTGGAAATGAGATAAAAATCCAATACCAAGAAAAGGGAAAAAGAAAAATAATGAAAGCTAGGAAAGTTGTAAACTCTGCTCCTGTTCCTGTGTTTTTGAAAGTGGCAAAAGGTCTGCCACAGAATTACAGAAAAAAGCTTGAAAGAATAAAATATTGCTCAAGCATATGCGTCGATATTTTTTACTCTTCTCAGCTGAGCAAATTTTACTGGATAAATGTTTTTGATAAGAGTTTTGGCGGAATCATAGAGCATACAAATTTAGCAAAAGGCTATGAGTTTAAATTTGCATGGATATGGAAATACGCACCAGGAAAGCTTTGGAACCTGAGCGATAAGCAAATAGCAAAACTTTTCATCGGGGAAATAAAGCAGATATTTCCTCATGCTGAGATTTTTGATTACCGAGTGTTTCGCGAGCAGTATGCAAGCCCTCTCTACGATAAAAACTATGCAAAATACATGCCAAATATTAAAACACCTTTGAAAAATCTTTACTTTACTGGGGTTGCTACAACTTATCCCGAAATTCGTACTATGAATACAGCACTTAAATCTGGAATAAAAACAGCAAAAACAATTATTGGCGATGCTCATGAGCAAAGTAGTGTTTGTGAAAATAAATTACAATAAAGGAATAGAACAAGCAGTAAAAAAAGCTATGGTTCTTGGAGACTGGGAAAAGTACATAAAAGGAAAAAGAATTTTCCTGAAAATCAATGCAATGGGAAATCAGTTTGTACCAGGATTAAATACTTCACCATTTATTCTCGAAGCAGTAATAAGAACAATTAAAGAAAAAAGAAAGAATGCAGAAATAATAATAGGCGATACTGATTTGGCAACAGTAAAACAATTTTGGTATAGCGTTAAGCTTTGGGGTTATGATAAAATAGCAGAAAGATATAACTGCAAGATTGTTAATCTTTCAGAAGAGAAAACTGTTAAAAAGAAAATAAATGGAGAGATTTTTGAATACGTTGAAGTTCCAAAAATTCTTACAAAAGTAGATTCAATAGTAACATTACCAGTGATAAAAACACACGGAATAACTAAAATTACTTGTTGCTTGAAAAATTCATGGGGTTTTTTACCTAGATATAGGCATCAATACCATCCTGTAGCAGATAGAGCAATAGCAGAGATGAATAAAGCAATTAAAGTGAATTTTGCTGTGGTAGACGGAAGTATTTGCATGGAAGGAGCTGGTCCAAGGACAGGAAAACCGAAAATATGCGATGTTATCCTTGCCGGTAACGATTTAGTAGCAATCGATTATGTGGCAGCAAGATTTATGGGCCTTAGCCCAAAGGAGGTAAAACATATTCACTATGCAGAAAAACTAGGTATAGGCATTACAAAAAATGTGAAGATTTGTGGAGACAAATTTTTTTGTGCAAGGTTTGAGCCAGTAAAGGAAAACATAGTGTTTCGTATCGAGAAATTTAGCAGAAAAACAGCGGTTCTACGCAAATTGTTTTTCGATACAAAACTTTTTGATATAATTTCTTTTCTCGTAACCCAATATAACACAAAGTGGTGGTATTTTACAACGGGTAGAAAGGCGCTTAAAGAAATACTTTCTCACAAATACTATGGAAAGATTTATAGAGAATTTCTTAACACTTTCTAGTGAATAAATCAATATATATCCCATTCTCTCAGATATGTGTTTTTAGGATATTCACCAAATGGATATTTTTTCCATAGCTTTCCCCAGGGAGTTTGCATGAATTTCCATATTCTATATTTTCCGATTGTTGGATACCAGATAAAGTCGTGGTATAGAGCTGAAGCCCAAATAAATAGCTTGAACAAAGGCGAATGAAATAAAATGTTATGCAAAAATGTGAAACGCATAGTACCCTTTCTTAACAATTGATCAAAGAAAATTATTGGGCTTTTCTTCGTTTTAAAACCAAAGTTCATTTTTTCCACTTTTTCCTTCTCCATACCAACTATTTTTATTTTTTCGAAATCAGCGACACCGAGCTTAAGCTCATTACAAATTCTCAAATAATCAATCTCCAAAGGTTCAAAACCCATTATTCTCGCTGCTACAGCATCTATTGCTACAGGGTCTGAGCTTGCAAGGATTAGATTGAGAATTCTCGGTTTCATTGTTCTCGGGCCAGCACCATCTCCTGCTACTGTTCCATCGATTACATTTAACATACCAGAAAAAATTTCTTTCTGCAAAGCAACTAAATCTGCGAGAATTTCATGCATATATTTATGGGCATGGTGCCTATACCTCGGAATAAGCCCGCCAAAAGCATTTTTTACAGCTCCTGTAGTAACGCTATGTCCGTGAGTTTTCATTGTTGGCAAATGCACTATGTAACTTTTTGGATAGATTTCAGGGATTATTATTTTATCGAAAAGCTTGTAAAACGCTAAAAGCTTTGTTTTTGGTTTAAATTCAATCCAATCGATATTGGGCAATGGAATAAACTCTACGCCATATTTTTCCAAAATAGGAAGCCATTTATTTCCATAGGCACCTTTCCAGGTGTTTGTAACTACTGTCTGATCTTCTACAGCGATAATATTTTCGTATCCTTTCTCTCTGAGAAATTTTAGTACACCTTCTAACTGCCAGGGCTGAGTAGAGCATGCAGGAAAATAAAGAGACCAGGATAAATTGAGCTTTACAACTATTCTTTTTTTCTTATTTTTCAGTAATCTTTCGGTTTTTACCAGATTCAAAAGTTTTTGATAATCTTTTATAATGCTTTTAGGAGTTGTTCTTAACACAGCAACTTTTGCTTGCATGAGAAAATTTTATTTTTATCTCATAAAAACTTTATTCATGTCAAAAGCTTTTGAGTTTTTAAGATTAGCACGTCCTAAGCAATGGTTCAAATCTTTTTACATAATTTTCGGTGCAGCTCCGGCAATCTTTCTTATGCCGGTAAAACCTTTGCTAATAATTTTTCTTTTAACAGCAGGAATAGTCAACATGATTTTAATCCAAGCCGTTATATATGCGCTTAATGATATAGCAGACTACGAAAGTGATCGAAAGCACCCTGAAAAGCGCAAACGCCCGATAGCAAGCGGAAAAATAAGCAAAAAAGAAGGCTTTATTTTTGCCTGTATATGCTTTGCCTTAGCATGTACAACGGCGTTTTTTCTAGATATAAGAATTCTGATAATCGATATGGCTTTGGTTTTTCTTAACATTCTCTACAGCTACTGGCCGAGACTAAAGGATTTCATTTATGCAGATATAGCTACTGCAGGGCTTAATTTTCCTCTCCGTGTTGCTGTGGGCTGGTATCTTTTCGAACCATATAATTTTGCTAGGTTTTCTCTAGACTTGGAGATAATCTCAAAAACTATTAGCTCAAACTCTATTCAAGCGCTTTTCTTTTCGGCTCCACCAAGAATAATAGAGC
>CAZQLM010000042.1:0-7765 GCA_964594175.1 uncultured archaeon | reverse complement strand
CTAAGATTTTGCAGAAAATTTCTAATGATTACTTTAAATTTAAAAAATTTACTACTATATTGTGATTCATGAAAAGGGACAAAGGTATATACGAGTTAGATAAGGGGATAAATTTTTACTCACCAGAATATACTAAGGTGTTTAACAAAGTCAATGCTACAGCAAAAAAGGTTATCCAAACTCTAGGATTTAAAGAAGTTATTGCTCCTAAGCTTATTCCATATGAATACACAGAAAAATTAATGGGAACAGGTGAAAGATTTTCTGATGAAGTTAGTAATGAAATATTTCGTGTAAAAGGAAAAAGAAAAAATTATGTAAATGTTCACTGGCAGTGCGAACCTTTTTACTGGTGGTTTTCAGAGTACTTTAAAATTAACCCTCCTTCTCCATTAAAAGTTTTTGACGATAGCGGTTATTCCTCAAGAGACGAGAGTAATCCTGATAATGAGTATAGGTTAATTCATTTTAGAAGAATAGAATGTGTGTGGATAGGTCCAAAGGAGTTTGTGAATTATACACAAACTACTTTATTAAACGAACTTTACAATGCTTTACAGAAGAATTTTAAGTTGGATCTAAAGATAAAAAGAAAATACGATGAAGAATTAAAAACAGGTGAAATAAGGGTGATTGATATAGAAATGAAAGATGAGGAAAAATGGACAGAAATAGCAGGTTCTCATATCCATGGTGATAAGTTTATTAAAATTTTAGATATTCCAGTTCCTGAAGAATGGTATACAGCTTGTTGTGGTATAGGAACCCAAAGAATTTCCAATTTTCTGTGGAAAAGAAAATTGAGAGAAGAAGTAATGTAAGGTTCGCTTAACTTTATTTTCTTCTTAAAACAAAAACCTTTTATGCTAGAACTTCGTGGCCTTAGCGAAGAAGAAGCCAGAAAACGCTTAGAAATCTATGGAAAAAATGTTATAGAAAGAAGGAAAAAAGTCTCGCCTCTCAAGATTTTTCTTTCTCAATTCACTTCACCTTTGATAATTCTTTTAATAATAGCGGCTTTTGTTTCGCTTTTTCTCAGCATAGCAGAGGGAGAAAGCTTTACAGATACATTGCTAATTTTTGCAATAGTTTTAGCTTCTGGCATAGCAGGTTTTGTGCAGGATTACAAAGCAGAAAAAGCCATAGAGGCTCTGCAAAAGCTCGCTACTCCTGTAGCAAAGGTAATAAGAGATGGCGAGCTAAATGAAATTCCAGCCCCTTTACTTGTTCCGGGAGATGTTATTCTCGTAGAGGGCGGAGATATAATTCCTGCAGACGCGAAAATTCTTGAAGGTGAAATAGAAGTAGATGAAAGCTTGCTTACAGGCGAGTCTACAGCTGTTGTGAAAAGAAAAAACTCTGAGATTTACTCTGGCTGTAGCGTTTATACAGGCAGAGCTTATGCTCTTGTTCTTGCTACAGGAATGCAAACAAAAATAGGAAAAATAGCAAGCAAAATGCAGGAGATAGAGCAGGAGAAAACGCCTTTTCAAGAGCACATGGAAAAATTCACGAAAAAGGTTGTGATGCTAAGCTCAGCAATAATTGCTTTAACGTTTCTTTTTGCGTTTCCAAAGTTCGGAGTTTTTGAAAGCCTGCTAATAGCAATAGCTCTTGCAGTTGCTGCAATTCCGGAAGGCTTGCCAGCTGTCATAACTTTAGCGCTTTCTCTCGGGGCAAGGGAAATGGCAAAGAGAAAAGCCTTGATTAGAAGGCTTGCTGTAACAGAATCCATTGGTTGTGTTGATGTTATCTGCACAGACAAAACCGGAACGCTCACTCAAGGAAAAATGAAAGTTCGAGAGCTTTGGCTAAGCGAAGAAAGCGAAAAGCTAAAAGAGCTTGCGCTAAAATGCTGTTTTTACTGTAACTCCGCAAAGCTTGTTGAAAAGCTTGGTAAAAAAGTATGGGAGGGAGATGAAACTGACATAGCTCTCAAGCAATTCTCTGTTGAAAAAATTGAAGCACATGGAAAAAAGCTCGCTGAAATACCTTTTTCTTCAACTCGCAAATACATGGCTGTAGCCTGGGATTTCGGAAAGGAAAAGCTAGTGCTTGTAAAAGGAGCTCCTGAAATTGTTGCAAAAATGCTTGCAGAAAGCGAAAAGGCTAAGGAAATGCTAAATAAAAATAAAGAGTTTGCTTCACGCGGGCTAAGAGTAATAGCGCTTGCTTACAAAGAATACTCTGGTAAAGAGCTGGAAAAGGAGCTTAACGAGCTCAGGCTTATTGGGCTAATAGCACTAAGCGACGCTCCGAGAGAAGGTGTTAGAGAAGCTTTGCAGGAGTGCTACGAAGCAGGAATAAGGGTTATAATGCTTACAGGAGATCACGCTCTTACAGCAAAGGCAATAGCCAAAGAGATAGGTTTGAAAAGCTCTGGAGTGCTGACAGGAGAAGAGCTTGAGAAAATGAGCGATGAAGAGCTGGAAAAAGCTTTGTCAAGCGATGTGAACATTTTTGCAAGAGTTTCACCATTTCACAAGCTGCGCATCCTAGAGCTTTTGCAGAAAAGAAAGCGTGTTGTGGCAATGACGGGTGATGGTGTTAACGATGCTCTGGCTTTAAAAAAAGCTGATGTTGGCATAGCCATGGGCTTGCGCGGTAGCGAAGTTGCAAAAGAAGCGAGCGATATAATTCTTCTCGATGACAATTTTGCAAGCATAAGAAATGCTGTGAAAGAAGGAAGAAGAATTTTCGATAACATAAGAAAATTTGTTGATTATTTGCTAACATGCAATGTTGCAGAAGTGCTAACGATTCTCTTAGGCACGATTTTCTTTCCATATGTTCTGCTTTACCCAGTGCAGATTCTCTGGATAAATCTTGTAACAGATGGACTGCCTGCAATAGCTCTTGCTGTAGATCCAGCAAGGCATGATATAATGAGAAGAAAACCTAGGAAAAGAGAAGAAGGTATAATAAATAAAAAGCTTGCTTGTAGAATAGCGCTGATCGGAATAGAGAAAAGCTGCGTGCTTTTACTCACTTTTCTTGCTGCTCTCTCTGCAGGGCTGAGCACAGCTCAAGCAAGAAGTGTGCTTTTCACAGGATTTGTGCTTTACGAATTCGTGCGAATAGGAGTGATAAGGTACAACGAAAAGCTTGCTTCTCTCAACGATTGGCTTGCAAACAGATTTTTGGTTTTCGCGCTTTTGGTTTCATTGGCATTGCAACTCTTAATACTCTACTCTCCTTTGGCAGAATATTTCAGTATTGTAAGTTTTGGCTTTACCGGTTGGGCAATATTACTTTTCGGCACAGTTTCTGGTTTTTGTTTAGGAATAGCTATTTCAAAGATTATTGATAAATTTGTGAAGGAGTAAAGCAGTAGTCCAAGTTCATGTTGTATTTTCATACATAAGAATAATTTATAAGTGCAAAAATTGTTAGTCAATGCTTGTGCGTGTATTTTTGAATATGTTATTGTAAGAGCTCAACATAAATTGGCTCGTTACTCAGAGCGATTTCGCTCGCCTGCATTGCTTTCTCGTTACCGTAAATATCCGTTACCCTAACTTTTCCCTTTATTTCTTGTGGAAGTTTCGCATTTCCCCAGAGAACGAAAACGGTTCTGTTTCCCGTAACAAATTTGTACTGCCCTATTTTTGTTCTAACTCCTTCAAATGTTCGCTCGTATTCCTGCTTAAGTATTTCGACCCTGTCAAAATAATCTATCTTGCTAACGAGAGTTTCGTAAACCCTTTGCGTGCTCTCAACTTTCCAAAACTCGTGCCAGTTGCCTACGTGGAAAATCTTGCTCGCTCCGTTTGCCAGAGCGAAAACCGTGCTTCTCACGAGAAGTTTTTCAACACTTTGTAAATCCTTTGGCGCGGAGAAAAGCTCTCCGTACTGCACTTCCGTAATCCATATTTCCTTATCCTTTGCTCCGTGCTTTTTCAAAAACTCTTTGAATTTGAAGAGAAACAGATCTTCTCTTTCTGAAGTTGTGCTTATGCTGTGAATATTTGCTATATCAAAATAATCTTTCGCTTCGCTCATGATTTTGTCCCAGAATTGCACGAAGCTTTGCTGCATTCCTGCCATCCCCGCCATAAGCACTTTTGCTTCCGGATCCGCTTGCTTTATTGTTTCATAAGAAACCTTAAGGATTTCAAGATATTCTTCTGGAGTACCGTAGAAAAACTTGAGATTGGGCTCATCTCCTTGCATCGCCGGCTCGTTCATTATCTCCCAGTACTTTACGGGGTAGCGCAAACCTGGCATATCGTCAATTCCATCCCCATCGTAGCGCTCAACAAGTTTGGAAAGAAAGCTTGCATAAGCGCTCATATTGCACGGTTTTCCTACCTTTATTTTTACCTCGCCCCATGGCACGGGAAATGTGCCAAGATATTCCTCGCCGTGGCAAGAATCTTGGTCCCATTTGGCAAATGGAAAAATCGTTAGCAAAAGTATTCTGTTATCTCTTTGAAAATTCCTCACCATAGCATCAACAAAAGAAAAATCATATTTACCCTTTTCTTTTTCTACATTTTCCCAAAGAACCCAGAATCTTATCCAGTTAGCTTTTTGCACTTTTCCCACTGCAGAAAAATGCGATTTTTCAAGTTGGGAAAAGGATTTCTTATTCGCTTGCGGTGAAAAGAAAGGTTCTTGTTTATTTTCATTTTCAACACAACCAGCAAAGACAATGAAAAGACCTAACAAAATAGTAATCAAAATTTTTTTCATGATTATTTTATGGAAAAGAAAAATAAAAAGATATCTCATAAGGTTGACGTACCAAGAAAGATTTTATTCAAGGGAATATAATAACGTTTAATAAAAAACTTAAATATAACGAAGTGCACATTATGAATATGATGGAATTAAAACCTTTAATAGACGAAATCGAAGAAATAAAGGCAAGACTTTTCATGCTGGAAGTAAAACTAATAGAAATGGAAAATCCTGAAAAGGAAGATATAGAAGCCGTAGCTCAGGCATTGAAAGAATTTCGAGAGGGAAAAACAGGGTCTAGCGAAAGAGTTTTCAAACATTCAACAACTTTGGTTTTATAAGTTTTGTCTAATTTTTCGAATTCCTTTTTGCTACGCGATGAAAATTTTATTGTGAATTTAATTTTCGAAAAATCCATAATGATTTTTTCTGGTGGTATCTTAGACATAGAAAAGATTTAGAAAAAAGCTTCTAAAAGCTTTTGTATCCTGGGAAATATGCTTTGTGTCCTGCTTACTAAATAGCAACTATCTAACCTTTCCGCTCACTGGCTTCTCTGCCACAATAGCTTTTCCATCTGCTTTCAAAATTTTTCCTTTATAATAAACAAATCCCTTTTTTGCTTGCAAATCGGCTTTCAGAAACTCTTCTATGGTTATTTCCTCTTTTGGCTTTTGCTTTACTCCTTCCACATAAACTTTTTCGCCAACGCTTGCCTGCGTGGTCAAAAGCACAGGCTCATCGCTCTTGCCAATTGCAGCAAGCACCATACCTTGAGAAAGCAAACCAAAAAGCTTTTTTGGCTTAAGGTTGCAAAGCACAACCACTTTTTTGCCGAGAAGCTCTTCTTTTGAGTAATGTTGCTTTAATCCTGCCACTAAAGTTCTTTTCTCTCTTCCTATGTTCACCAAAAGCTTGTAAAGCTTCTCACTTCCTGCAATTTCCTCAACGCTCTCTATTTTACCAATCCTTATATCAAGCAAAGAAAACGGCTCAGGTTCTTTACCTTCTTTTACCTTTTCGAAAAAAATCTCTGGTAAAGCGATGCCTTTTCCTTCCTTAAGCAAACCGAATTTAATGTTTTCCTCTTTCAAATGCTCTTTCCCTAAACCAAAAGCCTGCAGTATTTTCTCGGCGCTTTCCGGTAAAAAAGGGTGCAGAAGAATTGCACTTACTCTCAAAGCTTCAAGCACGTTTCTTAGCACATTTTCTCTTTCTTCTTCACGCTTCCAAGGTTCTTTTTCATTGAGATACTCGTTAAGCAAGGAAAAAATTTTCCATAGCTCCGCGCAAGCTAAATTTAAACGAAAGTTTTCCATTTCTTTTTTGTAATTTTCTATATGCTCTTCCATTTTTTTCCAGAGCTCCTCATCTCTTTCACCTTTTGGAACGCACGCAAAAAACTTTTTGGCCAGCAAAAACACTCTTCTTACTAAATTGCCAAAATTATCGGCTAAATCAGCATTGTAGCACTTTATGAAGTTTTCTCTTGTAAAGTCTCCATCTTCTAACGTAGGGATTTCTCGAAGCAAATAGTAACGCAAAGCCTCGTATCCAAACTCTTCTATGTATTCAAATGGATTTACAACATTGCCAAGACTTTTGCTCATTTTCTTGCCATGAGAGGTTACCATTCCGTGAACGAGAATAGTTTTTGGCAACGCAAAATTAGCGGAAAGAAGAATTGCCGGCCATATTAAAGCATGGAAACGCAAAATATCTTTGCCAATAACATGCACATCGGCAGGCCAGAACTTTTTGAATTTTTCAGGGTCGTAAACATAGCCAATTCCAGAAAGATAGTTTACTAAAGCATCGCACCATACATAGATAACTTGGCTCTCATCTCCAGGAACAGGAATTCCCCAGTATACACGTGATTTATCGCGGGAAAAGCTTATGTCTTCTACACCTTGCTTTATGAAGGAAAGTATCTCCCTTTTACGTGCTTCAGGAATTATTTTTATTTCATCCTTTTCTATCAGCTCTGCAACTTGCTCAGCGTATTTTGAAAGCCTGAAAAAATAGTTTTCTTCTTCTATAATTTCTGGCTCTTTACCATGGTAAGGACATTTTCCGTTTCGTAAATCTTCTTTTTTCAGAAAAGCCTCGCAGCCAGAGCAATAGTAGCCAGTGTATTTCTTTTTGTACAAATCTCCATTTTCAGCGAGTTTTTTCCATATATCCCAAGCTACTGGATAATGCACGCGCTTGTCGTTCGTTCTTATGAAAAAGCTTATGCTTAAATTTAAAAGCTCTTTAAGCTTATAAAATTCTTTGCTCATTTTATCAACAAATTCTTCTGGGCTAAGCCCAAGTTGCTCGGCAGCTTTCTGATTTTTTATTCCATGCTCATCCGTGCCTGTGAGGAAAAACACCTCATAGCCTTGAATTCTTTTCCATCTTGCTATGCAATCTGCTATAAGCTTTTCAAAAACATGCCCTATATGTGGCTGAGCATTCACATAGTCTATTGCTGTTGTGATGTAAAATTTTTTCATATTTTTACACCTTTATTTGATCTATAATTTCAAGTAATTTTTTAATGTCATTTTGCTTTAATAATTTTTCAACAGAAATTTTTAGTAAAAGAGAAGAAATTAACGGCTCATAACATTCTGGATTCATGAGAGTATGGATGAGGCTTATTTTTGTTTTCTTTTGTTTCTTTCTGGCTAAATTAGTTAGGTAAGGAGAAATTAACGTAAATGTTTTTTTCAAGATATGCTTTTCTTTCGGAGGAAGGAGATCTAAAATAATATCCTCTAATACAGAGTGGAAAACTATCTTTATAGGGTATCTGGAAACTAATCTTTCTGCATCTTTATCTACTATGGGTATTAGAGAAGCATTGAAGTTCTCCTTAAATTTATCAGAAAATTTAAGTATTTTTTTGATGTTTTCTTTTCCGCCTGAGGAAACAAGAAGAATTTTTTTGTTTTTATAGCTGACACCTCTTATTACTCTTAATTCAGTTATATATTTTAGACTCGAAACTATCTTATTCAATTTTTCTTTTTTAATTTCTTTTCCCTTTAATTTTTTAAATACGTGGAAAAAGAATATGACATCTCTATATCCT
>CAZQLM010000041.1:0-7789 GCA_964594175.1 uncultured archaeon | reverse complement strand
GATGCAAAAATTGTCGGGTTTGAAGAAAATAAGATAAAAAAATACATTCCAGAAATTAGTGTATATGATATTCCTATTGAAAGCGAGTGGGTAAGGAAAATCGATGCAGAAATACACTGCGAGTTGGTACGATACATTAATGCCTTTCTAAATTATGTAAAAGAAGTAAGAAGAGAGAAAAAATTAAAAATTTCTTCAGTTGGATTGTTAAATCTTATCGTTGAATATTCTGCACAAGATAAATATGAGCATATTCGCAATACCGCAAGGAGGTGTCTCAAACTAATACACGCAAAAAATGTTCTGCACGGCGGTGAGATAGATTACTTCTATTCTTGTGTTTCAAGAAATGCGCAAGATGAAAGTTCGGGTTTTTGGGAGTCTCTAAAAAATTTAACAGAAGACTACATAAAATCAGAGGGTAAAGTAAAAATGATGCCAAAAACGAAATGGATTGTAAAAAATGTTAAAGAAGCTTTAAAGAATAATGAAAGAGTTATAATTTACAGCAGATTCATAAACCATGCACGAAGATTAAAGGAAATTTTAGAATATGTAAATGTAGATTCTTTAGTTCTTTCAGGAACATTAAGTCAAGATGCGCAGAAAAATGTTATTCAGCTTTTTAAAGAGGAATATCCTGTGTTAATTTCTACTGGTGTTGGAGAAGAAGGTTTGGATTTTCCTTATTCTCATAGACTTATTCACTCAAGCATATATGAGAGCCCAAGAAAAATGGAGCAGAGAAGTTCGCGAATAAGGGGTGGAAAGGTATATAGGCCATATTACGCAGGCACAAGTGAAGAGTTCAAATTAAAAAAATTAAATGAAGGAATAGAATCCTTTAAAGACATTCTACACAAGATTGAATCGAACCAAGAAGAATTCAAAAGAATTTTAGGTGAATGGAGTAAATTGCTCTAAATGATTTTCTTTTAAATTTTCCTCTTATACTATTATATGCCAGCACCGATAGAAATAACAATCCTCGGAAGCGGTTCTGCTATTCCGACTTTGGAAAGGAAGCATCCAGCAATTTTACTGAAATACGAAGGAGACTATTTACTCTTCGATTGTGGAGAATGCACGCAGCTCGGTTTGCAGAAGGCAAAAATCTCACCAATGAAAATAAAAAGAATTTTCATCACACATTGGCACGCCGATCACTTCGCAGGACTAATACCGTTAATAGAAACTTTGCATATGCTGGGAAGAAAAAAGATTTTAGAAGTATACGCTCCGGAAGCAGAGCGTTTTGTCGGAACAATACTCGAGCTGAGTTACTGGAGTTTTGGATTCAAAATAAAGCCAATAGACGTTTCCGTAGAGGAGAAAGAAAGAATTGTGAGAGAGAAAAAATACGAAATTTATTCTATTCCGGTAAAACATTCAGTTCCAGCTGTTGGTTATATTTTCAGAGAAAAGGATCACTGGAAAATAATTCCATCTCGTCTACAAAAATTTAATGTTCCAAAAGAAAAAATCCAAAAACTCAAAGAAAAAGGAAAAATCAGAATTGATGGAAAAATAGTAAGAATAGAAGAAGTCGCCAAAAAAATAGAGGGAAGAAAGGTAGTTTACTCAGGTGACACCTTACCAGTCGAAGAACTTTTTAAGGAGGCTTTCTGCGGTATGCTTATTCACGATGCTACTTTTGTAGAACCCGTTGAAGGAAGAGCGCATTCTTCTTTTAAGGAAATAACAGAGCTTGCAAAAAGATACAGGATAAAAAAGTTGGTGCTCACACACATAAGTAGGAGGTATAAGAAGCATGGTGAGCTTGTAAGGGAGGCAAAAAGATTATTTAAAAAATCCATTGTTGCAAGAGATGGTATGAGGATAAAATTTTAAAAGATGCTTTCTAAAGATTCAACATTTCTTTCGACGAAAGCCGAATACAAATTCAACAAAGCACAACATTTAAATAAAAATAATCTAAAAATCATAACCTATGCGTTATGACATAAAAAAGCTTCTCGAAGAAAAAAAGCCTATAATAGATGCTACGATTGAAAAATGGGTTCCAAGGAAAATCAATATGGAATGGCTTGAAAGGATTTGTGGAAATGCGAGATACGAGTTCGATCTTGAAATAATACAGAAAACTGTTATTGATCCATTTTGGGATTTTCTCGATCGCGGGGGTAAAAGATGGAGACCCTATCTTTTCTTGCTTGTAACAGAAGCTCTTGGTGCAAAACCAGAAGAATACCTTGATCTTGTGCTCATACCTGAAATAGTTCACAACGCCTCGATAATTGTTGATGATATAGAGGATAACAGCGAGTTTCGCCGCGGAAAGCCATGCTTGCACAAAATTTTCGGAGTAGACGTTGCTATAAATACCGGGAACTGGATGTATTTCTTTCCTTTAATACCATTATTTAAAAACAGAGAAAAATTTGGAAAAGAAAAATTTCAAAAAATTCTTGAAGTTTACATTCAGGAAATGAATAATATTCACTTTGGTCAGGCGATGGACATAGGCTGGCATAAAGGATGGGGAAAGGAAATAACAGTAGAAAAGTACTTGCAAATGTGCGCTTTCAAAACAGGTACTTTAGCAAGAATGAGCGCTAAGATTGCAGCTATTTGCGCTGGAGCAAGCGATGAAGTTGTTGAAAAGCTCGGACATTTCGCAGAAAGTATAGGAATAGCTTTCCAGATACAGGATGATATTCTTAACATATCAGAAAGCGAGCTAGCAAGGAAAAAGGGCGGAATAGGAGAAGATATAACAGAAGGGAAGCGCACGCTGATGGTTATCTATACACTACAAAACGCCAGCAAAGAAGATGCTCAACGTTTAGAAGAAATTCTTAACATGCATACAAAAGATGAAAAATTAATCAAAGAAGCAATTGAGATAATGAAAAAATATAATGCAATAGAGTTTGCTAAAAACTTTGCTCGCGAGCTTGTGAAAAAAACATGGGAAGAAGTGGAAAAACTTCTTCCAGAAAGCGAGGCTAAGCAAAAATTAAAAGCTTTTTCACAATTTCTCATAGAGCGCGATGTGTAAAGGTGATTCTTCTGAAGCTTTGTGTCACAGATTTATCTGGTTTGCTTATGAATGAGGCAAAACCTCTTGCAGAAAAATTTGGAGTAAAATATGAATACAAAAAGCTTATGAATGCAATAAAGATGGATTTTAAAATTCTTTACACATGTGTAGAAAAGATTCTTTCTCAAGCTTCGCCAACGAAAATTGCAAATGTTATAAAAGAAACATTACCTTATGAAGGTGTGGTAGAATTTTTAGAATGGATCAAATCAAAAAACTATGAAACACATGTAATAACAGATAACCCTTTAGCAGAGCTACCTGAAGTAAAAGAAGTTTTGAAACAAAAATTTCCTATTGAAGAAATACATGCAACAACACAATGGGATGAAGAAAAGCTTTCTATAAAAGGCTATATTTCCAAACCTGAAATATTTCGTACACTTTACTACAATCTTTCTCCACAAAAAGTGATTGGTATACTACAGGGAGAAAATGATTATGAACTTGCAAAAGAAATAAAAAAATATGGAGGAACTGTAATAGTAGCAAATTCTAATTCAAAATCTCTACAAAAAATAGCTGATTATAAAGTCTCCAATACAATCTATTTACCGAGAATTTTGAAGAAAATAGAAATATAATCAAATAAAGAAATTTAAAATTTTTCTTTGACAAGTTTCTTTGTGAAAAGAAAAAAACTTCATCTCTTTCATTTTCAGAATACCATTATTCAACGAATTGCATGCTTTATACAAATTTGAAAATACTTCACTTTCTCCTTCCTTCATTGGTAAATTCAAAAAAGCTAGTATTGTGAAATTTCTATGTTTCAATCAAAGTGCCTAGTCCTTCTTCTCCAAGCAAAACCCTTTTAACGTAGTTTTTCCTCAAACCGTTAATTATCTCAGCTTTAATACCTTTGATTTTGAAAATTTCTTTGACTTTTCTCCACATTCCACCAGTAACATCGAAATGCTTTGAACCGGTGAGCATTTTTTCGAGCTCATCAAAATTTTCTCTAGTAATTTTTTTTATCAGCTTGGCATCCCTGAAAAGCTTTGGATCTTTATCATAAATACCATCAACATCAGTCACGTGAACAAGCTTATGTGGCTTAAGTTTCTTTGCAAGGTATTTCATTATTTCATCTCCTGAAAGTATACCACCACCTAAAGCTTTGTCATAAGCAGGAACACCATAAAGAACTGGAATAGCACCAATTGAAAGCAAACCCTTAATAGCTTGCACATCCATATGCAAAAGAGTTTCGTTTTCCATAACAGCACTTGCCGAAGCTTGTACAGGAAAGGCAGGAAGATTATAGTTTTGAAGATGCGAGCAAACTACAGCATTAAGCTCGTTCTGCAATCGCTGTATTTCGGCAAAACCAAGAAGTCTTCTTTCGTAGTAATTTTCCTTCAAAGCTTTGTAAAGTGTAGCAAGAACATGTCCGTAGCTTCCAGCACCGTGAAGTAAAACAAGATTTAGCGCATTTTTTCTTTGCTCGTAAGCTTCGGCAATTTCTTTTGCGAATCTTTTTAGGTTGTCTTCATTTATCGCTGGTATCCATCTGTTTTTGTAAGTTATCAGCGAACCGCCAAGCTTCATTATCACAAGTTCTTTTTTCATTCTTTCCACCTCCAATTTTTACTAAATTCCAAATCAAAAATTTTCAGGATTTTTCCTAAAATATTGTTTATCATAGCTTCATAGCTTTTTTCTTTTAAATAAAAACTCATCATCAAAGGTAAAATAATAGCACCTTCCATTGCGAGCTTCAGCATGTTTTCTATGTGCACAGTTCTTAAAGGTGTTTCTCTTGGGCAGATAACAAGCTTTTTCTTTTCTTTCAGACAAACGCTTGCCGCCCTTGCAATGAGATTAATTTCCAAACCATTTGCTATTGTTGCAAGCGTTTTCATGCTGCACGGCAAAACTACCATTCCTTCATAGCAGAAGCTTGAGCCAGAGGCAAGTTCAGAAGAAAAATCAGTGTTGCTAAAAACTCTTCCAAATTTTTGTAATATTTTATCTACCTCATTTGCATTTATTCCAAGCTCGTGTTCAAAAACTTTTTTTGCATTTTCAGAAATTACTATGCTTAGCCTAACGGATTTTTCTTTTAGAATTTTCATCAGCTTTAACGCAAGCTCAACACCGCTTGCCCCTGAAACTGCTACAATTAGCTTCATGAAACCTCACCAAGGTTTTCTTATTCAATTACTTCTATCTCACCTTTATCAGCGTTTACCATTATTTTCTTGACATTTTCCAATTCATTTATTTTTACACCATCAACGCACGGGATAGAAGCTAAAATAGCACCTGAAATTATTATCGCTTCTGCTTCTTCTACAACCAGAGCTAAAGGAGCTTTTCCGTATTTTTTCAGACCATAGATAACATAGCTTCCTACCGTGCTGCCCTTGCCGTGAGGAAACACCAGCACTTTTCCGGCAATGCTTTTTCCTTCAAGTTCGTGACCTTTTTCTATAACTCTTGCAGTTTTCATATCCACACCACCATAAAAACTTATTGGTTCTTTCGTGAAAATAACTTCTCCCTCTGCTTTACCACCTGACACAGGGTTGCATTTAATCCTCTTCATTCACTCACCCTTCTGAAAATTTATCTATTAGCGTTTTCAAATCAGCGAAATAAACATTCATACCTTGATTAAGAAGATAAAATCTAGCCTTGCCAGAATTTGTTGCGACACTTTTAATACCAATTTCCTTCAGAGGCATTACAACAGGGCACGTATCGCAAAATATCTTTACATTGAGTTTTTCGAGTATGTTTCTAAATTTCTCATCTACCAGTTTTTTTGTTACTCGAGAAGTGAATACCCACACAGGTATTTTCATTTTTTTGTTTTCCAAAAGAGAGAAAATTTTTTTTATTTCTCTTATCGAAGCATGTGGACAGCCTATTGCAATAATATCTGGCTCTATCTCCTTTACCACTTCCATTTTTGCTTTACTTAAATCCTGCTCTGTAACAAGTAATTTATCATCAAATTCATTTTGTAGAGAAGCTTCTGGAGTAACGTCTTTTACATGGAAAAGAGCAAAAGCACCATAAGCCGCTAAACTAGCTCCAAGTAGCTTTAGCTCATCCGCGCTTGCAATAAAACCTTCAAAAAATGGTATACCTTTCTTGAAATATTTGCAGAGAAAATACGCAAGTATGGAAAAATCTGCTTCATTTTTCAGTTTGCAATCAACCTTTATTTTAAAATTGGCTTTTCTGTTTTCTTCCAGGTGCAAACCATAATAAGGTGTTTTCCCTATTAATGCACTTGCTAATGCAGTAAAAGCTCCTTCTCTGTTTGTTCTAGCTCCAAGCACGGAGTTAGCAAAAATTACAGCTGAGCTTTCGCTCCATGCCACGTGTTCCTTGAATCTAGGAAGCATTCCTGCTAAGTAAGGTGTGCAGGTAGCGCTTGCTATCACACCAAGTTTTTTCAAAGCATCAATTATTCTTAACTGCTTTTTCGCAAATTCTTCGCTTATCCCAAGCTCTTTCCAAAGCTCTAAATCCATTCCTGCAGGATTCATAAAGCTAATAACATTTGTTTTTACATCACTTCTTGCTATTTCTTCCAAAAATTCCAAGCCTGGATCAGAGATGTTTTTGTAGCTTATCCCTGCAATTTGAACAGAGCTAACAGGAATTAGTTTTTCTGCTCCAAATTTTTCTCCAAGTTTTACAAGAAGCTTCATAAATCTTGCAAGAATCTCGCCTTTCTCTCCAGAGAGAATTACCTCTTCTTCTTTAGTAAGATACATATCTTAAAAATTGATAAAAATACTTAAAAAACAAAGCTCTATCCGACAAATGACGATAAATTTTGCAAAGTTTTTTCCAGCAGCTTTCTAGCGTTTTCTAAGATAACATTAATTTCTTCATAGCTAGCATTTTTTACATGCACTCCAGCTAATGCTATTACTTTTTTTCCTGTTTTTCTGCAAATTCTCTCTGCGAACATTCTCGCTATAGCTTCGTCTTTATGACCAAGAAAGTTAAAAACGCTTGAGGTGCAGCTCGTTTTGCTTTTATTTTTCAAGCTTTCTCTTGGTTGTGCTATGCAAACACTCCCGGCATGCGGTTTTTCTCCACCATAAACGAGCAAAAGCAAATCCTCACCAATTTGCTTAATTTCGCAGAAAATTTTGTATTTTCCTTTTCCTGTGCTAATTTTCACTTTGTTCACCGAATTTTATCCTTTCGAATTTTTCTTTCTCCTTTAAAGGTTTCGTAGCATCTATAACCCATTTATCAGTTGTGCTATCCTCTTTTTGGGAAGGGTCTAAAGAAGAACCCTTGCAAGAAGGAATTATTATTACATCTTTTGTAGGCTGTACACGAGTAGCTATAGCCCACTCCACTTGTTTTTCATCAAAAATATCAATATCGCTATCAACAACCACCACGCGCTTTAAAGAAGGATGTGCTGCTAGCGCTGCTAGTCCAGCGTTTTTTCCTTCACCCTCTTTCTTCTTTTCTATGCTAACAACAGCATGCAGCCAACAACAACCACCTTGAGTTAAGCAAACATTTTTCACTCTTGGCAGAGTGTTAGAAACTATTGAATAAATTCTTGGTTCTTGCGGCAGGCCCATTAAAAGCTTGTGCTCAGCCCCTGCCGGCAAAATGGTGCGGTAAATAAAATTGCTTTTGTAATAGAGCTTCTCTATCTCAAGAACAGGCTGCTCTCTAACAATATCCCATGTTTCGGTTAAATCAGCAAATGGACCTTCTTCTACAAGCTCACTTTTC
>CAZQLM010000040.1:0-8002 GCA_964594175.1 uncultured archaeon | reverse complement strand
AAATTTCCTCTATTCCAAAAACTTCTTTAATTTCTCGAGTAAATTCCATGATGAATTTCTCAAAAAAGAGATTTTTAAAATTTTAATAAAGTAAAATTATTCTATTCAAGTTTAGTAAGAGTACATTTTTCGGTATTTTTGTAATTTATACGGCATTTAAAGAATTTTTCAAACCGACGATAAAGAAAATAACTCTTAATTTGGTAAAATGTGTTTGTAAGATTGGTCCTTGTCCATGTCCATATACAGAATATATCTCTTTGCTGGCAGCTAGTCTTTTAGGGTTTTAGAGATATTCAATTTTCTATGATATTTTTTTCCATAAAAATTACTTAACCAAGATATTTTTAAAGGTTTTGAGTCAAGGTGTATTCAAATAATTGAGCAATCGTTTTTTAATCCGCGGCAACTGTCTGTTGCATTTTCCAAATCCGTGCAACTTGTAATCAATTGCGCTTAAGCTCTTAATTTTTTCTATTACTCTATCAGGATTTTTTTCATGCTCTTTTTTTAATTCTTCTAAGCTTTTGTAGCCCAATATGATAAGAGCTTCACGAACTCTTTTGCTCAGGTTTCTTGTATTTTTTTCTTTTTCTTTCAGTATTTCAAGGTGATGATTTCTTGGATAAGATTCGATATCCGGCCAAACATATTTTAATTTTTCGAAATTAAGCAAATACGCATAGTTCCTTCCCTCGGTATACATATCTTCGTAAAGTTCCAAAGCAGTAAAACAAGAATTTAGAATATAGTAGTAGCTACGACTATACTTACTCATTTCCCCGCTTTTTATATATTTCCCTTTCCCCGCTTTTTCATAAGCGTGTCGCAAAGCCAATCGCATCCACGGATAGGCTTTATTATACTATTTTTACATCTAACAATATGTTTCTCGGAATTCCCTCCAAATATTTTTGAAAACTCCTGTAAAGCGGATTTTTCAAGAAAATCCCTCAATTTTTCTCCATCTTGCTCAGACTCTATTCCAAGCTTGCCATTGTTCAAATCAATAATTCCGCTTTTTAATAAAAAAGCCGTAAAAATTTTAAATGTAATTGTGTCACAAATTTGGTATAACTTGAAATCCTTTGCAATCATTTTTTCTCGTTTTCTTTTTAAAATCTCGTTTAACTCCTTTTCCATAGAAATGATTATCAAAGTGAAAGTTTAAATTCTTAATTTTAGAAAATGTTCAGATTTTTAGCGAAATACTTCCTAAGCCAAATTCTGAAATCCTCATGTCTTAAAGAAAGCTTAACAAGCTCTGAATCGCCCTTGTAAAGCAAAAGTTTTCTACTTTGCTTCGCTATATAGCTCGGTATACCTCTTTGCTCAAGAGCTTTAGCACTACCCTTGAAAAACCATTGCAAAAATTCTTCAATGGTTTGAAACTTTCTTTCATCTTCAACGACCCAAGCATTATTTTCTATCCAAGCTTTTTTGCTTGCGTAATGCTTCAAAAATTCTTTTGCATGCCTGCTCAAAATTTCTGGTCCAACTCTTTTCATTATTTTTGGTAGTTTCCAGATTTCAGCTTCTAACAAAAGGCCAAAAAAATTATCCAAAATGAAAAACTCAACTCTGTGCATAGAAAAACCTTCCTTTTCGAGGTAATATTTCAGAAGTTTTTCAAATCTTCTGAGTTGCGAAGCAAGCACGTCTTCGTGAACGTTTGGTTTTGGAAACAACAGAATATAGAATTTACTATCTCTTTTCTTCAGAATACCTTTTAATTTCTTTACAGAAAGCTCTTTTGGTTTAGCAAAAAAGAATTTCTCGCTCGGTGCAAGCAAAAACTCTTTACAGGCTTTAACAAATCTGAAAAAGCTTTCATAGCTAACTGCAGCAGCAACATTTCTTTTCTGGTCTACAGGGTCTATGAAAACTAATGGATGTGCTTTAAACTGTTCAAGCTCCTTCTTGCTCGGAGCTTTTTCCAGCCAAAGCACGACCTGCGGGTACCATTTGCTCGCCTGCTTTACAACATTTTCAAAACTTCCGAATTTTATTATCAAAAGCTCGCATAGATAACCGCTAAACCCGCAATGCAATAAATCAGCCCCGTAAACCTGCTGAGCTTTGCAAAATTTTTTCAGCAAGCGCACATCATCGCGCTGCTCTTCTTTCAAATGCTTGAGCACGTATCTCACATGCCACGGCGTGCGATCTACAGCTGAAATAATTTTTTCAGGAGGTATATCGTAACAAGGAACTATATCCATTTCCACGCCGTTTCTGAGAAGGCAGCGCAAGTAAGGATGCTCGGTATACCTTTTCTCCCATTTTGCATGCAATCTTCTGCAAATTTCCTTTGCAGCTTTTAGTCCTTGCTTTTCAAGTTCTTCTCTTGATAACCTTTCTGAAAACAGAAGAAAAAGATCAAGCTCTGCTGGCTTTAGCCAAGTACCTTTCGCAACAGATCCGCAAAGCATCGGAGTAAAACCGACTTTCATTCCTATTTTTTTAGAAATCCTAAGCACACTCTCTGCAAGAGTTTTAATTCTTTTTTCCTCCGCTTCTGATGGTTTCAGTTTTTTAATTACATTATTTAAAATTTTTCGCATTTCATGCACCTTTACTCGAAAAGAGATAAATATATATGCGTGCTTTTCGCTAATAAATTTAGTGATACCTATGGCAGGAGCGGGAATAGAAAGTGTGCTTACGAGTCTTTGGCTATCGACAGTCGAATTCTTGCCAAAAATTACAGGAGCACTAGTAATACTAGTAATAGGTTTTATCCTGGGAAAGCTTTTAGGAAGAATAATAAGGGAGGTACTTATAAAGCTCAAGATAGACGAGTTTCTCTCTGAAGAAAAGTATCTCTACGTAAAACCTTCGCACATAGGGGATCTAGTAGCACGATGGACGATTTATTTAGTGTTTATAAGACAGGCGGCAGTTATATTAGAGGTGCAAGCGATTTCAGATTTTGTTACAAGTGCCTATAGCTTTATTCTCGGAGTAGTAGCTGCAGTAATCACAATACTTATAGGCTACGGGCTTGCAGTATATCTTAAGGATAAGATAATTACATCCAGAACAGTATACTCAGATATTACAGGTAAACTAGTCTTCGGAATAGTGCTTTATCTCTCAATAGCAATAGGACTAAAATTCATTCAGGGAATAGACACGCAGATACTTGAAAACATACTCCTCGTGCTTATAGCATCATTCGGAGTAGGAATAGCAATAGCCTTAGGTCTCGGTCTCAAGGATGTGGTAGCAGAAATAGCAAAAGAGTGGCTTAAAGCTGGAAGAAGAACAGAAAAGAAGAGGAGATGAATCTTTTTGAATTTTATTTTATTTATTTTATTTGTCTTAGTATTATTTTTATGAGAGCCTCGTCTCACATGGATTGGATTATAGGTTTTGTAATATTTCTGGTAGCTTTTACTATCGCAGTTAACTATGCTAGAATTTCGCTCAGTAAAATCATTCCAGAAGAAGAAATAGTGAAAAAAGCGGTACTCGAAATCGAAAAAATATTGAAAGAGAACAAAATTCCAATGAAGATGTACGAAATTGAATTTGTGAACTATACATTGAAAAACTATCCCTGTGAAGTGTTCATTTCAAACCCAGAAAATATCTCTGTTGTTGAAAATCTTTACACACCGAAAGTATTCGAGAAGGAAAATAATAAAACGAGATTTCTTGCGGACTGGCCGGGAGATGTTATGGTTCTTGAAAGCTGTGTAAAGGTAAATTCTTCTGAAGGAGACGCAAAGGCAACATCTTCTTCTCTTTCTAATTCAAACATTTCTGTTTACTTCAACTCTACACATATTCTTGATATGGTGTTTAAAGGTTCTTCATGGCTACGTGAAGCAAGTTATTTAGATACTGCGCAAATTTTAGAAAATAAAACATCTCCTACAAAAGCGTTGGTTAAATTCGACAATGCAAACATAACTTTAGATTCGTTCTCTACGAGAATATGGATTTTCGGAAATGCCCAGGAAATTAACTTTACAATAAATTTCACCGAATTTTGTTATTTAAACGAAAGCGTTTACGCATGTGCAGAGCTTTCAACAACTTCTACATCTTCGCCAATGATAAGCTTTTATAATTCTTCATCAGGAATATCGTTTATAGGAAATGGAGACAAATTTATAGAAAATATTGAAAATGAAACTCTTAGGATAAACTTCAAAAATCTCACAAAACTTGAAATATTCTTTCAGGAAGGAAACTATACACTTGCCGTGAACGAAAGTAAAGCTTTTTTCGAAAACTGCAAAATAAAACCCTATCTTACTGTTCCTGTGCTTCTAGATGAAAAATTAAATAATCTCAATTTTTCGCTTAGCAATGTTAAATACAGAATAGAGATACTCAATCATAGTTATGGTGAAAACATACCGTTATTTGCAAACGTATACAGAACACTTATACCAGTTTTAATTTATCAGAACGGAATTATAAACAGAACATACGCCGAGGTATGGATATGGCAGTAAAAGGCGGTGTAAAAACTCTGGAAAGTGGAATAGCGGCTTTGATTATTTTTTCCTTTCTTGCTTTTATTTTTTCTCCGGTTGTCCATGAAACTTCTGCTGTGCAAAAGGATTTTGTGGAGAAAATGCTTAAGGAAGCTCTTTCTTCAGGTTTTTTGGAATCGGAACTTGCAAGCGGTAATCTTACACTCGTAAAAGAGAAGCTTGAAGAAATTCTTCCTTTTGAGTTTGAAATTGGAATAGAAGAATACGAAAGCGAAATATTCGTATGCAACTCTACAACATGCGTTTTTCACTTTAACGCGACCAAAACTTGCATAAATACAAGTTATTTGGATTTCTTTTCTCCGCAAATGCAGGAAATTAACATAACTTTGAACTCTTACAGAATTTTCTCTTCCACTAGCACAGAAAATTACGGAATAAATATTCTTCCATATCTTCAGGAAGGAGCTAATGAGCTCAGCGTTGAAAAAAGCGGAACAGAATATGTTGCACTCGTGATATGGTTTGTGAAAGAGAATTTTCCGCAGGATATAGCTTCTGCTGAACAGCTTACCGTAATCTCGTTTCCGTGCTACGCTAAGGGGGTGAAGAAACTTTATGTATTCATCTAAAGGGCAGTGGTTTTTGATAGGGGCAGTGGTGTTAGTGATAGTGCTTTCCTCTCTTTATCCTTACAGGCATGTAGCCACAGAAAAAGAAATACTTATCGAGGAACCTCTTCTAATCAAAGAAAAATACATTCTTTCAAAAGTTCTTTCTGTGAATTTTGAAGAAAACGAAACCGTACTAAAAGAAAATCTGCTATTTGCTTCTGATTTACTTAAGAGAAACGCGCTAGAGAAAGGAATTGAGGTGGAAAGCTTTTTCTTTTGCGTATTCAACGATTCTCGCTCGCTTTTGGTGCTTAGCTCGTTTCAAAATTTATCGTTCAAAATATGCTCATTACAAACATGCGTTAACGATGTACTAGAAGCTTATGAATTCAAATCCTATGCTTTTTCTCCAGAAAACTTTGTGGATGTAGAGCTTTTCACTGAAGATGGTGAGCTTTGCACGAACCATACTTTCAGAACAGACTTTTGTGCCGGAATTTTTGTACTTCGAGAAGGAAGAGAAAGATTCGTTGGAAGAACATTAAATTTAAATGCATGCTAATGTAAAATTTTTACATGAAATCGCTCTCTCCGCTCCTTTCAGGCATACTTTATACAGGGATTGTAATAGTCGCAATAATAATTGTGATGAATGTTATAATACCATTTACGGAAAAAATGAAGGATAAAGCTGCTTTTGAAAGTGCGAAAGAAACAATGCTCACTCTTGACAAGGCTATTCAGAGCGTGCTCAAGGAAGGGAGATATTCTTCAAGGGTTGTTCCGGTTGAAATAAAAAGAGGAAAATTGGTTATTGATAACACCACAGGAAAAATCTGGTATGAGCTGGAAACAGAAGCAGAGATAATAAGCACTGGTACCAAAAAGGAAATCGGGAATCTTATACTGGCAAGCGGAGCTGATGTAAGTGTTAAGGAAAATAACGGAATCATAACCATGAGAAATTCATACATAGAGGCTAATTTCACAAAAATTGGTAATGAAAGCTATTTCGTTCCTGTAAATCTGAGCGAAATAATCACTGGAATAAGGCTTATAAGGGAGAATGTTACAATTCACCCACAAATACTTATAAAAATAGCGGACATCGAAACTGGAGAAGGTTACGTAAAACCAGCAGAAACAGGAGATATGCTCCCTTCCGGCACAGTGATAGCTCATGTTGTTTCAGGTTCTTTGAAATTTGATTTATACTTCACTCTCAGAAGCTATGCAGATTTCCTGACAGTGGAAGCCAAAAACATAGAGGTGGGTTAAATGCGCGGAGTTTCTCTTCTTATAGGGGCGATAATTCTCACAGGTATAACATTTACCCTTGCTATAATGGTTTCAAGCTGGATGAAATCGCTAGCAAAAGAAGAAGCCGAAAAAACAGAAAAGCATGCCGGGCTTGAGTGTTCTTATGCCACGCTTAGCGCAGACGAAGTGATATATTATGAAAGCATAAGACAGCTGAAAATAAAAGTAAGAGCAAGTGGCTCGGTAGCGGTTGGTGTGGAAAAGGTTATTGCATATAACGATACTTCTACAAAAACTTATCTTAACGGAGTCGATTTCAACCTCGCAACGCTAGAGCCAGGAGATGCTTATTATATCTTCCTCAGCAACGTGCCAGCAAATCTTACAGAGGTAAGAATAATCCCAAACATATGCAAAATGAACGCTCTTAGGATTACAGAGGATGAAATAACAAAGTATTAGAAAATATTATTTTTCCTTTTTTTATACACCTCGTAAAGTTTATTTACATTTCTGGAATTTGCAAAATCGTGCCCTCTGAGTCCGCCGCCGAATGATTTAGGAATGTGAAGAAGTTCGTGAATTATGGTTTTTTCCTTTTCTTCTTTAGAAAGTTTGTCGAACTTTTCTCCTATAACTTCTATAATGTAATGAGCTCTTATCCCAAGAGATTTCTGCCATATTTTACTAAGTCCGTAGCATCTGGCTACAGCGCTGGTTTTCGCTCCGAAGGAGCGTATGAAAACAACCCTTTCTAAATCTATGTGCTTCATTTCGAGTATTTCCACTATATTTTTTGCCAAATTTTTCACGTCTTCAGCAATCTCGTAGCGAATTGCCATATTTTACATAAATGAAGCAATTCCCTTAAAAATCAAATAAAGGAACACAACAAGCGCAAGAGTTTGAGAATAGAAAAAAAGCAGAAGCAAACCGAGAGCAAAATCGCACCAGTTAAGCACGCAAGTTGGAGAGAGCGAAAGAAAGACAATGCTTTTCAGGATAAGATAGCAAGCGCTATAAGCATGCATATCTGTAAGCGCTAATAACCCGGCAATTGCGTCAAGTGCTCCAAGAGCTTTGAGAATCATGGAAAATATTTAAACCTTTACATTTAATAACTTAACCTATGGTAGTGAGAAAAAGAAAGAAAGTAAGAAAGCTTCGCGGAAGCAAAACTCACGGATATGGCTCGAAAAAAAAGCATAGAGGAAAAGGAAGTAAGGGCGGTAAAGGCTTTGCTGGAAGCAAGGACCATAAAAAGCAACTTGTGCTAATGCTCGACCCAGAGCATTTTGGAAAACGCGGTTTTAAGAAAGGTTTCTACCCGCATATAAAGAGAAAAAGAGAAAGAGAGAAAATCATAACACTCAGAGAGCTCGAAAAACTAGCTGAAAAACTCGGAAAAGAAGAGCTAAACCTAATAGAGCTAGGATTCAAAAAAATTATATCTTCAGGAACTGTAACGAAACCGCTTAAAATTAAAACGATTTCCATAACCGAAAGAGCAAAAGAAAAAATAGAACTGGCCGGCGGAAGTGTGGAGATTATTCGAACCGGAAAAACATAAGTTATTTTTTCTCCTTTGCCAGCTTTCTTGATACAAGTTTGAAATACTGAAACAAACCTGAATTTTTAAATTTTTACTTTACTATAAAACTCTATGCCATTATACAT
>CAZQLM010000039.1:6091-8126 GCA_964594175.1 uncultured archaeon | reverse complement strand
GTATAGTCGTATCCAATAACACTCTAAGAGAAAAAAATATAATAAGAAGAGGTAGAGAAACAATAAATAACATCAAAAATGAAAAGGGTATTATCAATTTTAGTGAAAGATCAAGCGGCCACCTTTCCCACCAAAACTTAATATTTTTCTCTTGCCACTCCAAAATATTTGTAAGAGTCTCTTTATGCGATGTGCCTTTTAATCTTTTTGCCAATTCTTTTATTTTTGAGTTTTCTATATCTTCGAATATTGGACAAAATTGTGTTTTACCTGACATTCTTCATCGCCTTTAATTCTTCAACTAGCGCATCATAAACCTTAGGCAACCATTCATTAATTTCCCTATCTGAAAAACCGAGAATTTTTAATATTGTTTTATCTAATTCAACTCTTGCCCAAAAGCGGTTTTCTAATTGTTCTAGAATTGATGGGAATTCCACATCTTTGAGTTTTTCAAATAAATTTAGAAGAGTTTGTTTTTCTGATTTTGCGAACTTTCTAATATCAACAAACTCAAAATTTCTCAAATCTTCTTCTTTAATATCTGAAAATTGTCCTGTTGTTTGTTGCATGTTAAACAGTAATTTTACTAAACTGATTACGCTATTTAAGTATATGCAGAGAAATTTAGATTCTTCCTCATCTCCTTTAAATATTTTAAATGCATCTGTAGGTACAAAAGGCTCGTCTGAATATAAAGAAAGAATACAAGTGTTTTTGGAATGTGGACTGAATCTTCTAAAAATAGTTACAAAAGTGCTTTTCTTTTCTTTTTCATTATTTATCTTTTCCCAGTTTAGTTTATGTTTAAACGAAGATAATGTAATTATTTCTTTCATTTTAGGAAAGTCTCTAATAATTAAATAGTCATTGATGTTTTCCCCATTTATTTTTTTCACTCCAGAAATTGATTTTAAGCCTTTTACAACACAATCCTTTCTCAATTTATAACTTTTGTTTAGATTTTTTATTTTAAAGTAGATATATCTTTCGTCTTCTGTCTCATAGATTAATAGACTTCTTCTTATTCGTTCCTCATTAAGCGGATCAGTAATATATAAAATTTGAGATATCCCTCCTGGAGATGTATGAAAACCTTCCATAACTTTCTCTATAGGAAACTCTTTTTTTATTTTACTTACTCTTTCTTTATATAACTCGTAAAACTGACTTAAAATTTCATAGGTCTTTTTACTATGAGACCAAAGATATTCCATAAAATTTTTCTTTAAGTTTTCTTGTTCTGTTTCAATTATCTCCAATTTATCAAAGAGTTCTTTTGAAGAACGAATAGATTCCATAATTTCTGTGATTTCATTTTCTTCAATTTTTCTGATAGAACACTTTAATAAAATTATTCTTGTAACATCATTCTTTTTCGGTTTTCTTTTTTCAGCAATTAACAGAACATCCCTAAATGCAGCACCTTCGCTAAATGCGATATCTCCAACAGGTTTTACAATATACTTTATGTGATAATTTTCCAACAAGAACTTTCTAATTTTCTCTGTTGCTTTCCCTCTTGCTATGTTAATAGGTATTACCGCTCCAATTTTACCGCCAGGTTTAAGTAGTAAATCTGCTAAAGCCAAGAAATAACCCCAAAGATTAACCTGATGACCACAAATTTCACCTAAAGGATTTTTCTTTAACTTTTCTCTCATCTCTGGTGGCATTTTCTCTCTGTCGCTAAATGGTGGATTCATTATTACCACATCTACAGGCTTAAGATAGAATTCAGAACCTTTACCTTCAGGAGACACGGCACCTTTCTTTTTCACTTTTTTAGACGTTCCAAAAGCTTCATGTAATGTTAATTGAATTGAAGTTGTATACGGAGAAATCTTAATGCCCTTTCTTTTAAATTCGGGTGATTTCAGTAGTTCTACTAGTTCTAAGGAATCTAAGGTTGCTATTCTTACAGTATTTGTTTTTTGTTCAATATTTTGCATTGTTAAATTAATTGCAGAAATATGAGCGGCAAACGGCATTATATCAATACCTGTTAAATCATTTTCGATAAACTTTTTGTGCA
>CAZQLM010000039.1:0-5991 GCA_964594175.1 uncultured archaeon | reverse complement strand
GCAAACGGCATTATATCAATACCTGTTAAATCATTTTCGATAAACTTTTTGTGCATTTTCTTAAGATCTTTATATCCATGTAGTTTTTGGTAGAGCTCTTGTTTTCTTCTATAGGCAGCGACAAGTAAAGTACCGGAACCACATGCAGGATCTATAACGGTTTCATCCCACGAATCTATGGTTAATCCGGCCAGAATTTCTGCGGCTACTGGATGAGTATAAAACGCTGCCAAAACTTTTCTAACCTCAAAGGGAATCAAATCATGGAAAAATCTTCCTGCAAGATCATGTGTTATATGTTCCGCTCTTAATAACTTTATGGCTTTTATCACTTCATTTAAGGTATCAATAACAATTTTCTTTTCTGGAATATGACCTAAGATATTAACCCTATAAATGGATTGATAATCGATTTTTGTAATTTTATCAAAGTATATCTGTAAATCTCTTACACTTTTTATTTCATCAAGTTCTGGAAGAGACTTGTCCTGTGTTTTCTTTTTGTAAATATGATAAAATAATAGCTGGTTGAATAGAAGATACGATGCTAAGTTTATAACCTGTTTCTTTGCAGTTTCTTTATCCTTTATTTCTCCTATTGAAGAAAACAAGTCTAATTTGTCCACTACTTCTGATACTAATTCTTCGGTTTTTATCTGATACACTATAGAATTCAGATCTCTAACATAGCTTTCTATTAATTTAACAATTGTCTTGAAATCTACTCTACGCTCTTTAATTGAGATTCGTTCTTTTAATAACTGAAAAAGTTTTACCGGTTTTATGGTTAAACTTTCTGTCCAATATTCGGTTAAAATTAGCACCTGAATATCTTCTTCTAAAGCAATCCTAGTTACGATATCAGAATCAACTATTGGCTGATTTTTTATTTTTTCGGGGTATACGAGAATGATTATATTTTGAGTACCCAATCTTCTTCCATAATCATAGGCTTGAGCTACAGCTTTTAAACCTGTATCAGATTTACCGATTTTAACTTCTATTACAAAGGAAATAGAATCCGTTGTAAAGTAAATATCTGGATGTTTTTTAGTTACTTTTGTTTCCCCTACGGCTTTAAAACCTAGATCTTCCAAATATCTTACTAAAGGAGGGTATAGAGTTCGTTCTTCAATTCTGGGAATACCCATGTATAATTAATTTCTTAATATCTTCTTAAATTTTCCTCTTTTCAAACAAAGTACTCCATAATCGTGCCAAACCCGTACCCATCACAAATCATAAATAATTGGCGAGCATACTGAGACAGAAAGAAAAATTTGTGATTCCAAATTTTTAAATAGAAAAACCTCCAAAAAAATTTTATGAAAGCCCATGCCATGCATGTCACGATTCCAGCGGAGTTGGTGGCAGAAGCGAAAAGAATGGGAATGAGCGAAAGCGAGATAAGAAGCGCTGTAGAAACGTTCTCTATGCTTCAGTTCCTCTCAGTTTTAAGTAGGCTCACTAGAAAAGATGCTGAAGAAATATCCAAAAAGATAAAGTGGGCAGCATGGAGGAAAGTAAAAGCAAAACTAAAAAGATAATCGTTGTAGACGCTAATGTTGTAATTTCATCGTTAATCTCCAGAGAAGGCATTACTAAGGCTGTCCTTTCCATTCTTCTTTCATTACGAGAGATAAAGGTTATTATTCTGTATCGATAAAAGAAGAAGTTTTCAAACACGTGCATATAATTTCCAAAAAATCTGGAGTAAGCTCGCGAGCTCTGAGAAGAGTTTTGAGCGAGCTTTTTTCTAAAATGGATGAAATCGACGAATGTAAATGTGCTTCAGAGGATATAGAATTTTACAGGAATTTCGTTAGGGATGAAAGTGATATTCCGCTTGTCATCGCTGCCTACGCTCACAGACCGTGCTTCATAGTAACCTACAATAAATACGATTTCAGGAAGGAAAAACTGAAAAAAGAAAGCATAGACGTGGTAACCCCTAAGGAAATGCTTGAGATTCTCGGAATGGAAATAGCGGTAAAGAGTAAAGTGAAAACAAAACGCGGATTCCGCATTTTTAGAAGTATAATGGCGGTTTTCAAAAAACAGAGATAATGGTATTTAGACAGGGATAAAAGAAACTATCAAAACAATTTTTATCTAACAACTTCCACAGGCAGAGAAACAGAAGTGTGAACTTCTTTGAGTTTTGCTTCAAAAAGAAGCCCTATTCCTATAACAACTAATTCTTTTCCCACATAGATTTTGAGACGTGCTTCTTTAAGATATTCCTTCAGCATTTTCTTAGTTATTCGAAATTCTGAAATCCCGCTCAATACTTTGCTTGCTTCAAAGATTTCAATACCAACTATTTTGTCTTTGTGAGAGAAATCTATTACAAAATTATCTATCTGCAAGCTATCCTTAACCTTCTCTCCAGTAAATAAGTAGAGAATATCATTCTCGTAATCGTAACTTACCTTAACTTTCTTAGCCATTTTTCTAACCTCTTTCTTTTTTTCTTACTTTGAATATGTGCTGTAATTATATTTATACATTTTTTCTTTTCCTTCACCGAAATTATAACACGTAAATCATATTTACGAGATTTTTCAAAAAGTAGCTCGAGTTTGATTTCATTTTCTTTTTCTTCTTGAGCAATAGCTATTACAAATTTTTCTAAGGTTTTTCTAAAAAATGCTTTGTAAAAACAATTTTCTTATCCTTGAATTTTCTTCTCAGAGTTTCTTTGTTCATTTTTAAGCATTCTGTTTACATTCTCTTAAATCTTCTTTTTCTCTAAAAAATACCTATAACCTGCTCCAAATCCATACCCAACCACAAATCCCCAAATAATGGCGAAGATATTGACTATAGCGTTTTCTTTTGTTATTAAAGAAGTTGTATGAATATTGTTCGTTATGTCGAACTAATTTAGATAGTTTTCTGTCTGATTTATCGAACTAAATAACTTACTTATAGTTTTGATGGAACGAACAAATTTTAAAACTCTGTAAAACATTTGAAAAAACCTTCCAACAACTAAGAAATAATTGAAAAACTGGAGCACTTCTTTTATCCGAACAACGCTGCTAATCCTGAAGCCGCTTCTTCTGCTTTCTTCTCTACATCTTCTTCCTTCTTTTCTTCTTCTTTCTTCTCTTCTGCTGCAGCTGCAGGAGCAGCAACAGGAGCAACGCTTGCTTTTTCTATTATTTCGTCTATGTTTTTTCCTTCGAGCGCTGCCACTACTGCCTTTACCTTGCTTTCATCAATGCTTGCACCAGCTGCTTGCAGAACTTTCTTTAAGTTTTCTTCATTCACCTCTTTGCCAGCCGCATGCAAAAGCAAAGTAGCGTACATTAATTCCATTTATTTCACCTCTCCTACTTCTTGAGCTAATGCTTTTGCATTCATATAAGCTTTTTGTATGAGCATTTCAATGTTTTCTTTTGTCGGGTAGCACATTTCAACAGACAAAGCAAAAGCTTTAGCATGAGCCTGCTGCAAATCTTCCAAAACATTTTCTTCTGTAATTTCTAAAGCTTCACCATGATAAACTTTTCCATCTTCCCAAACAGCCAAAAGCTTTAAGCCAATTTTCATTGGTTCCATTTTTAGTAAATTTAAAGCAGCGGCTAAATCTTCGCTAATAACTTCGCCCTTTTTACAAACCACAGCATCTTTTTGAATAACAATTTTTCCACCTTCTATTTTTGCAGGGATTTTTACCTTTGTAAGCGTTGAAATAGCAGGCCCTGCTGCAAGCTCTGTTGGACCGGCATGCACCACAATATCCTGCTCTGCAACATCACCTGGCTTTGCAGGAGCGCTTGAAGTTTTTTTCTGAAGGAAGAACAAAAGCTTGAAAGGGTTAAGGCTGCTCATTATCAGAGCTATCGAACCTTGAGCATAATTGCAAAGCTCCTTAACACCTGCTTTTTCCAAAGCTCTTACGATTATAGACTTTTTTGCTACTTTTATTTTCGCGTTTTCTCCAAGCTCTTGCTTTATTCTTTGAAAAGCCGAGCTCGGAATTTTGTGCAGGCTTACTAAGCCTATTACAGGATAGCGTTTAACCATGCTTGCAAGCTCTTCAACAGCTTTTAGCTTGCTTTCTTTTACCATAGTTTCACCGCCTTGCTCATTGTAAGCTTTAGATAAGCATCTTTTATCTGGGCTTCACCTTTCGGTAAAAGGCTTTTAACCTTTTCATAAACGGCAATTATATTCTCTGCTACTTGTTCGTCTTTCATTTTCTCGTTTCCTACGAGCACGTGAATTACAGGCGAGCTTTTCAAAGCGAATCGCACGGTTTTTTTAGCAGTTTCAATAAATGGCAAAGGATTAGCAGTAGGTGGAACAGGCTTTGGCATTTTGTTTCTCGGCCCTAGAGCCGGGCCAAGAAAACGCCCTACCACTGGCATGAGAGGAGCTTCGCATAGGAAAAACTCGTATCTTTTCGCAAGTTTTTTTGCCTCTCTTTTGCTTATACCTTCTATATCATCTTTTTTCAAAAGCTCAAGCTCAGAATCGTTAAGTTTTTTAAGCTCTGGTAAGAGGTTATCTGCTATAAAGCAAATTTTTCTTTTCTCTTTTGGCTTGTGCGGAAGCTCTACCTCGCCTTTGATTCTGTTTTCAGGTTTTCTCAAATCTATGTTTCTCAGATTTATGGCTAAGTCAAAAGACTGGATAAAATTCCTTTTCTTGGCAGAACCTCTAAGCTCCTTTATTTTTTCAATAATCTTTTCTTTTTCCATAGTCACCCGCTCCTGCCGAAGCAGTGCTGCGCGGGCTTTATATGATTGAGGAAATACATTTATAAATCTTTCGAAGCGATTGCAAGGCTTCTGCACACATAGTTTTTCACACCCCCACAGAAGCATGCTACTTTATTTGTTTCCTTGCCTCTTATTATAGAGGTAATAAATTGTACAAGAAAGAAAATAGCCATTCTGGCGCACTTGCTATGCCAAAAATCCAAGGCACTAAAACCAAGGACGCAGAGACCCAGAAAGAAAAAACAGAATCCCGATACTCCAAAAAAATTTTAGATTACTTCTATTTAAATTTTGTATTCACATAGCCGGTACTAACGAAGTAAGGTAAGGTTTTATTTTAAATTCTTTTATGTAAATAAGGTTCGGTTTTTGATAGTAACATAAAACTACAGTAAAGTCTAAAAATGTATTATT
The DNA here is from genome assembly GCA_964594175.1 of uncultured archaeon. Taxonomy (GTDB): domain Archaea; phylum Aenigmatarchaeota; class Aenigmatarchaeia; order Aenigmatarchaeales; family SZUA-1535; genus SZUA-1535. Next base: position 844 of record CAZQLM010000039.1, on the reverse strand, counting down.
GACCCTCAAGAAAACCTCTACAATTACCCAAATCTCTTACCGGGATATAGTACCTTATCAGGTTTAGCTAAATTAATGAAGTTTTTGTTCTACCTATAAACTAATCTCATTATGTACTCTAATTTCATTTGCCAACATCCTTGAAGTACTTGGATTCTAAATTAAATTCTGAACAAAGATTCGAAGATTTACATTCATTTATTTCTATATTTTCAGTTTTACGGCACAAATTTATAAAAATTGTTTATTTAAAGGCCAAAAAAGCCATATCACTAATAGGACCAAAATAACTAATAATAGTAGTTTTTGAATAGCATTTTATTCAACCTCTATCCTTTCAATACCAAATACACTACAAACAATAGTGAATTTTTCATTTTCTTTTTCGAAATAAACTCTTATCTTATCACCTTTTCGAAACTGTGGATAAAGTTCATCTGATATTTTACCAAGCTGTGTATGAACTGCTCCTAGTAAAGACCAATCAACTACTAGCTCAATTTCTCTTTCTTTTAAATCTCCTTTAATGTATTTTTCAACTTTTATGAAATTGATTTTAACGTATATTTTTTCACCTTTTGGATGTATTGTTGCTATTTTTTCAATAATTCCTTCTACTATATATTCAGCTCTATTCTTAACATAGCTTTTATTCTTACATTCTTGAGAGATTTTGGAGGTAAAGTATACTGGAAAGTTTAATGAATTCATTAATAAATCCTCTTCCAATTGTTTTACTTTAATATCGTCATTCCCTACAATTAGAAGCATTACTTTTTCTTCATTCCAAGGATTTTTTATAAACTTTAAAACTGTTTCATTTTCAAAAAGAACATGATATATG
>CAZQLM010000038.1:0-8143 GCA_964594175.1 uncultured archaeon | reverse complement strand
TTTTATTCTTCTTTTTCTCATAAGAGTAAAAGTGGAAAGGAATATTTAAATAGTAATAGGACGTAAACCGTAAATTTTAAATATTATTGTTACTACTATATAGTTATGAATATAACACGGAGAGTGTTCTTAAAACTAGTAACAATCGGTGCAGGGACTTTAACTGGTGGTTGTATCTTTTCTAAGCTTTTCCCAGATAAAATTCTGGAAATTTACAAATCTCTTGGAGGTAGAGAATTGAATCCTAACATTGTTAGCTTTTTTTGGGATTGCTATATACCAGAAAATTACAAGGACTACATAACTCCAGATGAAGTAAAAGAATACGCTGAAAAAATAAAATACGATTTTGACCCTCCTTTCAGTGTAACAGGCAGAATAAATGCCCCAAAGGAATTAAAATTTGAATATAAAACAGACAAAGAGCTTTTTGGTAAAAAAGATTGGTGGCAAAAACCAAGAGAGTACTTCAAAGAAGGCGCAATAGGAGATTGCGATGATTATTCTTTAGCTATGGCTTCAATCAGTGAAGCAAAAGGATACGAAACAAGAGTAGTTGGCGGTTATATCAAGTATGAACGTGATAAACCATTCTTACCTCACTGGAATGTAGAAATACAGGCAGATATTGAATATTATGTCTTAGACGTAGAATCCCCTAAAACTATAAAAAAGAGAGATTATTTCTATAAATGGCTTAGAGAATGGGGTGGAGAATGGAAACCGTTGATAATGTTTGGAAAAAATTCTAAACTTCAGGTTTACGATAAATGGTGGTAAATTTCAAAAAACTTTAAATAGATTTTTTCCGATTTTTAGGAAAGTGATTCTTATGGCTAAGGAAGAATTTAGAGAAAGGGTACAGGCTCTCATGGATAAGCCCGAAAGAATAAGAAACATTGGTATAGTCTCGCATATCCACCACGGAAAAACAACTTTAACAGATAACTTAACAGCTGGAGCCGGGCTTATGAGCGCCGAGCTTGTTGGTGAGAGAATGCTAACTTGGATAGATGAGCAGGAAAGAGAAAGACTAATGACAATTTACGGAGCTACCGTAACCATGGTTCACGAGTACGAGGGAGAGAAATATCTTATTAACCTTCTCGATACTCCTGGGCACGTTGACTTTGGAGCAGATGTAACACAAGCCATGCGTGCTGTGGATGGAGCCGTTGTAGTAGTTTGCGCTGTCGAAGGTATAATGCCTCAGACAGAAACGGTGCTAAAGCAAGCCTTAGCAGAGCGTGTTAAACCTGTGCTTTTCATAAACAAAGTTGATCGTGCTATCAAAGAGCTAAAGCTCAGTCCTGAGCAATTGCAGCAAAGGTTAGCGAAAATAGTAGTAGAGGTTAATAAATTCATAGCGAAGCATGTTGAACCGAAATACAAGGAAAAATGGCTTGTTCGCGTCGAGGATGGAAGCGTTGCTTTTGGCTCAGCTTTGAGAAAATGGGCAATCTCAGTGCCTTACATGAAAAGAAGTGGCGTAAGTTTTAAAGATATCATTGAGCTTTGTTCTCAAGATAGAGATGAAGAGCTTGCCAAAAAAGCTCCTTTACATGTAGTTGTTCTTGACATGGTTATAAAGCATTTGCCATCTCCAGTTGAAGCACAAAAATACAGAGTTGAGAGAATATGGAAAGGAGATGTAGAAAGCGAAACCGGAAAAGATTTAATTTCTTGCAATGCAAAAGGCAAGCTTGCAGGAATCGTAACAAAAGTAGTTTACGATCCCCATGCCGGAATGGTCTCTACTGCAAGAATATTTTCCGGCACTCTTAAAGCAGGGCAAGACGTTTATTTAGTAAACAGAGGTGTTGTGCAAAAAGTTCAGCAGGTAACTACTTTTATAGCTGATAAGCGCATACCTATTAGCTATGCTGTAGCAGGAAATGTTGTTGGAATTACTGGGCTGAGCGAGGCCTTCATAGGAGAAACAATTTGTTCTCCTGAGCATGTAATAGAGCCGTTTGAAGCTATAAAGCACATTTTCGAGCCAGTTGTTACAAAATCCATTGAACCAAAGAACCCGCAGGACTTACCGAAACTAATAAATATACTTAAGATTCTTTCAAGAGAGGATCCGACGCTTAAGGTAGAGATTAATCAAGAAACTGGCGAGATTCTTATCTCCGGGCTTGGAGAGCTTCATCTGGAAGCAAAAGTAGAGAACAAGATAAAGGAAAAGGGTATAGAAATAAACGTTTCTCCACCTATTGTCGTTTATCGCGAAACATTGAAAAATGCTTCACCTGTTGTTGAAGGAAAATCTCCGAACAAGCATAATAGATTTTACATTACCGTCGAGCCTATGCCAGATAGCATTTACCAAGCCATAGTAGAAGGAGAAATAAGAGAAGGAGAAGTAAAAGGAAAGAAAGATTTAGAGCTGAGAAATAAATTAATCGAGTTAGGAATGGACAAAGAAGATGCGAAAAATGTTGTGTTAATTCACAATGCATGCATGTTTCTCGATTGCACGAAAGGTGTGCAGTATTTAAACGAGGCGATGGAGCTTGTTAAGCAAGGTTTCAAAACAGCAATAGATGCGGGCCCACTCGCAAAAGAACCTTGCGCAAAAATGATAGTTAAGCTTGTGGATGCGGAGCTTCATGAAGACGCTGTGCATCGCGGTCCTGCTCAGGTAATTCCAGCTGTGCGCTACGCTATTCAGCAATGCATGCTCAAAGGAGAGGCCACTCTGCTTGAACCAAAGCAAATTTTGAGAATAGACACTCCGCAGGAGTATATTGGCAATGTAACAGCGGAAATAAACAACAGGAGAGGAGAGATAATAAACATAGAGCAAGAGGAAGCGAGCGCTATTATAACAGCAAAAATACCTGTGGCAGAGCTTTTTGGTTTCGAATCTACGCTTAAATCTGCGACAGCAGGAAAGGGTTTTCAATCTTTGATAGATGTGGTTTTCGAGCCAATACCTAAAGAACTTAGAGATGAGGTTGTGCTGAAAATAAGAGAAAGAAAAGGCATGCCTAAGGAAATTCCTGAGGCAGAGGTTTAGAATTTATGGAGCATTAGACTTTAACAGGCATTTGTTCTGTAAAGTATTTAGATTTGACAAAACCGCTTTTACAGGTGTGCATATGGAAAAGGATTTGATTTTGAAGGTAAGAAATTTGACAGTCAAGCTTGATGGAGAAACGATTCTAGAGAATTTAAACTTTGAAGTTAGAAAGGGAGAGGTGCTAACAATTCTTGGTCCTAACGGAGCAGGAAAAACTGTGTTATTAAGAACTTTGCTTGGCTTGGTTCCTTATAATGGAGAAATAGAATGGAAAAATGGTGTTAAAATAGGATACGTTCCTCAAAGAGTACCGTTTATCAAACACATTCCGCTGAGCGTTGAGGAATTTTTCAGGTTGAAGGGACATTCTGAAAAGGAAATCAAAAAATCTCTGCTTTCAATCGGGATAAGTTCTAATATTTTAAAGAAAAGAATTGGTGACCTCTCCTCTGGCCAATTTCAGCGAATATTAATAGCTTTCGCGCTTATTGGAGAACCAGAAGTGCTGCTTTTCGATGAACCGACTGCTGGAATAGATATCGGTGCGGAAGAAACCATTTACACATGCTTGGAAAGGCTGAGAAAAGAAAAAAATCTAACAATTTTACTTGTTACGCATGATTTGAGCGTTGTGTACAAATTCTCCTCAAGGTGCCTTTGTCTGAATAAAAGAATTCTCTGCTTTGGTTCTCCAAAGAGCTTAACTTCTAAACTGCTTTCAAAACTTTATGGAGGAGAGATAAAAATTTACGAGCACAGGCATGATTAGCATGCACGCATTTAGCTTGGTGACAGGGGTTTGCATAGCTGCTGCAGCAGCATATTTGGGAAGTTTAATGCTGAGCAGAAGAATGTCTTTAGTAGCTGGGCCGCTTGGGCACTTGACCTTGCCTGGAATAGCTATCGCCCTGATTTATGATTTTGATATAACTTTAGGAGCTTTCCCTTGTGTTATTCTTGGAATAATTTTAATCTGGCTGTTTGAAATAAGAACAAAGCTGCCAATGGAAGCTCTAACAGCAATTGTATTTGCTTCAGGTGTAGCAGCTGCTTTTCTCTTTTTGCCAGTAGAGCAAGCAAAAGCCGCACTTGTCGGAGATATTTCCAGAATAGGATTCTGGGATGCAATTTTTTCCATGATTTTATCTTTCGCGGTTATTGCTGTGCTAAGAAAATGCTATTCGAAAATAGTTTTGATTAGCATCTCCGAAGATTTGGCTAAGGTAGAAAAGATAGATGTCAAGAAATACAATTTCATCTACCTCTTCTTGATTGCTGTTGTAGTAGCTCTTGGTGTGAAAATAGTAGGCGGTCTTTTAACAGCTGCATTGGTGGCAATTCCAGCGGCCGCGTCGAGAAACCTGAGCAGAAACCTTTTCGAGTACTCCTTATTTTCAATAATCTTCGGGATTTCGAGCTGTATTTTTGGAATGCTTTTATCCGAGTTTTGCACAGCTCCAGCAGGAGTTCTCATTATTTTAACAAACACAGCAATTTTCGTGGTTTCCATTATCCTAAGAAGATGAAAAATTAAATTTCTGCATCCCATTGCGCACAGTGTACGAGAGCCTTGAAACTACAATTAAAGAAATGAAGGAATATTACAAAAATCTTCCTTTGAGATGTTTTTTTCCTTTATTTTTATGAATATTTTTGGGTTAACAGAATATGAAGCAAGAGCGTATCTTGCTCTACGCATGTGAAGAGGCTTCTCCAACAAATTCATTTATTATCAGCACATGCTTCAGGAAAATATAATGATGAAAAATAAATAAATCCAAATATAAAATTTAAATCATGTGGATAAGAAAATACTCTCCCAGGTCTCTGAAAGAATTTGTAAATCAAAAACAAGGTGTGGAGAAATTTCTTAAATGGTATGCTACTTGGAAAAAGCATAGAAAGCCTTGTTTAATTTACGGACCTCCTGGTACAGGAAAAACTTGCTTTGTTTACGCTTTTGCTTTTGATAAAAATCTTGATATAGTAGAGCTTAATGCGAGCGATTTCCGCGATGCTGGAGCGCTCAAAAGAATTTTAGGTACTGCTGTAACGCAGACTAGCCTGTTCAAAAAAGGAAAAATATTTCTTATAGACGAAGTTGACGGGATTTCTGGAAAAGAAGATCGAGGCGGGATAGCAGAAATACTGAAAATCGTACCAGAAACGAAAAATCCGATAGTTTTTACAGCCAATGATGCATGGGATCCTAAACTTCGCTCACTTCGCGAAATATGTGAGCTTATAGAATTTAAAAAACTCGGAATAAGGGATATAGAAAAGAGATTGAGAGAAATTCTTTCAAAAGAAGGAATAGAGTATGATGAAAATGTTATAAAACAAATAGCTTCAAGAAATGAGGGTGATTTGCGAGGAGCAATAAACGATTTAGAAATAATCGCCAGGGGTAAAAGAAAAATTTCGGAAAGTGACCTCGTTGTGCTAAGTTACAGAGAAAGAGAACAGAATATTTTTGAAACAATGAAAATTGTTTTTAAAACAAAATCTCTTCGCGGAGCTAGATTTGCCATGCTTTCAAGCGAACGCGAGCCAGAAGAACTTATGTGGTGGATAGAAAATAACATTTTCAGGGAATACAAAAAACCAGAAGAAATAGCAAAAGCGTATGAGCTTTTAGCAAGAGCTGATATTTTCAGAAGAAGAATAGCCTTGCGCCAAAACTGGAGATTAATGATGTATATGCTCGACCTTATGGCGGGAATTGCAATGTGCAAAAAAGATGTGTACAGAAAATTTACGAAGTATCAATATCCTGAGAGACTAAAAATACTTTCTATTACAAAACAAGAGAGAGCAGAAGAAAAGGAAAAACTCAAAGAACTTGCCGAAAAATTACATTGCTCAACAAGAAAAATTAAGACAGAGTTTTTGCCATATTTGAAAGAATTGTTAAAATAATTTAAAATTTTCTATCACTAACTTTTTAATGGAAAATGCAAATAAATCAAAAAAGACGGTGGAAGGAATCACTTCGTTTATCGGGGCATACGCAGGAATACCTTTATTGGGAAGATGTATTTTTGGAGAGATGAAAAAAAATTTTAACTCTTTAGATGATATTGTAAATGATAGCTCAAATCCCTTGCGAGCTTTTAAAGTAAAATCTAACGATCAAGATATTTATGTAATAGGAGTGATGCACAGTTGGCTTACTGAAAAAACCGGAAGATATGGAGACTATATAGAGAAAGTAAAAGACGTTTTAATAAAAGATGCTGAGTATATAGTTCTTGAAGGTCCTGATTTTATTTATAACCAAAGTGGTATAGAAGACGATATTCTAAGAGCAGTTTCAATAACGATAGGAGGAGTGCTATACCCTTTAAACGCTATGGGATTTTTCTGGGATATAGAAAATGAGCTAAAAAAATATAATAAAAAACTAGTGGTAATAGATCCTATAACGCTTCATGGAGCACTTACAGCCAATTTACCTTCCGCCTTCATAGCTCTTTACATCTATTATAAACTCCAGAAAGACGAACTCACTCGGAGGGATTTTCTCAAAATAGCTCTTTCTACTGCAGCTTTAGCAACAATGAATTTACCGCACGCTGCAAGCGTTATTGATATTCCAAATATGTTTGATACTTTGTTTACGGCAGAATACCATGGAATGCCGAGAACTTTAACGCAATATGATATAATAGATAAACTTACCTTTTTTAATTACATAGCTGATGTAAGGAACGTTTTCATTGCAGAAGGTACAGAAAAATTTACAGAATATCTTTTAAGGAAGGGAGAAAGAAAAAAGAAAATATCCCTAATTCACGGTGCCGGGCACAATGCGGTTGCTGAGTACATTAAAGAGAAATCTAAAAGAAAATTAAAAATAGAGCTTTACAGAATTTACGATTTTATTAATGAAAATAGTGTAAGAATTTATTCATATGACAAAAGCACGAAAAAGTGGAAATTAGAGGAGAAAATTCCTTATTAAATCAAAAAATTGCTCTTGCAAAAATTTTACAAAAACAAATTCATGATAAATTTAAATATGAGAAAATGCGATTTTTAAATTAGTGGTGGATATGGCTGCGAAAAAGAAAACTGCTAAAAAAGAAATCCGCAAAGAAATCGGCAAAGAAAAAATCCACGAAAAGCGCAAAGAAAAAATCCGCAAAGAAATCGGCAAGAAGAAAGAAATAAAAATTCTGGATAACATCTTTTTTATTTTTATTCTTTTTCTTATTTGAAAATTCTTATATCTACAGCGTAACACGCTTTCTCATTACATATGAGAGGATTTATATCCATTTCTTTTATTTTGCTCTTTTCTGCGAACTTACTCAGTTTTACCAAACCCTTAACCAGCTTTTCTAAGTTTATCTTTATACCACGAAAATCCTTCAAGAGCTTGCTCGCTTTCAGTTCGTCTATCATTTCATTTATTTCATCTTCTTCTACAGGGCAAATTCTTAAAGAAAAATCTTTTAACACTTCTGTAAATATCCCACCTATACCTAAAAGCAAAACTTTTCCAAATGTATTATCGTGCTTAATTCCAACAATAAGCTCTATACCTTTTATCTCTTCCTGAATTAAAACTTTTTCACAATCCTTTAATTTTTTCAGTCTATTAAATTCCTTTAGCGCTTTTTCTCTGTTAGAAACTTTAACAACGGCTTTTCTTTCCGTTTTGTGAATTATTTTTTTACCGATAGCTTTAAGATAAACTGGAAATTCTAGTTTGCTTAAAGCTTTTTCCGCTTGCTTTTGATTTATGCAAAAATATTGCTTTGGTACTTTGAAGAACTTTTTTGCAATTTCAAATGACTTTTCTTCGTCAAGTTTTTTCATTTCCATATATTTTCTTTGATTCAAGTTATTTAAGTATTTTTCAGAAATTCAAAATATGGTACAGAAAGATATAGTTATAATAAATCCTTCCTCGAACATAGCTCTTTGCACGCTTTGGAGCAGAAAGGAAGAGATTCTCAAAAAACTTGGAAATCTGAAAAATAAAATTAACATAGCAGGAACACTTTACACCAGCTATGGTGTTAATTATTTACTTCAAACTCTCGGAGAGCATAACGAAATAGATACGCTTATTATTTACGGAAGTGATTTATCTCTTTCAGGAAAAAC
>CAZQLM010000037.1:0-8297 GCA_964594175.1 uncultured archaeon | reverse complement strand
CAACTCATGGAAAACATTAGAAATTTGCGAGTATGGCTGCGATGCTGAGAAGCTTGAGTGCAAGCCAAAACCTTTGGAAATTTTTGGTTATTTGATTTTGCTCGTTTTTATAGGTAGTAGCACGCTAGTAGCTGTGTGGAAGAGAAAGAGGATAAAAGCATACTTTCTTAAAAGGAAACTTGCCAAAATAAAAAGGGAAATTAGTGAGCTGGAGGAAAGCGGAATTAATGTTGCTCAGCTTAAAGAAAATGCAGAAAAAGCTGAAGAATTTATAGCAATGCAGATGCTTTATCTTGCTTCGCTTTACCTGAGAGAGTGCGAAGAAGTTATTAAAGAGCTAAAAAAGAGAAAAAAGGCTGAAGAGGAGGAAGCAGAAGAATCCTCCGAGTATTCCTCCTATATGTCCGAATGATGAAAAGGTTTGTATTTTTATGAATGTCATGCACAGAGAAAAAAGAAGATAATAGACTGGCAGAAAAATAAGCGGAACTGAGTGCTTTGATGAAAAGATAAAGGACGCAAAAACTCCCATTATCGATGAAATTAAAATCAGAAAAGCGAGAAGTATGAGCATTCCGCTTTTTGCGAGGAGAATTGTGAATTTTAACAAAAGAAAGAAAAGTGGGATTACGAGAAAGAGAGAAGGTATTCTTTCAAATGGTTTTAACAAGGCTGTGAGTGTTAGAACGCCCAGAACAGCACCAGAAGCTCCTATTAGAGGGGAGTAGATTGAAAAATCGAGCAATACCCTGCCAAATCCGTCAAAAATCGCAGAAACAAAACCGGAAAAAAGATATGTTAAAAGAAAGTAAAGTCTTCCGATACTCTTCTCCACCAAAAGCCCGGCAACGAGAAGCAAAGTCATGTTAAACATAAGATGAACAAAATCTCTGTGAAAGAAAATATAGCTGAAGAATGTGTATGGTCTGAAAAATGCTGGAACAAATCCATAGATGTTAAAATACTCTGTGTTCTCGCCAGTAAAAAAGAAAACGCTAACAGTAATCACTACAAGAAGATATGCTGTGAATGGAAAATTCTTTGTTACTGAAATCTCCATAACAACCATTCTTCACTTAGGCTTTTTAAACTTTTTAAATTAACATTAGGCTTCACTCCAAAATTTCAACACTATCGATTTTCCCGTCACCGTCCAGATCCAGACCCCGCACAATTCTTGCCCACGTATCTTCACCCTCGTAGTCTTCTAAGATTTTCGAAGCGTGCTTTGTTAGAGCGAGTACGGAGGCTTTTGTGCCTATATTGCGGACACCAGCAAGTACTATAATGGATTTGTCTTTGGCAAATGGATTCGGAATTTTTGCTATAATCCCGCATTTTTCATCTTCGTACTCTCTTTTACTCATTTCAGATACTATCTTTCTGAACGGAAATTCGCTCGTGGAAAATTTTGCAGGAAGTAAATGGTTTATTTCGGATGTTACTAAATTGGTGAGCACACCTCCTATAAGCACGAGATTGTTGTCCCAGGCCTTTTCTGCTTTTACATCAATGTCTAGCTTTACAGAAAAATTTTCTCCTAACTGAGCGTACTGCCCAAGCCATAAAGCGAGCTCTATTGCATAATGCCCATCCCTAGCACGAACCTGATACGGCCCATGAGGATCAGGAGAACCTACAACTATGAAAGAGTGAAAAACTCCTTCACGAATATGCGGAGAAAAAAATTTATAGACTTTCTTTTCTTTTTTTGTAAAGCTTTCAAATGGTATCTCCTCTCCTTCAAGCTCTACTGCAAAAGCTCTTTTGCTTGGCACGTAGATTTTTGCAACAGTTCCGCGGATAAAAACTTTTTTAAGAACTTTTATAAAGCCGTGCTTTTCAAGTTGTTTTATGTGATAATAAATTTTCTGTTCTTGCTCTTTCAAGAGTTTCGCAAGCTCCGCTGCGTGCATCGGCTTTTCTGAAAGAAGCTTCAGAATCTTCCATCGTAGAGGGTGTAAAACACCGGCAAGCTTGCTCGGCTCTTGAAAGATTTCAACTTCCTTTGCTAGCTTTTTTCCGTTTTTTTCCTTTACGATAAACATTTCCACCACTAAAATCAAACTTTTAATATTAAAAATATTTTTGATGTAATATTTAAAAATATTTTTGTGTAACCAGTACTCTGCAGAAAAAACAGCAAAAACAAATAATGAATGTTAAAAATCCGTTTTTAGGAGTTATTTATAAAGGTATTTTTCGAAAGCAAGCACATGTGCGGAATTATTGGATATATAGGAAAAAGAAATGCTTCTGAGCTCGTTTTTCACGGACTGAAAAGGCTTGAATATAGGGGTTATGATTCTTGGGGAATTGCTGCAAAATTGGAGAACGGGATTTTCGCAAAAAAAGCAGTTGGAGCTATAGGTGATGCTGAGCAAAGCGTGCCACAAGCTAAAATAGCTATAGGCCATACAAGATGGGCGACACACGGAAATGTTAGCGAGATAAACGCTCACCCTCATTTCTGCTGCAGAAAAAGCATAGCAGTTGTGCATAACGGAATAATAGAAAACTATGTTGAGCTAAGAAAGGAGCTTGAGCGGCTTGGTCACGAGTTTGTTTCCGACACAGATACTGAGGTTATAGCGCATTTAATAGAAGAGTTTTTGAAAAATGGGTATACATTCGAGCATGCTTTATGCGAAACTGTTAAAAAACTGGAAGGAAGTTATGCAATTGTTATGTTAAATAAAGAGGAAGATAGGCTCTACTTTGCTAAAAAAGATTCGCCATTGTGCATAGGTATAGCAGAGCACGGTATTTTCCTTGCAAGCGATCCTATAGCTTTTCTTGAGCATACAAATAAAATAATATTCCTCGATGATAAAGAATTCGGCTATGCAGCAAGCAAACCTAAAATTTTTGATATTAATGGGAATGAAAAAGAAAAGAAGATAATAACAGTTGAATGGAAGCTCGAAGAAGCGGAAAAAGCTGGATACGAGCACTACATGGAAAAGGAAATTCATGAACAAAGAGAAACGATAATTAGAGCTGTTTCGCATGAAAAAAGAAAAATAGAAAAAATTGCAGAGCTGATAGACAATGCTTTTGGAGTTTTTTTAATAGGCTCTGGCTCTTCTTATTACGCTTGCCTCGCCAGCTCTTATATTTTTTCGAAAATTGCAAAAAAACATGTTAATGTAGTAGATGCTTCTGAGTTTGGATATTACAAGCATTTTCTAACTCCGAAAACCTTAGTAGTAGCGGTTTCGCAAAGCGGTGAAACAGCAGACGTGCTCGATGCTGTTAAAAAAGCAAAAGAAAAGAATGCAAAAATTCTTGCTATAACAAATGTTATAAGCTCTACTCTTGCGAGGGTGAGCGATTATCTTTTACCTATGCAAGCCGGCCCTGAGATTTGCGTGCTTTCAACGAAAACTTATACTTCGCAGCTCGCTCTGCTCACTTTGCTTGCTTATACTTTAGCAGGGAGATATGAAGAAGGAAAGGAAAAAATAATAAAGGCTGCCCGCCATGTTGAGGAAATTCTTTCTCAGGAAAACAGAAAATATTTGGAAAAACTTGCAGAAATTTTAAAAGATGAAGAGCACGTTTTCTGCATTGGTCGTGGTGTAAGCTATGCTCTTGCTTTGGAAGCCGCTCTTAAAATTAAAGAAGTTACTTATATACATGCAGAAGGTTTTTCTGGAGGTTTTCTAAAGCATGGAACAATTGCGCTAATAGAAGATGGTACACCATGCATAGTTTTCGCTCCAAAGGATGAGACTTACAGGGAAATAATAAGCAATGCGCAGGAAGTTAAAGCAAGGGGCGGAATAATAATAGGTATTTCTCCTGAAAATCACGAGGTATTTGATTATTGGATAAATGTTCCAGACTTAAAGGAAGCAACAGCAATAGTAAGCATAATCCCTATTCAGTATTTGGCTTATAGAATGGCAAAGCTTAAAGGCTATAACCCTGATAAACCTAGAAATCTTGCTAAAAGCGTGACTGTGAAATAAATGTTTATCCTTTTTTTACGGGCTTTATAACATCTTTTGGCGCTGTCTCTATTGGCTCCAAATATTTTCTTAAAACTTTTGGAATTATAACGCTCCCGTCTTCTTCCTGAAAGTTTTCTATTATAGCTGTAATGGCTCGCGTAGTTGCTATTGCTGTTGAATTCAAAGTGTGCACATAGCCTTTGCTCGGTTTACCGCGTTCTTCAGCATAGCGTATATTCAAGCGATAACTTTGCCAGTCTGTGCAGTTTGAGCATGAGACCATTTCTCTATATTTTGCCTGGGCAGGCATCCATGCTTCGAGGTCATACTTCTTAGCAGCAACAACTCCTAAATCGCCTGTGCAAATATTTACAATGCGATAAGGAATTCTAAGCCCCTGCCAGAGCTTTTCCGCGTTTTCTATAAGCTTTTCTTGCCATTCCCAGCTTTGCTCAGGAAGGCAAAAAACAAACTGCTCGACTTTATGAAACTGGTGAACGCGGAAAATACCTTTTGTATCTTTACCATGTGCTCCTGCTTCCTTTCTAAAGCAAGGACTTGTTCCTGCGTAAAGCAAAGGTAATTCTTTTTCTTCCAGCACTTCGTTCATGTGCATCGCGGCAATCGCATGTTCTGAGGTTGCTATTAGATAAAGGTCTTCATTTTCGATTTTGTAGATAACATCTTCAAAATCGCTTATTGCTGTTACCCCTTCGTAAGCTTTTCTTCTTATCATGTAAGGAGGGTCTACTATTGTAAATCCTTGTTTTTTGAGAAAGTCCAAAGCGTAAAGTGTTAGCGCATAATCCAACCAAACTAAATCGTTGAGCAGGTAGTAAAATCTCGCTCCGCTTACTTTTGCTGCTCTTTCAAGCTCTGCTCCACCAATGTGCAGAACTTCGTCTGCATGGTGAAGAGGTTTGAAATTTATTATCTCGTATTCAGCTTTTCCTTTGCTTTGCTCAAGAAAAGCTTTCAAATCTTCTTTGTAAACTCTCGCCTTTCCCCAATATCGCAAAGGTACGTTTTCGCTTTCATCCCTTCCAACAGGCACGCTTTCGTGAACTATATTCGGAATGCTGAGCAAAATATCATTGAGCTTTTTTTCCAAGTATTCCATTTCCTGCTCAAGCCTTTTCACCTCTTCAGCAAGTTTTTTAGCTTGTTCAACAAGCTTTTGCTTTTGCTCTTTGTCAGCTTTCGCTATTTGCTCGCTTAGCTTATTGCGCTCAGCCCTCTTGCTATCCAAAAGTTTTTTCATTCCTCTCCATCGCTTATCTAGCTCTATCGCTTCTTCAACAAGCTCAATGCTTTCGCCACGCTTCTTTTGCGAATCTACAAGCAGAGCAGGATTTTCTCTTAAGGCTCGTAAAATTGACCACATGGAAGACACCTGTTTATTTTTTGAAACTTTTCAGAAATAAGTTTAACTAAGATTGTTCTGAAATTCAAATCGAAGCGGATTGGTATAGCATAACCTCACCTTTATTTATTTAAAAGAGTATTCATTTCAAGAATTCCTCGAGTGTATACTCTTGGAGTATGGAGCTTTTCTTGAGACTTTTTAAAAATTTCATTTAAGCTTTTTGGTAATCGCATAAATGTTTATAAGAGGCAAAATATATATAAAGTTTCTCTAGCCAGATTTTAATTTTTAAGATTTTCGATAGAAAAAGAAAAATTGACAACATCTTTACTATCAAAAGCTTTATATACTCTCTATCTTCACCTTCTTTAGAAGTCAACAACACAATAGCTAATTATTTGACAGTAACTTCACCTTCTTTAATAAAAACTAACATTTGCTATGGAGAAGAGTGTTAAAGAATAAATTTTTCCAACTTGCGAGTGCGTACTTATTAATATGGGCAAATGGTAGTAGAAATTTTAAATAGGTTTTTGTTTAATAGTTAGATGGTGAGCCTTTTGCGCTTGTGCGTAATACCTTTCGTTATTGTGTTTTTGCTCATAACACTCACGTTGCCAAATTGGCTGGAAGAGCTTATGAACAAGCTTGCCGAGCTTATCGAAAAGCTCGTAAATTTTATAAAAACAGTGGGCGAGCTTCTTCTGAAGCTCGTCAAGCTCACAAGCATTTTGGAGGAAGAGAAAGGTGGTAGTGGTAATTATAGCAGAGAAACCTGATGCTGCAAAGCACATAGCGAAAGCTCTTGCAGAAAACAGGGTAAAGAAAAGGAAAAGCTCTTACGGTGTTGAATACTACGAGCTCGAAAGAAAAAAGGAAAAGCATATCGTTATCCCGGCTGTTGGGCATTTGTTCAATTTAAAACAAATCGAAAGGGGTTCAGGTTATCCTGTTTTCAATGTCGATTGGAAGCCAAGCTTCGAAGTAAACAAAAAAGCAAGATTCAGCGAGAAGTATTTCAGGACTTTGGAAGAGATTGCAAAGGAATACAATGGAAAAGCCAGCTTTATTTCGGCATGCGATTTTGATAATGAAGGTTCTTTGATAGCAGCAAACATCCTGCGTTTCATTTTTAGAACGGAAAAAGCAAAAAGAATGAAGTTCTCGACCCTTGCGAAACCCGATATAATCAAAGCCTATGAAAACATGCTTCCTCATTTAGATTGGGAAAACATAGAATGCGGAGAGGCAAGGCATATTCTTGATTTTTACTGGGGAATTAATACTTCCCGCGCTCTTATGAGAGCTTTGAAGAGGTTTTCCTCCCGGTTTGCTATTCTTTCTGCCGGCCGTGTTCAGGGCCCAACGCTATGCTTGCTCGCAAAAAAAGAAAGGGAAATAGCAAGCTTTAAACCAAAACCGTTCTGGCAGGTAGAAGCAAAAGCTGTTGTGAAAGGATGCGAGCTAACGTTAGCTTATGAAAAGGAAAAGATTTGGGAAAAAACAAAAGCTGAAAAAGTGCTGAAAACATCTCGCGTGAAGGAAGGTGTAGTTATCAAAATAGAAAAAAGAGTATATCTTCAAAAACCGCCAGCACCTTTCAATATTACCTCTCTTCAGACAGAGGGGTATAGACTTTTCGGTTTTTCTCCTCAGCAAACACTAAACATAGCTCAAAGCCTTTACGAAAACGCTTTTATTTCATACCCAAGAACAGGCAGCGAAAAACTGCCTGAGCAAATAGGTTATAAAGAAATTCTCAAGGCAATGTCAGAAATAAAAGAATACTCACCACTATGCAGAGAATTGCTAAAAAACGAAGTGCTGAAACCTGCAGAAGGAAAGAAAACAGATCCAGCTCACGAGGCGATTCACCCGACAGTAGAGATTCCTGATTTAAAAAAACTAACACCACAGCAGAGAAAGATTTACGATCTTGTATGCAGAAGATTTCTTGCCTGCTTTGCGCAGCCTGCAAAAAGAGAGAGTGTAAAGCTTGTGATAAGCATAGGCGGAAACAAATTCTTGACGTGCGGAAAGAGAACGATAGAAGACGGGTGGATGAAATTCTACGGAAAGTATGCAACCTTTGAAGAAGTTCTACTTCCAGAGCTGAAAGAAGGTGAAAAGATCAAGATAAAAAAAGTTGTGCTTTTGGAAAAGCAAACCCAGCCACCGCAGCGTTATTCGCAAGCCTCAATAATAAAGGAGATGGAGAAGCGCGGACTCGGAACGAGAGCTACGCGGTCAGCGATATTGCAAACGCTTTACGACCGCGGATATATTACCGGAAAAAGTATCAAAGTTACAAAACTTGGAATGAAAATCGCGGAAACTTTGGAAAAACATGTTCCTGAGCTTGTTGACGAAAAGCTAACCAGAAAATTCGAAAAGAAGTTGGAAATGATATTCGAAAGAAAAATAGAAAAGGAAAAAGTGATAGAGCACGCCAGAAAGGAGTTGGAAAAGATTTTTGCAGAGTTCAAGAAAAAAGAAAAGGAAGTCGGAGAGACTTTAGAAAAAGCCATAATCCAGCTGCGCGAAGATTCTAGAAATCTCGGTAAATGTCCTAGTTGTGGCGGAGAACTCAGGAGGCTTTATTCACCAAAAACCAAAAAACAGTTTGTGGGCTGTTCAAATTACCCGAAATGCAGAACATCTTTTCCTTTGCCGGCAAACGCAATTGTTGAGAAAACGGAAAAAATTTGTGAAAAATGCGGAACGAGCATAGTAGAGATAAGAAGAAAGGGAAAAAGACCTTTCAGAATGTGTCTAGACCCGAATTGCGAAAGCAAAAAAGATTGGAAAAGAGAAAATGCGCATAGTTAATTTGAAACTGGTGGACCCGGAGGGATTCGAACCCTCGACCTCCGCCTTTCTTGTGAAATTGTTAATAATGGCTGGCTGCGCTCTTATTGCAAGGGCGGCGTGCTTCCGCTACACCACGGGCCCATAAAGATGATTTATTAATACAT
>CAZQLM010000036.1:0-8357 GCA_964594175.1 uncultured archaeon | reverse complement strand
TTCTTCAACAATACAGAAAATATTAAGTTTGTAAATGATATCTATCCAAACTCATGGAACACAGAAAAGCAAAACGGAACAAACATCCTTGGCTATAATTTCATAGCAGGAAATTACTGGGCAAAGCCAGATGGAAAGGGCTATAGCGAGATTTGCGAAGACCAAGATTACAACGCAATATGCGATTATGCTTACGATATAATCTATGATAGAGCCTGCGGAAAAGAAAAGCAACCTTGCTCCAATAACACAGATTACTTACCCTTAACCATACCGAGAATGATAGAAATAGCTGTTATGCACTCCTCTCCTAGTTATGGAAAAGAGGAGAATTTGAACTATGTTTATTATTTGTTTGGTCTTGGCGGAAAAATTGGTATAGCTTCTCTTTTATTTGAAGGCGGAAGCGTTCTGGAAAGGATTATTTCTTCTTCTGAAAATATAAGTATTAAAGCTTCTGGAGATAGCAGGATTTTCATGATTTTCACAAGATATGGAGAAAATACATTTGAAGAAAGAGCAAGAGATGTTAAGAAAAGAGAATACACAAGCTACGGTAAGTTCAGTTTCGGATATGAAAGGGTTAGAAAGTTTTTTATCAGATTGCTGCTAAGCTACAGCTTTGCCATGCAGGGTAAATTTTCGCTTTCAAAGGGAATTCACAGAATTTTTGTAAGAAATATGGGAAATGATGTGATAAAAATACTTAGTGTGTAAAAACAGCTCTCTGCGTAAGTTTTTTCGGTAAGGATAATTGCCTGAAGGGATATTTTGCTATTTGCTTCTTAATATCTTCTGCAAGCTCTTCCTTGCTCATTTGGCTTATGCTCCTTTCCTTTCTTACTCTAACCGAAAGCTTTCCTGTTTTCCTCTCCCTTTCACCAAAAACAACTATATAAGGTATCCACTCATGCTCAGCATCCCTTATCTTGCGCTCAACGCTTTCGTTTCTGTCATCTATATCCACTCGAATTCCTTGCTCTTCGAAAAATCTTGCCAGCCTTTCGCAATCCTCGAGAAAGCTATCGTTTACAGGGCAGAGCCTTACATGCACAGGGCAGAGCCAGAGCGGCAAGCAAGGAGCTTTGCCCTTTTCCTTTTGCATCCATGCCTTTTCAAGAAGTGCATAGATGCAGCGCTCAATTGCTCCTGAAGGAGAGCAGTGCAATATGTAAGGATGCTTTTCTTTACCTTGCTCGTCAACAAATGTTATTCCAAAACGCTTAGCATTCTCGTGGTCTATCTGCACAGTTGAAAGAGCGCTTGCTTTGTCAAGAGCGTCTATAAAGTTAAACTCGAATTTCGGATCAAAGTAAGCGTAGCGGAAGCTCCACATCTCTATCAGCACGGGTTTGCCAAATTCCCTTACAATTTTTTTAACAAAATCGCTATGATTTTCCCAAAACTCTTTCGTAAACCTTATTGCGCATTCATAATCATCTTTGCTCAAACCTATTTTCTCCAAAACATGCATGCAAAGCTTGAACTGCTTTGCAAACTCTTCTTTTGCCTGCTCGAAATCTTTGCAAAAAGTGTGCATATCTGGCATTGTAAAAGCTCTTAACCTTCGCAAACCTGCGAGCTCTCCAGATTTCTCTCTTCTGAAGGAATAGCGAGTAAGCTCGTATAAACGCAAAGGCAAATGTTTGTAGGAAATCACAGCTTTAGAAGCCATCAAAAACTGGCCGAAGCATGCTGCAAAGCGCAGGAAAAATCTTTTATCTCCTGATTCAACAAAATACTGCCTCGCCGGAAAGCGGTTTAGATAGCTCTCAAGGGCGGCATGCTCTGCGCTATACATTACAGGAGTTTCAACCTCGCTCGCTCCGAATTTTATAGCTTCTCTTGTAACGAGCTCTTCAAGCAAAGATTTTATCAGCCTTCCTTTAGGAAAGTATTTCATATTTCCAAGATCGCTTCCTTCCTCGTTGCCCGCTATTGCAAGCTCTTTCATAAGCTTTACATGAGGCGGAGCTTTATCCAGAGTCCTTGACTTAGCATGCTCATAGCGGAAAAATTTCTCAAGATTTTCATGCCCGGAAAAATCGAACTTGCTCGCCTCTATAAGCTCACCTTCCGGAGTGAGAATGTACCAAAAAGATTTAACCCTTTCCTCTTCTTTCAAAGCTTCTGGAACTTCTTCGATTTTTTCTTCTTTTACTGATTTTACTTCTCGCGAAAGCTCAGCTAATGCATGACCCTTGCATCGAATCTCGAAAGCCTTATACCAGCCGAAAGGAGCACGGTAGGTAAAGAAGCTTTTAGCAAGCTCTTTCTCAAGAGCTTTCAAAATTTCCAAAGCTTTTTTCGGTTGAGCGGGATTAGAAGTGAGATGCACAAATGGGTAAAGCACTATTTTTTCTGCTTTGATTTGCTCCGCAACTTTTTTTATTTCTTCAAAAGCTCTTTTTTCTATACCCCTTTCATCTTCTTGCTCAACTGCTGTAAAAACAACAAGGCAATCCTCTATTCTTTTTTTAACCTTCTCTATTTCTTCAGCTTGTGCAATCGCCTTTTCCTTAGGCTCTATTTCGATGTAATCGCTGTGAATGCATAAGATTCTCATTTCTTTCACCTCAAAGGCTGGAGCTTATAAAAGTTAAGAAAATCTGCAGAAATTTTTAACGTAAATTTGTTTGGCAGGGCATCACCACAACACCTTTCTTAATTTAGAGATAATACATTTATAAATGTTTACTAAAATCACTCTCTTATGTTGAAACTCTCACAAAGTTTAAGCGTGCTAACAGTGTTTTGCCTCCTGCTCCTATGCGGTTGCATCGCTAGCGAAAAAGCTAATGGAGCTATTAAAATTGAAAGGAATGTGATGATTTTCAAAGGTTCTTTGCTTCACTTCAGAGCAGATTTGAAGGAAGCTTCTAAAATCAAAGTTATTCCAGAAGAAGGCGTTTTAGCGGAAATGCTCTTAAACGAAAAGCTTAAGCGAGTGGTAATAGCAATTCCTAATGTTAGCTCTAACGCTGGCTATTACGGAGTTGCTGCTTACGAGCTTGCTTACAAGCTCACATTCATTTACAACTCAATCTATGCTCCTTTCACATCTCCAATTGTTTACGAGGAAAATAATTTCACGTGCTTGTACTACGCGGACTTTAATAAAAATATCTGCATTGGAAAAGAAATTTACGACAGCTATGAAGAGCTAAAGGGCAATGAATCTCTTGTCGTTATAGCTCTGCTCGGAGAGGGTTTAGCCAATGAAACGCTGCTCGTGGCAAAACAGGAAAAAGGTGTTATATTTGTTAAGGGTAAGAGCTTCTCGATGGAAAATGGCTATACAGAGCTTGATTTAGCTGTTGATAAGCTTTTGCTAGTGCTTTTCAGAAACCTCTCTAATGCATGAATACAAAAGCTTATAAGGATTTTCAAACTTAGAAATTATTTCTCTTACTTTTCTTTTTTTCTTTTTGTTTTCCTCTTTTTCGAGAATTGAGCACGCTATATTGAAAGCTTTTTCAAATTTTTTTTCACGCTTCATCAAACCAAGTTTTATTAAAAACTTATCAACAGCAGGCAGAGAATCTGGACAAATAGATAAAACATTCGCACCTGTCAATGAAGCTTCTCTATTCATTGTAGAGCCTGCACTTATCACAAGAGAAACGTAAAAGTAAATGCTTAAAGTGTCAATAGGTTTTTCAGGAATTATAGCCCCTATTTCTTTGAACTTTTTTCTATCATAGTTATTCCTGGGAAGTGCTATTATTTCAACCGAAAATTTTTCTTTTATTTCTCGAAGAAGCCTGAAAATAAATGATTTTTCAATGTTATGGGAAGAATACCTTGATTCTGAACGAGCAAGAATAATTTTTTCACTTTTATTTATTCCAAGCTCTTTCAAAACATTTTTATTTTTTTTAAATTTGTAAAAATGTGCAACCTCGCACACGCCATAAAATTGCTTTACTCTTTTTGCACCGCATCTCTTTAAAAGTGCTTGTGGAACAGCTTTAGGTGAAACAACAATATCAGCAAATGGAACTGTCAAGCGTGTTTGGGCTTCTGCTGTTTCATGATCAAGCACGAGAATTGAGCTTATACCCAATCCAAAAGCTACTCTTGGAAGTTCTACTGAATGCTTAGCAATGCATATATCTGGCTTAAATTCAGAAATTATTTTTGTTAATTTTTTAATCCTTTCACAGCTTTTTATTAGCTTTTCTTTTTTTGTTTTCCCATGCGAACCAACGCTAACAAAGTTTAGTCCCAGCTCCTTAAGAAACTCTTCAAGATTATAAAATTTTCTGCATGTAATTAGCACTTCATTTCCCTTTTTTTCAATCTCTTCTGCAAATCCCTTAAAAAACCTTGCATGCGGAAAGCTTGTAATATCTATCCATACTTTCATATTCTCACCAGCAGCACGCATGCAGCTATAATTAACTGAGCTAGTAGCAAATAGCTTACAAGCTTTTTTTCTGAAAGCTTAAAAGCTTTCATAAATACTTTTGGAATTGAAAGATAACCCTTTCCAGGTATAAGTATGCCATTTTTACCTACTTTGCTCTTAGGTTTTTCCGAACTGCTAAAATAGCCTGCGGTAAAAAATTTTAGGAGCGCATCTGAAAAGTGAAGAGAAAGCAAGGGAAGAATTAAAGTGTACAAATTCGCGCATAGCGAAAGGCCTACAAGAATTCCTCCTATTCCCAAAGTTCCGCAGTTTCCCGGAAAAAATTTTGAGGGATATTTGTTGTGAAGGAAAAAAGAGAAAAGAAATAAAATTACGCAAAACGTAAAAAATGCTAGGTTTGGATTTCCTTTCAAAAAAAGGTAAGCAAAAATTGTTGCGAAAATTATTATGGAAAGCCCTGTTTCCAGACCATTAAAACCTGCAAGAACATTAATACTATTTCCTATTATTATTGAAAGGAAGATAAATGAAAAAAGCAATAGCAAAGAAAATTTTCCGGAGCTGAGCTTTGTTGCTGAAATTATTAAAGATATTCCGAATGAAACCAAAAGCTTTTCCCATTTTCCAAAAGCTTTTAAGTCATCGAGCAAACCGTAAATGAAAAACAGAAGTGTAGAAAATGCTATGCACAAAAAACATGGCGAGAAGGTTGAGTAAATCAAAGATAAAGCTATTACTGGAGGTATAAAAATTACTCCTCCCATTTCAGGTATTAATGGTTTGTTTATTTTATGCACATCCCTGCCAACTATCCCAATTTTTTTAAATTTCTTTCCCATGAAAGGCAAGGCTAAGTAAATGAAACAGCTAACCATAAAGCTTCCTGCTATTATCCATATCTCCTCCATTGATAGCCTTTTGCTTTATGGAAAATATTAATATTAAAAATGCAACGTTTCACAGTGTATAAAAATAAAATAATTTTAAAGCTAAATTTAACAAAAAAACTTGTTTAAAATAATTTTTTTGTTTTATTTAACCTTTAACCTTATTTTCTGCGTTTTTTTATACTTTATCTTCTCTATAACACCTTTCTGAGAAAGCGAAGATATCAAACGCGATGTCTTTGGCTTTGAAAACCCTGAAAGCTCTGCTATTCTTTTTTGTGTTAGTGTTCCGTGAAGCTTGAGCAGCTCTACTATTTTTTCTTCATCAGGAGTGAGAAGTATGAATTCTGTTCGCTTTATTTTCTTGAACGCAAGATACCCAATTATTAATAAGCTTATTGAGAATGCTAAAACAAAAAGGATCGAAACATTTCCTTTTTCAAAATTTTGCTGTTTTTTCAATTTTTCAACCGAAACTTTTTTAACAGAAATACCAAGAGATGAAATCTTTTCAATTACCTCAGAAGAGAAATTTCCTACCATTATAGCGTTTTTAACATTCAAAATTTTCAGAGCTTTTTCTGTTGTTTTCGGGAGAGAATCTTTTTTAGAATAAAGCACTGGACTTTCTGTTTTTATTGCCAGCATTCCCGCATAAATGAAATTATTTGAATTTTCAGCATCCACTATTACAGCATTTTCTGAGCTTTTCCAGAGCTCAATAGCTATCCTTGCAGCTGTTCCATATCTATCCCAGTCCCATAACCTTGTAACATAAAATCCCAAATTTTTTAGCTCTTTCTCAACATCTTCAGAAACAGCATTTTTACCACCTATTATCACTACATTTTTATACGTTTTGGCATATACTTTAAGTGCTGATAAGCTATCTTTGTCAATTTTTTCTGGTTTAACTAGTAAAAGCATTATTTTGGCATGTGAAGCATATGCCAGTGTTGGGATGTAGTCTACTAAAACATCTCCTCGAACCACTATTAAATCAGCATTGCTTTCCACAGAGCTTCCTTGGTTTATTTGAAAAAGTACAAACAAAGCAACGAGTACAAAAGGCTTGAAATACTTGCTATTAATAATGATAGCGCAGCTCCTGAATAATGAAGTAAAGGTATTAGCCATGAATTAAGTAAAGCATTTGTACCTAAAAAAATTATTGCTCCTGAAAGAGCAGAAGAATATTTTTTTAAAGAAATTAGGGAAAATGAAGATAAAATAAAAATTCCGTAAATGAAATAAGAAAGCAAAAGCAAGGAAAATGAAGGATACGCTACCAAAACTTCTCTTTTAAAAAATTCGAGAACTGGGCGTGCTGCAAAAAATATGAAAATTGAATATGGAAAGGAAAACGCTAGATACGCTTTGAGAGAAGATAAAAAGTTTTTTCTTACATTTTTTTGAGAAAGAATAGCTATTCCGTAAGAGTTTGCAACAAAAGTGTAGAAAATGCATAAAAGCACTAATGCATCGTATATTCCAGTATCTCTGGGTGAGAAAAAAATTGAAAGCATTATCCTATCAACATTTATTCCAAGATTTTTGAAGCATTCGTAAAAAAATATTGCTCCGCCTGCAAGAATTATTCTTTTCTTCTCTTTGATTTTAAAAGAAAATATTTTTTTGTGTGGCAAGTGATAGAGCATAAACAGAGTTGAAAAGAAAAATGCGAGAATTATGGAAAGAAATGGTGAAAGAAATACAAATCCTAGTGAGAGCAAAACTATTAAAAACATTATTCTCAAAGCAGAAAGAAAAATTTCAGAAAGCAGAGAAATTTTCGGAGCTGTTGCTCTGAAATAAAAAAGAAAGACGTTAAAACTCACATATATTGGGAGTGCAAACGAGAGAAGTGCTACGGTTTCTGCATGCATCTTTAAAAAATTAAAGAAATTAAGCATTCCGAAAATGAATAGAAGCATGGCTATGAAAAAGGAAAATAAAAGAGAGAGGGAAAAAATATCTTTTAAAATTAAAAACCTTTTATTTCCTCTTTTCCATTTAAGTTCTGAAGAAAGCAAAACAGGCAAGCCAAAAGATGCTACTATTCCAAAAAATGTTAAAAAAATTATGAAAAGAACAGCCTCTCCGTAAACCGAAATTGGCAAAAATTTCAGACATAGAAACCTGAAAAAAAGCCCTCCGGCTCTTGAAAATAAAATACCTCCAAGAATTAAAATACCAAATTTATGAATTTTTTGAAGCCTTGTTTTCACTGCAGCTCACCCAGAGAATGGTTAGAAGAGAGATAAAATAAATATTTACTCCTATATCTAAGAGAGAAAGCAGACAAGAAGCTGCGATCGCGTATTTTTTAAACTCGCTTCTATACAATTCTTTAAACACAAACCCTATATAAAAAAGAACAAACAAAGATAATATACCTATATCCATGAACAATATTCCGAAAATTCCGGCATTTATCGTAGAAGAATAATTATACAAGATTTTGCATATTACCTCTCCTATATTCTCTGAAAAAAGGGAAATTCCAAAAGAATATCCTAAGGGTAACGAAATTTTCAACAGCTTATCGAAAGTAGAGAAAGTGAAAGCCAATCTGTATTCTGCGCTTCTTAACAAATCAAATTTCCAGGAAGCATGCCCGCTCATCCTTATGAAATACTCTGAAAACCATAAAAAAATAACAAAAAGAATTAGCAAAATTCCTGCAATGCATGCTTGCTTTTTCCTGTTCTTTTCCAGCAAAAGAAATATGAGCGAAAGACCAGAGATTGCTAAAAATACTCTGTATGTGCTTAATATTGAAGCTAGCAGCAAAAAAACCCAGCCCAATTTCTTTTCTGGCCATAAAAATACAAGGGAAAAAAGAACAAGCCCGTATCCGCAAAAAAACAAAGGAGTTAAATTTTTTTCAAATTCGACGTGAGAATGCTCGAAAAGAGGTATTCCTGAAAAAAGGAAACTAACAAACAGAAAGAAAAATCCAAGCATTAGGGATTTTTCATAATTTTTCTCATAAAATAAAACATAATATATTGCTCCGCAAATGAGTAAACAAATTAAAATAGTGAAAAACAAATTTTTGAAAAACGAATAAATAGGGAAAAAAGCCATAAGCAAAA
>CAZQLM010000035.1:0-8543 GCA_964594175.1 uncultured archaeon | reverse complement strand
ATATAACCTTTTTACTTTCTTTCAGAACTTTTTCTGCTGTTTCAAAAATTTCATCCTGAGATTTCAAATATTTTAAAATTTCTTTCTTTAAATTCTTTGGATTTATTCTGTAATTTAAAATAATCTCATCCATAAGAGTAAATCTCATCCATGGTTGTATTGTCTCCTTTCCATATGCATAAATAAATTCTATTCTGTTTTCCATAGCTTTGATGTATTCTTTTGTGTAATATTTTCCGTTTTTTATATTTTCAATAACTTCCAAAACTTCTGATTCAGTCTCTTCTATACTTTTGTTTGGTATCTCACCCAAAACAACTGAGCATACGATCTCTTCAGGATATAAGAATTTTTCTCTGAATTCTGGAGAATAACAAATACCCTTTCTTCTAAATTCCTTTTCCACAGAAAAAAATGCTTCACATCCTTGAATAAAGGCTTTTAAAAATGTGAAATATTTCAAAAATTCTTCTTTTGTTTCTGGTTTTTTAACCTTAAAATTCTCAGAGAACCAAATATTTTTCAAAGATAGGTTCTCGAGTATATCTTTTCCTTTTCCTTTTGAGGGAAGTTTTTTCTTTTTGCTTTTTTCTCTTTCGAAATTTTCAAAGATTCGTTTTATTTTATTAACAAGTTTCGTTGAAAAATTTCCACAGAGCCAGAGCCTTATGTTATCGCATGTGTAATAGCTTTCTTTGAATTTTTCAATTTCTTCCTTTCCTATGCTTAAAACAGTTTCATATTCCTTTCTAACATTTCCATAGTCGCTATTCCCATACACAGCTAAAGGTATAAGCTCTAATAATTTTTGTTCTGGTGATTGAGGATACGTTTCTGAAAATATTGCATTCTTTTCTGCTTTTATTTTTTCCTCTGAGAATTTACAATTTTCCAGAGCTGAATATAGAATTTTTGTACACTTTTCAAAGTTTTTCCTTATGCAATCAAAAAAATAAATTGTTTTGTAAGGGAATGTAAACGCATTTCCTATTCCTCCGAGTTTTTCGATTGTAGGAAGATTTTCATGATAAGAAAGATGCTCTATCAAATGTGAAACCCCTCTAAGTTTTTCAGGTTCATAAATATCTCCTATTCCTACCTCTGCATAAAGTCCAATTGTTTTTGCCTGCTTTACATGATCAAGATAAACTTCGATTCCGTTGTCTAAAGTAATTTTCTCCATATATCTCACACGTGAACAAAACGAATTTTTCTCCTTTCACTGCTCTTATCTGTTCCTATTTCCATCTCGTAAGAGTTCCCTTTTCCAAGTTCTTTAATTCTTTCTAAACCAAATGTATATATTTCTCTTAAACTTCCTATCTCACGATCTATCCCTCCTTTTGAGCGATAGATTACAGATTTGTTTCCAAAGCACTCGAAAATATAAATTTCTCTTCTACCATCTGGAGAAATGTTAGAGAAAGAGCCGGGTGGGTCATGTTTCGTTAGCTCACCGACTTTTATCCATTTCCCGTTTTTATACACTTCTATCCTTAAAGGCATATTATTTTGAAAAAGAGTTAATTTTTTAAATTTTCGTTTTAGCCTAACCAAAAACTAAAATCATTACAACTCCGAAAAACATTATCAAAGTTGCTAAAACTCTTTTCCTTAATTCTTTTTCCTTAAAAAATTTTCCTCCAAAGATAGTTGAAAAAACTATGCTTAAGCGTTTTGTAGCTATAACATATGCTGCTTTTGTTAGAAGTAGTGCATGCATCTGTGCTAAGAGTAACAAAAATTTTACGCTTCCTATAGAGAACGCAAAATTTATCCAAACTTGTAAGAATAAAAGTACCGAAAACTATCAGCATTATTCCTATCGCTCCGTAAACGTTTGGCAGTTCTCTATGCTTCTTGTTCCTGGATACTTTCCGAAATCGCTTAAGCTAGCTTCGTGCTCTCGTATTAAAAATTCTTCTTTCGTAAAATTATTTTAATGAGCAAAATAAAAATAGAGTGAATGACCGAAAACTTATATATTACTACTGTATAGTAATAATATTATGAAAGTAAAAATGGAATCTGGTGTCCCAAATTGGAACGAGGTTCGAAGAAAGATAGAACGACTTTATGACAGTGAGCTAATAGAAGTACCTCCAGAATATGTAGAAAAACGAAAAGATGACTGGATGACAGCCTACGTTAATTATAAAGATTTTGATGAAAAACTAACTATTCTTGGAATAGATTGCAAACCAGAATACAAATCGGAAGGTAATAAAAATAAACCATTAGTAAGAATTATAGGAGACAACCTCTTATCTGGCGATTGGTATTCTCCAAATTTTTCGGTGAAAGAATATATTTTTGGAAGATCAACAGAAACGCCATTTACAGGAACGTTTTATTACATCTCAATAAAGCCTGACGGTGTAAGTGATAAAAGAGATACCGGAATATGGCTTGTAAGAAATATAGATACAGAAATTCTTCCTTCTAGAGTATGGTTTTATGTTAGAAAACTGGACGATGAAATACAGATTTCAAAGTTAGGGATACCAAAGATAGCGGTAATTGAGTATGAGAGAGAAGAAATATTCAACGAAGTTTGGTTCTAACTGAAAAACAGAATTATTACAATTTCCAAAAACAATGCTCAAACATTTTGTAGCTTTCACACACTTAGCTCGCTTATTTCAGAAATAATGGGTAAAAGAAACACTAAAGCAAACGAAAAAAAACGAACATTACATTTCTATGAATGAGGAGAACACGAAAGAGGAGAAATCATGAATAGCTATCGAAAATTTAGCTATTTTTTCCTATTTTCTTCAGATAGATTAATCATATCTCGATTCTCTCTCCAGGGTTGAGCAGGATTACTTCCACTCCAATTTCTTTAGCCTTTTCTTTAAACTCTTGCGCATTTGCTTGAATTAACGGCCATGTGTTGTAGTGCATTGGAATAGCAAGCTTCGGCTTTATAAGCTCCAAAGCTTTTAAAGCTTGTTTTACATCCATGGTAAAATGCCCTCCTATAGGCAAAAGAGCTACATCTATTCCGTAAAGCTCTGCAAAAAGCTTCATATCGGAAAAAACACAAGTATCGCCTGCATGGTAAATGTTTTTCCCCTCTATGCCAAGAATAAAGCCACAAGCATTTCCCAAAGCTTTTCCTTCAAAGCTTGAGCTATGCCAAGCAGGAAGCATTACTACTTGCAAACCTTCTATATTGGCTTTGCCATAATTCATTCCGATTGCGTTTACTTTATACTCTTCGCTCAACCATTGGGCTATGTCGTAAATCGCTACAATTTTCGCTCCTGTGCGAGAAGCTATTTCTATAGCATCGCCTAAATGGTCGGCGTGAGCATGGGTAACAAAAATTAAATCAGCCTTCTCAAAATCCTCTGGTTTTGCACAGGATTTAGGATTGTTTTTTAAAAACGGATCTATGAGAATAATTCTTTCCTTTGCTTTTATCTCAAAAGCCGCATGCCCAAGATAGCGAAGTTTCATGAAAACTAAATTTTACATATTCTTTTAAAAATTTTATTGAGCTCATCGGAAAGATATGTGCAAACGGCAATAATTCCGTTTTCGCTTGTTCTAGTGTTTTTGGCAGAAGCTAACACTATTAAATCTCCTTTCTCAGTTTCAAACTCTTTTTTAAGCTCGTCAAAATCCCATTTCCTCACATAAGGTATTTTTATATGCTCTTTTGTTCTTATTAATACCATAGCGGAATTGCATCCAGCTCTTATTGCGTAATCTCTAGCTTTGTAAAGAGATGTAATTTTATTTTTTTCATAGCTCTTTACAACACACCCCAAGCATGCTAAGCCATCTTTGAACACATCACGCTTTACTTTTTTTATAGGGCTCATTATCTCAGCTATTTTCTGAAAATATTTTTTACCAATTTTTCCGAGTATATTTCCTTTTTTTCTTTTTTCTATGATTTTTTTCTTCTCTAAAATCTCTAAAATCGTTCTTATGCTTCCTTCTCCAATATCGCAAACTTTTGCCAGTGTTTTTCTATCCAATTTACCCTTTTCTCCTATTTTTAGAAACACCCTAAAAATATCGTACTCGCAAAATTTTCTCTGCGTGCTTACTACACTTTCCATAACATATCTTTCGGAACATAAAAGCTTATATTGTTTATTGGATACTGTATCCAATATGATTGAAAAAATTAGGAAAAGGGATGGAAGAATAGTTAAGTTTGACAAAACAAGAATAGCAAATGCTATTTTCAAAGCAGCACGCGCTGTTGGAGGAAGGGATTACAAAAGAGCCTGCGAGCTTGCAGATAAAGTGGTTAAGCTTCTTGAAAGCTGGATAAAAGAGGGTAAGATACCAGAGATTCCAAACGTTGAGCAAGTACAAGATGCCGTTGAAAAGGTTCTGGTAGAGGAAGGACATTATAAAACTGCAAAAGCTTACATCCTTTACAGAAAGCAGCACGAAGACATGAGAAAATTTGCAGAGCTAATGGGTAACCTCGAAATCGTAGATTCTTACATCTTTCAAAAAGATTGGAGAGTTAAGGAAAACTCGAATATGACGTATTCGTTGCAAGGGCTGAATTTTCACATCTCCTCTATAATAGTTTCTCAGTACTGGCTAAACAAGGTTTACCCACCAGAAATAAAGCGTGCTCATATCGAAGGAGATTTCCACATCCATGACCTCGGTTTTCTTGGAGCTTACTGTGTGGGATGGGATTTGTATGATTTGCTTGTAAACGGTTTTAAAGGAGTGAGAGGAAAAATAGAAAGCAAACCGGCCAAGCATTTTCGCTCTGCTTTAGGGCAGGTTGTTAACTTTTTCTACACCTTGCAAGGAGAAGCGGCAGGAGCTCAGGCTCTGAGCAATTTCGACACTTATCTCGCGCCTTTCATAAGGTATGACGGCTTAAGCTATAAGCAAGTGAAGCAAGCCATGCAGGAATTTCTTTTCAATATAAACATTCCTACTAGAGTAGGTTTTCAAACGCCATTTACAAACATTACTCTTGATTTAAAGGTTCCGAAATTTTTGGAAAACGAAGCTGTGATTATTGGAGGAAAAGCACAAAAAGATTGCTATGGCGATTTTCAGGAAGAGGTAGAGATGTTTAACAGGGCTTTTGCAGAAATAATGCTTGAAGGCGATGCTAAAGGTAGGGTGTTCACTTTTCCCATACCAACTTACAATATAACAAAAGATTTTGAGTGGGAGAATGAAAACTATGAGAAAATATGGGAAATGGCCGCAAAGTACGGGATTCCTTACTTTGCTAATTTTATAAGTAGCGATATGTCTCCTGAAGATGTTCGCTCGATGTGCTGCAGGCTTCGCTTGGATACAAGAGAGCTCAAAAAGCGTGGCGGCGCTCTTTTTGGAGCTAATCCTTTAACCGGCTCTATAGGAGTTGTAACATTAAACATGCCAAGGCTTGGCTATCTTTCAAAGGACGAAAGCGAGTTTTTTGACAGATTAACAGAGCTTATGGAGCTTGCAAAAAATTCTTTGGAGATAAAGAGAAAATTCATCGAAAGATTAACTGAAAATGGTCTTTATCCGTATTCGAAATATTACTTGAGAAATGTAAAGGCAAGGTTTAATGAATATTGGAAAAATCATTTCTCGACAATTGGGCTAATAGGAATGAACGAATGCTGCTTAAACCTTTTCGGAAAGGATATAGGAAGTGAAGAAGGTCTGAAATTCGCGGAAAAAGTTCTGGATTTCATGCTAAAGCTCATTCTTGAATTTCAAAAAGAGACCGGAAATCTTTACAATCTCGAAGCAACACCTGCAGAAAGCACAGGTTACAGGCTGGCAAGGATAGATAGAAAAAAGTTTCCGGACATGATTTTTGCCAATGATGTGGAGGTAAAAACAAGCGGAGCAGAGCCTTACTATACTAATTCTACTCAGCTTCCTGTTCATTACACAAATGATTTGCTTTTTGCTTTAAGGCACCAAGAAAGATTGCAAACAAAATATACTGGTGGAACTGTTTTCCATATATTTTTGGGAGAAAGCACAAATGCAGAGGGAGTTAAAATTTTGGTGAGAAAGATTTTCGAAAAAACAAGACTTCCTTACATAACCGTTTCCCCCACCTTTAGCGTTTGCCCGAAACATGGTTACTTGAAAGGAAAGCACAAGCTATGCCCGAAATGCAACGCAAAATGCGAGATTTATTCAAGAATAGTTGGGTATATCCGCCCGGTAGAAAATTGGAATGCAGGAAAGCAAGAAGAATTCAAACAAAGAAAAACTTTTGACTCTTCTATTAAGGCGATAGCAAAATGGAAATAGCGAGCTTTGTTAAACTTAGCACGATAGATTTTCCGAAAAAAATTAGTTGTGTTGTTTTCGTTCAGGGCTGTAATTTGCGATGCATTTATTGTCACAATGCACATTTAATCCCGTTTAAAAAAGGAATAATTCCTTTAGAAAATGTGATTTCTTACATTTCCGAAAATAAGGAATTTTTAGAAGGTGTTGTAATTAGTGGTGGTGAGCCATTGACTCAAGAAGGTTTGTGCGATTTTCTGGAAAAGATAAAAAAGCTCGGAATGAGCGTTAAAATAGATACAAACGGTTTTTTTCCGGAAAAGTTAGAAAAACTTATTAAGCTTAAGCTTGTTGATTATGTTGCTCTAGATGTTAAAGCACCTTTAATTCCAGAAGAGTATTCTTTCATAGCAGGAAGTAAAATTTGCGAAAAAGATGTGGAAAAATTGAGAAAAACAATATGCTTGCTTTCTTCTGAAAAAATATTTGCAGAGTTTAGAACCACGGTTATCGAAAGCTACCATACCTTTGAAAGGGTTAAAAGAATAGCCGACGAGCTCCCTGCAAACGCTACTTATGTTTTGCAGCAGTTTGTTTCAAGAGATTTCCTCAAAATAAAGGAAAAAACAACAAGCAAAGAATACATTTTAGAGCTTGCAAAGTTTCTTAGGAAAAATTATGGAGATAAGCTTGATGTAAAAACAAGGATATACGAGTGAGAGAAAATGCGGATTCTAAAGAAATTTTAGCGAATTTATCAGAAGAAAGTAAAAAAATACTTTCAGAGATAGACGAGAAAAAAGCTGTAAACAAAAGAGTACGTGAGAAAGAGTGGAAGAGAATAAAATCTATGATACAAATCTCTTAATAGAAGGTAAAGTAAAAAGAACAACAATTTTTAACATAATAGAATTTCCTAAGGCTTTAGAAAGAGATTTAGAAATAATTTTCCCAACAAAAGAAGAATATCTTAAAGCAATTGAAATAATGTTAGCTTTACTTAAAATGGGTAAACCTATCCCAGCTATAGATACGCTTATAGCGGCTATGTGTATTAAAAGAGATTTAACTTTATTTCCAGAGTTTAAGCTTGAGCTAAGGTAGAACTTTATGAAGCTTTACAAAGAAAGAACTTCTGTACGTTTGGCAAATGTAAAGAATTTTAAAAATCCTGGCGAGGCAATCCTTTTCATTTTTCAGCATACGCCTCATTAATCGAGGATTCCACTCAGTTTTATTTAGAATTTAAATTTTTTAAAAATTTGAGAAGTATAAAAAATACAAGCAAAAGTTAAAGTTGAAAGCGGATTTTGTGCTTGTAAGAGAGAATTATTGCTCTTGGAATCTTGAAACAGGAATAACTTGGAATTGGAAATGTGAATATATTTTGAAAAAGGGCAGAAAGTTGTTTTGAAAGAAACTGATAAGCAGATTTTTGAGATCCTTTTTGAAAAGCGAAATTGAATATTTTCTCAAGGCAAAAAAACTTTGAGCTTTTTCTCTATTTTTTTCCAACCTTTGACATTTCTTTTTTTCATTAACCAAACATATTTAGCTAATTTTTCTTTTTTACCACACAAAAGAAAATCGTTTTCCTTTGTATATTCGCCAGATTGCGGTTCAACCATGCAAAACAAAATCAAAGTTTTTAAGAAGCTCAAGAATAATAATATCTTGCATTTCTGCAATTTTAAGGAATTTTCCTTTCAAAATTTTTCTAAGCGGAATTTTTTCAAAGATCATAATTTTTTAAAGACTTAAGTTATAAATAACGCTGTGAGTATACAAAAATTTTTATGAAAATTTTCCTTACAGGCAGAGCGGGAATAGGGAAAACTACTGTTGTTAAAAAATTTCTTGAACTTTACCAAGGCAAAGTAATAGGCTTTTTCACACCTGAAATAAGAAAAAATAGCAAGAGAATTGGTTTTGCTTTAAAGCTTATTCCACCTGGAGAAGAGCTTATTTTCGCTTCTGTAGAGAAAATCTCTCCTGTTAAATTTGGAAAGTATTATCTGAATTTAGAGAACTTGGAGAAAGTGATTGAAAAAATCGAAACAAGTTTTGAAAAATGCGATCTTGTTGTTATAGATGAAATCGGAAAAATGGAAATGTACTCTGAAAGGTTTAAAAAATTTGTTAAAAGTTTACTGGAAAAAGAAGTAAATCTTCTGGCGGTTTTACACAGAGCTTATGTCAATTATTTTGCTAAATTCGGAAAAATTATCTGGGTAAGTGAAAAAAATAGAAATCATTTGCCGAGAGAGCTTTTAAAAGAGTTTAGTGTTAGGAATGCTCAACAA
>CAZQLM010000034.1:0-8704 GCA_964594175.1 uncultured archaeon | reverse complement strand
CACCACGAAATCCACTTCTTTACCTTCCTGCCTGCCGTATTCCTTCCAGTAAAATACCTGAAAGGTCGGAGTTTCAAAAGATTTTTTCACAAGTTCTCTCGCAACCGCGTTTTCCATCAATCTTCCTGTGCTTCCCTTCGCTTCTGGAAAGAGAGATGTAACTATACCGTTGTCTATAACGTAAAGTTTTTTTGGATACTGCTTTCTCGCTTTTACTGAAGGTGAAAGAATTTCGATCGGGAAGAGAAAGAAAATCTCGGTGGAAAAGTCGAGAAACTTAACGAGCGTTTGCTTTCCGCATTTTATTCCGAGAGTTTTGATGTAGCTGTGCACCTTAGACACGCTCAGATATTTTGAAAAACTGTTTACGCAGTACTTCAGAAAAGCATCCAGAGCGGAAATATTCTTTATCTCGTATTTTTCGATCAAATCCCTGTAAAATATTGTTTGGTAATAGGAAAGAAGCAGTTTGGCCTTTTCCTTTTGATCCTTCACCAGAGAGACTTTGGGATAGCTTCCAGATACGAGAAATTCCTCAAGAAGTTTAAGCAACTTGCCCCTCTTTTCGAGCAGCAATTCCGACTCGCTAATTTTGAACTCCTTTGCCCTCAAAAATTCTCTGAAGTTGAAAGGAAACACGAAAAAATCTATGTTCCTGCCTCTAAGGCTTCTTGGTATTTCCTTTCCCAAAATTTTTGAAGAAGAACCGGTAATGTAGATTCGAAACCTGCGCGAATCGAAAACCCTCCTGACCCATTTGTCCCAGTCCCTTACCGTTTGAATCTCATCTAAAAACAGATAAATCGGTTTGCTCTCATTCACATCGCTGAGCTTGTAAAAAACTTTCAGCATTTCTTCCAGGTGAAGAGCGTCCAAATTTCTCAATCTTTCGTGCTCGAAATTTACGTAAAGAATGTTGTCTCTGGGAAAGCCTTTTTCGAGCAGTTCCTGTATGAGCTGGTAAACTCTGTATGTTTTCCCGACCTGTCTGCCCCCTCCTATGCAGACTATCGAAGACGGCTCCGAGGGGATTTCGACCTCTCTTTTTATCAGGGAAGGCAACTCAAATGATTTCCATTCCGCTATTACGAACTCGAAATCTTTTTCTCTCATAAATTGTTTTTTATCGGAACAATATTTAAAGATTATTGTTTCGCAGAAGCCATTTCCACAAAGGCAGGAACTTAATCTTCTTTCCCTTAATCCTTTCCTCTCCCTCGTAATCCCAGGTTATGCAGAGCAAATTCCTGCATTTCAGCAGCTCAGAAGCTTTCAGCAAAGATTTAATTTCTCTCTCCTCGATCTCATCTCTTGCATTAGCGTATGTAACCTGAATCAGCTGCCTTACATTCAAACCTTCCTTGAGCACGAAATCCACCTCTCTGCCTTGACTGTCCTTAAAATAATAAAATTCCGCAGGAGTAAATTCCTTTCTTCTTGAAAGTTCCACGGCAACCGAATTTTCCATGCACGCCCCTATATTTTCGTTAAATCTCGGATTCACCCAGTTTATAAAACCGTTGTCTATGCAGTACACCTTCACCGGATATTGAGCTCTGTCTTTTACTTTGGGAGAGAAAATTTCCGATCTGAAAATTAAGAAAGCTTTCTCTGCATAATCGAAAAAATCCAGCAAAGTTGCCTTGCTGCACCTTTCTCCAATACTCTTCAAATACCTCTCAACCTTTGTTGCGCTGAAATAAAATGAGGATATGGAGATAACGTATTTTATAAAGAGTTCCAAAAGCCTTACGTTTCTTATTTCATTCTTTTCTATTATATCTCTGAGCAAAATTGTATCGAAATAAGATGAAAGCAACTTAATCTTTTCGAACTCGTTTTCCTTGAGAGCAACGTCCGGAAAGCTTCCGAAGTTGAGAAATTCTAGCAGGTATTTCAGCAGTTTGCCCTTTCTCTCTTCGAGCAAAATTTCCCTTTCCTTAACTTCCCAGTTTTTGAATCTGAGAAATTCTCTAAAGCTAAGAGGAAATACCGTGTAACTTACGGTTCTTCCTCTTAAGGAAGATGGCAGCTCTTTAGGTCTGAGCTCGTAGCTCGAGCCAGTTACGAAAATTTTATACTTTCTCTCATCGTAAAGCCTTCTCAGCATGGTTTTCCAGTTTTTCACCTTCTGCACCTCGTCAAATAAAATATACTTTACGCTTTTGCCGTAAAGCTCCGCATGTGTCTCGAAAATTTTTCTCACATCTCTCGCGTCTACACCTTCGAGCAATTCGTGCTCGAAATTTACGTACAAAACTTCTTCCCTGCTGTGGCTTTGCAGCAGGTTTTTCGCTATCCAGAGGAGCAAAAATGTTTTTCCGCTCCTTCTCACACCGACAAGCGAAACGATTTCACTCGGGTGCAAATTTATCTTTATTTCTCGCTCTTTTATTTCCGGAAACTGCCTGCTTTCCCACTCAACCAGAACCTTTTTTATATCTTCTTTGGATATCATAAAATATACTAAACGATAATTCATTTAAATAGTTTTTTACAGCAAACTATTTTTTGATTTATAAAGGCTCGGTTTGCGCAGCAAACTTCAGCATCCCTTCCATAAAGGCAGGCTTAATTCTCTTTCCCTTAATCTTTTCCTCCCCTTCGTAATCCCACTCAGCATGTCGAATTTACAGCAGGGAGAAATTTTTAAAAATTTTTGTAAAAATAATCTCTACCATGAATCGTAGCACAGATTATAAAGAGCGTGGTTTGCCTATTGACGTGCTGGAAAAACTCGAAGAATTCTGGGCTAGTAGGTATGAATCCGAACACGGCTATCTTTTCAAATATGAAAGAGATAAAGCTGTGCAGCGAAAGCTTGCATCTCTAAATTCCAGCCAGTCTCCTGAAAAGGTAGAGGAAAAAAGAAGAGCAAACTATATACCACATAAGCCACCCGAAGCCGTAGGAAAAGAACGGTAGCTGAAATGGTGTCCTTACCACAGTTCCAAAATGAACTTTTTTACCTTCTTTATCTATTCCATTCACTCTGTACCAATTCTTCTCAAATCGAAAGGTTTCCCCGCTTTTTATTTCTTTACCAGCTATTGCTATTCCTGTTTCTCTGACTTCAAAATTTAGAAGAGCCGGTTTTTCTACAAAATAATTTACCCTGAACACACCCTTTCCGTTTTCATCAAATCCGGCTTCGTAAAGGGAAATGCTAGATATCCACGGCAAAAAAATTATAACCACAAATATAGAAGCAAGCATCGGTTTGGTGTTCATCAGCATTTGCTCGTGCGTAAGTTTCAAAATTTCCTTTGTGAGCTCGTTTGCCCTTTCTGGATTTTCCTTCTGAACCCTTTTCATCTCTTCCTGTAGCTCATGCATTCTTTTTTTGAGTTCTGAAAACTTTTTTCTATCAATGAGGATAGCGCTTATCACAGCGAGCACGCATGCTACAAGCATGCTTATCAAAAGAATCACTACCGCAAACGGTAGCTTGAGTAAAGGAGCAAAAATCCATGTCAGCAGGTCTCCAAATAGGTTAAGCATTTTCACCTCCCCATGAACTTTCTCAATGCAGGATGCATATCTTCCAAATGCTGGGCAACTATGCTTTCGTAGAACTGCATTATTATAATTGCTGTAAGCAGTATGCCTGTTCCTGTTCCAAGAGCAAGCGTAAGGTTAGCAAAAGCCGCTATAAAGCCAACAAAAGCTCCACCAAGCACAGCCAAAGGAGGAATGTATTTTTCCAAAAGTCTTTCCATTATTCTAGGGTCCCTTCTGAAACCTGGAACAGAGAGATAGCTCGCTTTGAACTGCTCTGCAACGCTTTTTGGGTCCATGCCTGCTGTGTTCATCCAAAATACAGAAAAAACTGTGGAAAGCACAACCATTGCTAAGGT
Organism: uncultured archaeon; assembly: GCA_964594175.1. Classification (GTDB taxonomy): domain Archaea; phylum Aenigmatarchaeota; class Aenigmatarchaeia; order Aenigmatarchaeales; family SZUA-1535; genus SZUA-1535. Next base: position 4,847 of record CAZQLM010000034.1, on the reverse strand, counting down.
ATAAGTGCAGGCCCTTATTAAATCTTCACCTGTTGGTAAACCGCCCTTAAAACCGGCTTCAAAGAAATGAATAAGGAGATATGCTAAAATAAAACCAACAACCCCTGCTGCAAAGGAGCTTCTCAAAATGTATTTTTTATACCTTCTTGAAACGAAAAGTCCTACACCAAGAGCAAAGAGAAAAGCTGTTAAAGCGCACAAAGCCAAAGAAGCTTTTACCGGAGCAGTTAAATAATAGGCCAACCCTCCTATCGCATGCCCTTTCTCATCAAAAACTCCAAGTAAAGAAATACCACGCTGATAAAGCATCCTTCCAAACAGTGCTATATTAGCAAGCAAAGCAGCTGCAAGGATTACTGGAATGTTGGAGGTGTAAAAAAACCGCAAGGGCCACTTCCTTGCAGGAATTCTACCAAAAGCAAAAGTAAATGTAATAGGTATTTCTACTCTTATTCCCTGTGTGAAAATAACTATTGCAAAAACTATGATTGTTGTGAACAAAGGTATGAGCACAAGCAAAGCTTCAGAGAAATTTCCTGCAAAAAGATATAGTAAGAAGGAAGGTATTATTCCCATACCGTATTCCTCGCCCAAAGGCGGGTAGAAAAGACGCCATATTATTGTTTGCGAAACTCCAGCAGCTATGAACAGGCTTACTCCGCTTCCAATTCCCCATTTGCTTGTAATTTCATCAAGATACATTATGATAACTCCTCCTAATGCAAGCTGCAGCACAACTAGCCAGGCAAGCTCTGGTGAAGCAGGATGCACAAAGCTAAAAGTATAGGAAATCGCTTCAAAGAAGCAGAAGAAAATTGTCAATAACTTTTGAGCAGCATTATATTTTATCTTGTCCTCCTCTCTTCTCAAGTCCCAAGGGATTATTTTACTTCCAACAAGCATCTGCAAAATAATTCCGGCCATCACTATAGGACCTATTCCAAGTGTGGTAATAGAGCCTATTCTTGAACCAAAAATTACTTCGTAAAATTCCAGCCCGCTTACGCTTTCAGGTGCGACACCGTAAACGATAACAGAGCCCATCGCGTAGAAAAGTGCAAGAACCAAGGCGGTCCATTTAAGCTTTTCTCGAAGTGTAAGCCTTTTTGCTGGAGCTTCTATTGTCGGTAAAAACTGGGCAAGTTTGACATAAAACGGTATACCTGTCTGCATGAGAAATTATCATCCATAAAAGGTTTATAAAAGTATAGAATCTAAAAATTATTGTTATGTACGGTTCCTATCGCCCCGGATTTGAAGTTAAATTTAAAGGATTGAAAATTTCAATGAAAAAAGAAGATGCGGTTTGGAAATACGAAAGAAAGCTTTTAAATGAGGTAAAAACTGTCTTTTTAGCTTTTTCAAAAGGAGATATTCTTGTAAATCCGGTAGAGCCAGTAAATCTACCGAAAGATATTTGCTCTCATCTTTTCATAGAACTAAATCCAGCACTCGTTCTTGGTCCAAAAGAAACTTTGAAAGTTTATGTAACATTTCCTGTTGAAATAGGAGTTATAGCTTCTTTAGGAAAGAATTATCGTATAATAGATATTTTTACATTTACAAAGCCAAAATACACTCTTTACGGAAATGTAAGAACAGGAGTGGTTTGTAAATACTGGAAAAGCGATGTATTTAGCAAAATACCAAAGGTCAATGCGCTAAAAGAAGGTGTGATGGAGCTTACAATTCACAATTCATCGAATGAATGGTTGGACGTTAAAGAAGCTGTGTTCAACGCCTATGGAATGAAAATTTATTATGATAAATCGCTCGTATCGATGAAAGCATTTATGAAAGTGATAAGCGAAGATATGGCCGAGACGAGTTTTGTAAACGCTCCTTTAAGGGCAGGAATGAAGAAATCTGTAGAAATTTATCTTGCCAAAAAACTTGTTATACCTCTTCAAACGAAGTTTGTAATGGAAGAAGGTGTCTAAATGCTTGAAGAATTTAGCATTTACGGAATACCATTTAAAAAAATCTTGATAGCTATCATTACGCTTTTAATCGCTGTAGTTGTGGCAAAAATTATTACAATAAATGTAAGAAGGGCTTTGAAAGAGAAATTGGAAAGGGAAAGAGTCGAGCTTTTGAACAAAATAATTTATTACGGAATTATTGTTATAGCGGCAATTAGCGTGCTTCACCAATTTGGAATAAGCATGTCTGGTTTGCTTGTTGCTGGTGGTATTCTTGGAATAGCAATAGGTTTTGCTAGCAAGAGTGTTGTTGGAAATTTGATTTCTGGGATTTTTCTCATAATAGAGAGACCTATAAAAATAGGAGACCAGGTAAATATTGAGAATGTTTCAGGGTTCGTTGAAGATATACACATTCTTTCAACCATAATCAGAACATACGACGGGCTTTACGTAAGAATACCAAATGAAAAAGTGTTCACTTCGGATATAACAAACTATGTAGCTCACGCTGCAAGAAGATTTGAATACTTAATCGGAATAAGATATAGCGATGATGCTGAAAGAGCAATAGAAATAATCAACAAGCTTCTGGATGAGCATCCTTTTGTTTTGAAAAATCCTGCTCCTCAGATTTTTGTTGACGAGCTTGGAGATAATGCTGTAAACATCGTTGTGAAAATCTGGGCACCTACGCAGGTGTGGTATGGTGTGAAAACAGAGCTACTATGGAAAATAAAGAAAGAGCTTGAAGCAAATGGAATAGAAATACCTTTCCCGCAGCGTGTTGTGTGGTTTGCTAATGAGCTCAAAATGAAGAGAAAGGGATAGAAAAAAGTAAAAATTAAAACCAGAAATCTCTGAAATTTTCCAGTACTGAATCATCGTAAGGTGTTGGTAATGGTTTATATCCATCGCTTTCTTCTCCTTCCAGTAGATATGCGCGTTCAAAGCTCATCCACGGAGCTATCTGACCCAAATAGCCTCTACCTTTTCTCACTTTGCGTAAATTAAGCACAAACAATTGTTAAATCTGGCGGTAATAAACTTGAAAGATCTAAAAACATGCTTCCATTTTATTCAAAACCTTTCACAAACATACTTGTAGCAGGGCATTTTGTCTGTTATTATTTACTGTTCTTGCTATCCTTCTTATTCCCAAAGCTTGAAGAAATAAGGCAATTGCAAAGGGCACACCACGAAAAATTTATAAATTATTTTTTAGAATATATGTATATACAAACAAGGTGGTGAGATGAGAAGGAGAGATAGAGAGAGACCCCCTCTCTGGTTTGAAGAAACTTTTGATAGAATAAGAAAACTGGAGGAAGATATTTTTAGAGCTTTCAACGAATTCTGGCGTGCACCTTTTGAGTTCGGATTCAGAAGAGTAGGTTTTCCGACAGCACCGCAAGCACCTGTAGACATAGCAGAAACAGGAAGAGAAGTAATAGTAAGGATAGATCTTCCTGGATTCAGAAAAGAAGACATTCGCTTGAAAGCAACCGAAAACGAGCTGATTGTAGAGGCAGAGAGAAGGGAAGAAGAAAAGGAAGAAAAAGAAAACTTTTTCAGACAGGAAAGAAGATACGGAGCAGTAAAAAGAGTTATACCATTACCAGTAGCAGTAATTCCGGAAAAAGCAAGAGCTAAATTCGAAAACGGTGTGCTTGAAGTAAGATTAGAAAAGGCGGAGCCTGAGGAAGAGAAAGAAAAAGAAATCGAAATTGAATGAAAATAAGTTTGGATTTTTTATTTTTAATTTTTTCTGATTTCCAACTATGACTTTGCCAAGCGTGAGAATAGGAGCTTTCTGAATGATTATTAAAGTAGATGAGGAAAGTTATTAAAAAGTTGAAAAACATTAGGTCATGCCTAAAAGTGCTGCTGTCTGGAGTTAATAGAAAGATTCTTAAGTGAGAAAACATGAAATTAGTTGTTTTACGTTGTATTTTCAGCATCGATTTCCAAGGGTAACATTTTCCGCATTTTCCATAATTCTGAATTTCTGGGGATAAAAAAATTAAAGGAACTTTCACGGTTAAAGTGTATTCTCCCAGAGAATTATTCGATATTCAAATTCCGTTCTAACTTTCTGGTTAAAATTTTTAAATTCTCGCAAAACGAAATACTGACTATTTTCCAGAAAGATGCATAATAAAGGTTAGAATAGAGTCTGCAAGAAAAATTGAAGTTTGCAGCGAAAAACTTTCAGCGAATCCGTAAGATTTTTTAGATTAAAAAGTTTTATATAAAAATACCGCCTTTTAAATAATTATGAATGAAACTCAACTTTTGATGGAAAAGCTGGAAAATGTTGAAAACGAAATTCTTAGCCTTAAAAAGGAAATTTCTGAATGGATAGAAATTTATCAGAAAATTTTGGACATGAAAATCCCGGAAAGTGTTCCTGAAGAGGATGAGAAAATTGCAATAGAAAGAGAGGAAGAAGTTGTTGACCTTGAAGAAATAAGGAGAAAGATATGTACACCGTAAAGGTAAAGAAAAGCTTTGCAAAATTTATAGAAGCGAATAAAACTTACGGAAAAGTGATTATAGAGGCTCTTTCTTTGCTAAAAGTGAACCCAAGGCCTTATGGAATTTTTGATATCAAAAAGTTAAAGGGTTACAAAAACTGAGTTTTAGAGAAAAAGCCTATGGATAAAAATCTTTTTCACCACATTCTACTTTGCTCAAAGGCTCAAATTCTATGCTAACTCCCCACGCAGAAGAAACAGTAATTTTTTCCACTTTTCCTTCTAATTTCTTTGCTGGAAGAAATAGGGCTCGATTTTTGCCTTTAAGAAGAATTCGAAAATTTTTTGGAAATTCTGGAAGATAAGGAAATTCTTGATTCTTGAATAAATTAGAAAGGGTGAGGAGGAAATTGATAGATTTCTGAGTTTGAAGGATGAGGTATAAAAT
>CAZQLM010000033.1:0-9218 GCA_964594175.1 uncultured archaeon | reverse complement strand
CTCTTGGTCATGGAAGGGTCTGAAAAAAGAGAGAAAGAAATAAATATTCGACAATTTTCTATGATACAATAGATAAGTTTAAATAGTAGAGTTTTCAAAAAATTTTCGAGAGCTATGAATGAAAAATTATTTAGTACCTGGTTGTTTAAACCGAACATTTCTTTTAAATTTAAATACATAGTAGTAGCTCTCATTGGATAAAACACCCCATTTTCACCTCTAAATCTTTTCTTTGAGGTGATTTCTATGGGGTCGTGTGTTATATGCGGTCAAAAGGCTATAGAGATGGAAGCTCTTTTTTTCAGAAGCGGAAGGGCATTCTCAGTAAAACTAGGAAAAAATTATTGCGTGAACTGCGGAAAGAAAAGAGTAAACGAAATAGAAAAGCAAGTAAATGGGTATAGAAACCCGTTACTTGTGCTTACAGCTCTCAAACATTTCGAAGAACTAGAAATAATCGAATAGCAGATTATAATGCAGAGTGCCTCTGGATACTACAGTTTTTGCGTATTACCTTATGTATTCAAGAGAAGATTTGTATGTTTTGAAAACTTCAGAGAGATACAGCTTCATTGCACATTTTGCACACTCGTAAAATTCTTCTGGAGTTTGTATCCTTCCGTAAAGCTCGCACTTACTGCAGTATTCACGCTCAATTTTTTCCCATATAGGGTCGTGCATTTTTTTGCTCAGACCTAAAAACTTCTTTTCTTCCATTTCCCTTACCTCATTCTGTAAGTTGTTTCATGCATCTCAAGGGGCTCATAAAAGATATAACATATTACTTTATATAAAAACTTATAACATCTTCAGGAATCCTAACCTCTTAAGGTAAGTCCTCATCAAATTAACAATTCTCCATTACATAACCACCACTATTGCGCCCTATAACACTATCTCCATTCACTCAAAAATTAAATCAGGCTTTCTATTATTTTTAGGTTAGGATATTACCTTTTTTATATTTTCCAAAATATATTCTTTCAAATATTTTTCATCTAATATATTATGGAATTTGGCCAAACCACAAACCTCACCAAAACCTCAAACAGTTTGCTATCTTATTAGCTACCCTGCCATTACTTACTACATCTGCGTCTTTGCCATTAACTCCGCCCTTGCCCGGGTGTAAATTTCATAAAAATCTTGTTCTTATTCCTCAAGAACAAGTGATCTTGAAATAGTAAAGTCGGTTTGACATTTTGCTGAAACAAAGATTTCTGAAAGTTTTTCACCACTTTGTGGGGAGCTTCCGTTTGGTATTAAATTGAAAGTCCAAAATTCTCCTGGTTTTAGTGGTTCATTTTCTGTTTTTTGATTCAATGCCACAAACTCGTAAGATTTTGGTAAAGTGTTTTTGTCTGTGATCACAGAAAATTTAAAATCATACAGAGGCTCTTTACCGCTGTTTCTTATAGTAAGATTTATGGTCGCTTTAGATGAAAAATTATAGGTAAGAAGAGGTTTTATTATTGTGAAATCTGCAAATGTACATTTTACGCTTTTCTCACCCTTTTTGGCAATTTCTTCACTTTTTTCCTTTCCAATGGAAGTTGTCCAATCCGTGATAATTAGGCTTATTGAAAAAACAAAAGCTATGAGTAATACCGAAGCTATAAGTGGTGAGACAGCTTTCATTTTAACACGTCACCTCTATAGTTTCGTTGCTAATTTCAGCAAAAACACCTGGACAAGTAGCGGAATATACTTGAATACTTTCCACTCTTCCTGATTGAGATACATAAGCTTTAAGTACAGTACCTTCCCCTGGTGATAACAACGTTTTTGAATTTTCTGCACTGGAGTTGATTATCATTACTCCATTTATTTTAGCATAAACAGTAAAGTTTGAAAGCTGAGTATTTCCCGTATTCAAAATAACCACGCTAAGTATATTGTTACTACATCCTACGTCCTGAATAGTAATCCCAGCATCTGTGCATTTCTGAAGTGTGGTTGTTTTTTCTTTTTGAGAAGACACTATACTGGAAAGTGAAGACCCGACAAAAATGGAAATGCTTATAACAAGTGAAACAAGAATTACAGCTGCTAATAGCGGAGAAACTCCTTTCATTTAATCGTCACCCATTCTGTTCTAACATCAGTACAATTTGAGAGTACCCTAACTTTTTTTATTGAAGAAGCGTCAAAGGATGTTATATTTTCTGATATTATACTTCCAGCCCTTCCGGGAGCTATTGTGGTATTTAGAACATCTTTAAGAATAGCTGTTTTTTCCACACCGTCCTCTTCATAAATTACTTCAAAAGCGAAACTACCCAAAGGTACATTTTCAACTTCTATAACAGCAACTATCTTATTTCCGACAATTTTTGGATATTCATCTGAAAGAAAATATACTAATCCCATAGCACAACCAGATTTAGAAGTTATTTCCTGTGTTTTTGACTGGCTATAACCAGTTGCCCAGCTTGCAAGAATCGCAGCAACAGCTACTGTAGCAGCGATTAAAAGAACCACAGCAATTAAAGGAGAGATACCTTTTTTCATAAGAAATAGTTATTAAAAAATACTATATAAATTTAACAAAAAACCAAAAATTATTCCTCTACCCTTGGTGCAAGAATTAGTGCAAGTTTTACGATATCTGTATTGAATTCCATTCTCATAGGATAGTCATTACTAAGTTGTACTGTTACTCTATCTCCTAAGCCAGAAGCTTTCATAAATTTCTTTAGATAGTCTATAGGATATCTTGCCTTTCCCTCGCCTTCTATGAGTATCGACGGATCCGTTGAAGAATCGACAACTAGCTCTACCTTTGAAGAATCGCCCTCTGCAAGCATTTTGAAACCTTCTGAAGAAATTTCAAATACCACGGAATCTGCTATAGTATCAGCGTCTTGAATACCTTCCTTTACTATTTCCACATCCACGTCAGCTTTCGCTGAAAATTGCAGCTTCTCTATAGGGGGAAGTTCTTCTTCTGAAATATCAAGAATTGGTAGAGCAAAGCTTCTTACGGATTTGCTTTTTGCCTTTATCTCTATTCTGTTTTCCTCTTCATTTATTTTTATTTCAATATCCTCTGTCTTTTTTATCCTCTTTATAACTTTTAATAATGCAGCGAGGTTTGCTCCTATGCCAATTTCTTTATCACATTCGTATTCTTCAAAGGCATCTCTGCCTAACTTAAAATCGATTGCAGCAACCTTTGCCCTGTCAGCAGCTACAAGTTCCACACCTTCTGGTTTAAATCTGAGTACGGCTTCATCTATTATTTCAGCAATTGCGCTTAAACTATCTTTAAGAAGCGAAACGTTGCTTGTTACCGCTCTAAACATATTTCATCACCTTTTTTACAATTTCTCTCGCTTCTTTATATAATTTAAGGTTGAAGTTTTTTAATAATTGATAACACTCGCACATTATTGTTATTTTTCCATTGGAAGCAAGTACCCTACCTATAACTTTAATCATGTCTCCCATTTTTCCATGAAATTCGCTCACGCTCACTTCTATTTTTCCGGTTCCGTCATCTACAACTATATAATCATTTCCAACATCAACCACAATACCTATTATTCTTATTCTTTTATCGTTTTCTGAAATTTCTGCTATACTCTTTTCTTCTGCGACATATCTCAAAACCATAAATTTACTAAACTTCTTAAACTTTTAAACATTTTTCGAAAAATACTTTTCATGCTAATAGCAGCTGTATCGGATATTCATTATCCAAAATTTTTTAACATATTTTCAAAATCTTTAGAAAATGTGAGGAAGGCTGATATTTTTATTCTCGCAGGAGATATTGCGAATAAAGGAAATGTAGTCGGATATCAAAAAGTTGTTAATATGATAAGAAAAAAGTTCGGAGATATAGAAATTTTTGCATGCTTTGGAAATGAAGAGTATGACGAAAAGCACGAAGAACTTAAAAAAATACCTGGAGTGGAATTTTTTGAAGAAAAAGTAAAGATTGTTAAGGATAAATTTGGTAAAACTTTCGCTTTTCTCGGAACTCGCGGTGTTCTGGATAAACCTACAACATGGCAGCTTCGAAACATTCCAAATATAAAGGAAGTATACGCTAAGAGAATGGAAAGAATAAAAGCGCTACTTAAAGAATCAAAAAACAGAGCTGATTTTGTTATTTTTTTCTCACATTATGCTCCAAGTTATTTAACCCTAGAAGGGGAAAGAAAGGAAGTATATCCCAATCTCGCTTCAAAAAATATGGAAAAAATCCTTTTGGAATTTCCACCAGACATTGTGATTCACGGGCATGCACACCATGGAAAAAGCTTTTCTTTTTTAAAAGGAATACCTATATATAATGTTGCCCTACCACTTAACAAAAGGATAACCTTAATAGATTCATCAACAATAGGAGGATTAAAAAGATTTTGGTGAGAAAATAATGAAAGCGCCATCGCCAGCAACGATGTTTACAACGATAAAATATGCCCTAGGATTATTTTTCGTATTTTCCGGTAGCTACATGATATTTTTTTCTGGTAACGCTTCTCCGATACCGACACCTTTAAAAGAGATTACGGGATTTATAATTTTATCTTTGGGGTTGTGGCTCCTGTTTAAGGGGCCGTAGTCTAGTGGCAGGACGGCCGGCTCCAGCGCAAGCTGGTGCGTTGAGCTTTTGCAATGAAAGCGGTGCTACCGGTTGACCCCGGTTCAAAGAAGAAAGAAATTTATAACATTCTGGCGAAACTCCGGGCGGCCCCACCATTTTTCAAAAAATATAGTTTTTCTCCTAGCTACACAATCTGCTTAGGTAGTTTTTTATAATAATTCCTTTCTATTATTCTCTCTTTAACGCTTTGCGGTTTGAATACCTGCTTAAGAAGATTAAAGGCAGTAAAAGCTTTCCTGCTCTCGCCGCATGTAAATATATCAATGGCCACATAACCAATTTCAGGCCATGTATGAAGAGAAACATGGGATTCTGCAAGAAGATAAACACAAGAAACCCCAAATGGCTTGAACTGATGGTATTTAGAAGCAAGAACAGTGAGCTCAGCTTTTTTGATTAGAGGGTCGACTAAAGATTTCACTTTTTTCACGTGCTTTATTAGCTCCGGGTTCACTCCAAAAAGGTCTGCAATGATGTGCACGCTCATTTTTTCTCGCCTGCTCGTCACTATCTTCGCCCATACCTTTCCACCACCGCAAATTATAAAATGAAGTAAACATATTTAAATTTAACTATGCCGATAAAAATATCGCACGAAAGCGATGAGGTATGAGAAAAAATGGCGTGGAAAATAAATAAAGAGCTGTGCATGCGATGCGGAGCATGCGTAGGGGTTTGCCCTTTCTTAGCGTTAGAGCTTGGTGAAAGCGGTATAAGAAGAGATCCTAAAAAATGCACTCTTTGCGGGCTTTGTGAAAAAGCCTGCCCGGCTGGAGCAATAAAGGTGAGGAAATGAAGGAAACTATGGAGAAGGAACTTATAGAACTTGAAAAAGCCTATATTCACGGTTTCGGAAACATAATCTCCTCTGCTTATATGGGTTTTGAACTTTATAATGATGGGATTAGTGAAGGAAAAAGAATTTTCTGTGAAGCTATTAGAAAAATGTACGAAGAATATAAAAAACTAAATGGAAGTGTCCCAGAGATTTTAAAACCTGTACAAGAAGGTATTGAAAAATTACATCGCATTGTGCAAAGCGGTGAAATAAATGCAAACGCGAACGAAACAACAGAAATTTTGAATTTCATAGTGAGAAGATCCAAAGAATACAGATCTCGTATAGAACAACTTAAGGAAGAACTTCGAAGCACGTATCCAGAATACAGAGAAAGAATATTTTTCTCTGATTCAGATAATCCAGAAAGGTGGAGAAAGTATGATTAAAGAGAGCTATGATGTTGTTGTAGTTGGCGCAGGTCCTGGTGGAACGAGCACAGCAAAGCATTTGGCTGAGAAAGGAATAAACGTTGTTGTTTTTGAAAAACGTCAGGAAATAGGAGCTCCTAAACGCTGTGGAGAAGGTTTGTCTGCAAGCACAGTAAAGCTTTTAGGGCAGAAAATTCCTAAGCGATGCATAGCTCAGAAAATAGACGGAGCTATAATCTATGCTCCGAATGGAAAAAGCATAGAAATAAATTACGGAAAAACTGTTGGCTATATTGTTGAGAGAAAGCTATACGATAAATGGCTTGCCGAGCAAGCTGCAAAAAAGGGAGCAAAAATAATAGCAAAAGCAGAAGTAAAAGACGTTGTAAAAGAAAATGGTTTTATTAAGGGTGTTGCAGTTAATTGGGAAGGAAGGAAGTACAAAATCAAAAGCAAAGTTGTTGTAGCAGCAGATGGAGTTGAGAGCACGATAGCAAGAAAAGCTGGATTAGATACTGTAAATAAACTTATAAACATAGATTCTGGATATCAATACGAGATGAGCAATATCTACTTAGAGGATCCGCATAAAATTTACTTTTTCTTCGGAAATGAAATAGCACCTCGCGGTTATATATGGATATTTCCCAAAGGTAAAGACAGAGCAAATGTTGGCATAGGAATATGCGGTAGTTTCGGGAAGAAAACAGCAAGAGAGTATTTAAGGGAGTTTGTTGAAAAGCATGAATGGCTTAGAAACGGTAGCATTCTCGAAGCTAATGCCGGCGGCATTCCCGTGGGAGGTTTTCTGAAAAACATGGTGCTTAACGGTTTTCTCGTTGTCGGGGATGCCGCCCACCAAGTAAATCCAATACATGGCGGTGGAATGAAAGAAGCGCAGATAGCAGGGAGAATAGCTGCTCAGGTAATAGCAGAAGCTCTGGAAAAGGGAGATGTTTCTGCAAAGAGCTTGGAAAAATACAACAAAATTTGGTGGAGAGAACGAGGGAAAGAGCTGGAAAAAGTGCAAAAGCTAAGAGAAGTTGTAGAAAGGCTGAGCGACGAAGATCTTAACTTCCTTGCAGATAACTTGAGAGGGGAAGATTTAATAAATTTTACTCATGGAAAGGGTCTGGCAAAGCTTGCAAAAATTTTGCTTAAAAAACCAAAGTTAGCAAAACTTGCAAAGCATTTGCTTTTATAGCTTTATTCTAAAATTCTTTGCATGCGAGGTATAGGAGGGGAAATAAAGCAGAAGGCAGAAGATTTTTTTGTAGAGGAAATACCGAAAAGGGGGAAAAGCAAAAACGATGAGCATGTTATTTTCTGGGTTGAAAAAATAAATCTCGACACGCAGGAAGTTGTTCGCATGCTTTCAAGAAAGCTCCACGTTTCTAAAAAGCGATTTGGATATGCAGGAACAAAGGATAAGTTTGCAATAGCAAGGCAAAGATTTTCTCTCTGGGATCCAGAGCATAGCTTGGAGCAAAAGCTTAAAAAGCTTAGTTTAAAAAACGTCAAGCTCTACGGATTCGAAAGGGGTGAAAGACTAAATCTTGGAGATCTTGAAGGAAACAGATTTGTAATAAGGATTCGCGATATAGCTCTGGAGGAAAATGAAATAAAAGCTAGGCTTGAAAAAATTTTCGCAAAGCTTAAAAAAGGAATTCCAAACTACTTTGGTGAGCAGAGGTTTGGGGGAATAAGGGCTGTAACGCATTTGGTTGGGCTGGAAATGCTTAAAGGAAATTTTGAAGAAGCCGTTAAGATCTATGTTGCAGCACCCTTTCAGGGAGAGAGCGAGGAAGTAAGAAAAATTCGAGAATTTCTATGGAAAAACTGGGGAGATAGAAAAGCTTATTTAAAAGCTCTTTACGCTTTTCCAAAAAAGTTCAGGTATGAAAGAGCTATGCTAGATTATTTGTACAAGCATCCTCGAGATTTTGTCGGAGCTTTAAGAAGGTTTCCCAAAAGAATAAGGAAGCTTTTCATAAATGCTGTTCAAGCCTGGATTTTTAACTCCGTGCTAAAAGAGCTTGCTGAAGAGCTTGGAATGGAAAAGCTGAAGGGTAAAAAAATTCCTCTGGTTGGCTACGATACTATGCTTAACGAAAAAAGCGAGATTCACAAAAAGGTTAAAGAAGTTATGCAATCTTTGGGAGTAGAACAAAAAAATTTCTTACTTCCGAGCATGCCTGAAATGCGAACGAGCGGTGGTGAGAGAGAAGCTGTTTTGGAGGTAAGAGATATAAAGCTAATAAAAATAGAAGAAGATAATTTAAACAAAGGAAAGAAAGCTGCAGTAATAGAATTTACCCTTCCTCCAGGAAGCTATGCAACAATAGTTTTAGAAAAAATAGTTAAAGGTGATATGCATTTTAATGAGAAAAATTGATAAGAAATGGATTGCAGTTATTGTTTTTCTTCTGTTTTTCGTAAGGGTATCAATCCATTTAACATCGAACGGATTGAGTTTTAGAGGATATGATGAGTTTTTGCATTTTTTCGTTGTAAAGAATGTTATCTCGCCATGCATATTATTTGAAAAAAATATTTCAGAGCTTGTGGGAATAGAAACATATTCTTATCCTGTTCTTTTTCACGTTTTTTCAAGGGTTATTGGAATAACAAGCCCTTTTTTTGCTATTTTGTTTTCTTCTCTTTTGGGTATTTTAACTCTGTGCTTTATTTTCTTTTCTTTCAAAAAAATAGTTAATAAAGAAACAGCACTTCTTGCTGTGCTTCTTCTTTCATTTTCCGCAAATTTCCTTTACAAGAGCTCTCTTTTCATTCCTGAAAATTTAGCACTCCTATTTCTTTCAATTTTCTTGTATTTTATTTTTTCCAGAAGATTTCCTTTGGCTTTTTTAATTATAATTCCGTGGATGCTTACACATAGAAGCTGGGCTATAGCACCTTTGCTCGTTGCAATATATTTTATTTCAAAACTTTCACTGAAAAAAGAGCATAAAAAGCTTGCGATAGTATTGAGCCTTGCTGTATTTTTTGTTTCCGCATGTTTGTTTTACTTTTTTGAAGTTTTTGAAAGGTTTGGAAATGTGAATCCTTCTCTTTTAGGATTTTTTAAATGGGTGGGAATTGTGCAAATAATAGCAGGTTTGCTTGGATTGAAATATTTCATTGGGCAAAAGAATATTGAAAAAAGGTTTATCTCTGTATGGGCGCTTGTATTTTTATTCCTTTCTGCTGTTTCATTCAGAATAAGAGACCCATATCTTTCAATACCGTTCAGTCTTCTATCTTCTTACTACATTGTCAAAAACATAAAAAACAAAATATTATTTAAATTTCTCGTAATTTTCACATGCATTTCCGGGTTTGCTTTCTGCTATTTTTCTTTACCATTTTATGAAGAAAAAGAAGTTAATGCTCT
>CAZQLM010000032.1:0-9595 GCA_964594175.1 uncultured archaeon | reverse complement strand
GTATATAAATTTTTCTATTAAAGAGAAGATGAACTCCTTCCCTCCAAATATTGTTGCATGTATTATAATTAATATTTTTCCAAGATAGTTTCTAATCCTTATAAAATACTTAACAAAAGATTCAACTTTTTTATATTTCCATTCTTCAACGGATTGTTTAACTAATACAAGATTTCCAAGATTCATTTAACTTCCAACACTTCGTCGTTTTTCATAAGGTCATATAAGAAGGGTATATCAAGATATGGTCTACACAGGGTTCTTTCACTCTCTTACATCTTTAAAAAATTCTTCAACAATTTTTATGCATTCTTCAGCTTTTTTATAGCTTTTTTTACTTTTTTATTGGATATCTCGGTTTAAGCCAATAACGTTCAAGCTCAAAAATATGCTCACTTAATTTTCTATTTGCTTTTTTTCCTTCTCTGGAAGTTGAGAAGCTATTTCTATTAAAAGCTCGCTTATCACATGCGCTGGAGTGAATTTTCCGTAAATTGTTAGCAAAGTTTTTGCAGCTTTTTCAGCAGCTTGCTGCGCAAAGTATAAGCGTTTGCGTAAATTCTTTTTTTCTAGAACTTTCGCTAAGCGCAAAATCCTCTTTTGTAGAAAAAATCTTTTCCGTAAAGGAGACTTTTCTGTAACATTTTCCAAAAATTTCTTTTGGTGTAAGCTGATTATTGAGAGATTTTTTATTTTTGGAGTCTTTTTCTTTTGTTTTTTAACCACAACAAGCAAATCTATATCGAAGATCCAAAACGAATTGCGCAAATATATTTTTACCGAAAATCTTTTTTAAATGAGCTAATATTTCATTATCTTTCATCAAACTTAATATCCCTAAAAACCTTTTTATTTCTTTTTAACCAACCAAATCTTTATGACAAGAAAAAAGAGCTCAAAAAAAGAAAAAATAGATCCACGCCTGATTCCCGAGCTCAATATAATTACTCTCGGTCACGTCGATCACGGTAAAACCACGCTTACGGAAGCTTTATCAGGCAAATGGACGGCTTCGCATAGCGAAGAGATAAAGCGTGGTATTACTTTGCGCTTGGGATATGCAGACGTTACAGTTTATTATTGCCAAAACTGCGATTTTTATTGCACTTCCGCTAAATGTCCAAAATGTTTTGGTGATTGCGAACCAAAAAGGACATTTTCCGTAGTCGATGCTCCAGGGCATGAAACGTTAATGGCAACTGTGCTAAGCGGTTCAGCTTTGGCTGACGGCTGCTTGTTTGTAATAGCAGCAAACGAACCTTGTCCGCAACCGCAAACACAAGAGCATTTGATGGTTCTGGATATAGCAAAAATAGATAAAGTGGTTATAATCCAGAATAAGATAGATCTTATTTCAAAAGAAAGGGCCGTGGAAAATTACAATGAGATAAAAAATTTTACTCGCGGTACTGTAGCAGAAAAAGCTCCTGTAATTCCTATTTCTGCACAGCAGAGAATTAACATACAATACGTGCTGAAAGCCGTGGAGGAGTACATTCCTACACCAGAAAGAGATTTGCACGCTGATCCAAAATTTTACGTTGCAAGGAGTTTCGATGTGAATAAACCTGGTGAGGGTATAGAAAATCTTAAAGGAGGCATTCTCGGAGGAAGTATTGTAAGGGGCGAATTAAAAGTTGGAGATGAAATAGAAATACTTCCGGGAATACGAAAGGGAGATAAATGGAAACCTTTGAAAACGGAGATTCTCGGTTTGCAGAAAGCTGGAAAAAATATTGAAAAAGCAAGTGCTGGCGGGCTTGTTGGAGTAATGACAGCTCTTGATCCTGCTTTAACAAAATCCGACTCGCTTGCTGGACATGTTGCTGGCTTGCCGGGAAGAATGCCGCCTTTACGCTATGAGATAACTTGTGAACCAAAAATACTCGAGCGCATTGTGGGAGAAGGCAAAAGCAAACCGATTGCAAATGGAGAAGCCTTGCTAGTTATATGTGGAGTAACGAAAACTGTTGGTTTTGTCGAGAGTTTCTCAGAGAAAGAAATGAAATTAAAACTAAAAATCCCAGTATGCTGTGAAGAGGGAGAAAAAATTTCATTTGCCAGAAGGGTGAAAGATAAATGGCGTTTAGCAGGGTGGGGCGTTGTTTACGGATAAAATGACTATCAAAATTAAAAGACAAGAAAAATCTTCTTCATTATTCGAATAACTTTTATAAACCTTTGTTTCAAACTATTTGTCACGATTAGTCCGGCAAAAGCTGGGCTAACTCGGTGGTACAATGGCAAGGATGTATGCACGTAAGAAAGGTAGATCAGGAAGTAAAAAACCTTTAACTAAAGCTACTTGGGTAGAGTATAGCGCAGAGGAAGTAGAACAGCTTGTTATCAAGCTTGCAAAGGAAGGTTATCAAAGCGCTCAGATCGGGCTTTTACTTAGAGATCAATACGGAATACCTTCTGTCCGCGATATTACTGGCAAAAAAATAACTAAAATACTTGCCGAGCACGGATTGGCTTCAAAGATTCCGGAAGACCTTTTCAACATGCTCAAAAAGGCTGTTAATTTAAGAAAACATCTTGAAATTCACAGGAAAGATAAGCACTCTCGCCGTGGTTTGGAGCTTTTGGAATCAAAGATAAGAAGACTTGCGAAATATTACATAAGAAAAGGAAAATTACCGAAAGATTGGAAATACGACCCAGAAAAAGCAAAGTTATGGGTGCAAACCGGTGGTTAAATGGCTAGGAAAAAAGCTCAAATCCAAGCTGCAAGGGCTAGACATAGAAAATGGAAGGGAAAAGAATGGTATGCAATTTATGTTCCTAAATGGTTGGGAGAGATGGAAATAGGAGAAACACCTGCAAATGAGCCAGAACTTGTGATAGGAAGAACTGTAGAGGCTACCCTTTTCGAGCTTATCAATGACCCTGTAAGGTACTATATGACCCTGATTTTCAGGATAACGAACGTGAATGGTAAAAATGCTTATACCGCCTATCATGGGCATTACTGCACGCGTGATTTTATAGCAAGAATAGTTCAAAAAAGAACGAGCAGAATAGATACAAACGAGGTTTTCGTATTTAAAGACGGAAAAATGAGAGTGAAAACCATAACAATTACTCAGGGAAGGGTTTGCTACAACGTACAGAAAAGTATAAGGAAATTTGTGAATGAATTTATTGAGAAATATTCTAAAGAGAGGAAAATTGAAGAATTCGTTAAAGATATGATGAGCGGTAAATTACAAGATGAAATAAGTAAACATCTGAAAAAGATTCACCCTATCAGAGTTTTCGAAATTCACAAAACTCATGTTATGGAATATTTTTCCTGAAACTCTTTGAAAAAGTTCAGGAATTTTTCTCCAGTAAACAGCTCAGCAAGAGTAGCTCCAGCTGCTACTTTATGGCCACCACCGTTAAGCATTTTCGCAAGTTCAAGAACATTATAGCCTGTTTGCGTTCTAAGTTCAAGTTTTGTAAGGATGTTGTTTTCCACAGCTCTGTGAGAAAGAATTGCTATAACATCAAATGGTGCTTCAGGATGACGAGAAAGTTTTTCTGTTATGGCGTAGATTGGTAAAAATTTTGGAGATTCGTAAATTGCTAATTTTAGCCCATTAATTTCTGTTATTCTGATTTTTTCCAAAACGTCTTTTAGAGAAATTTCAAGAAAATTTTTGAAATCCTGAATTAGCAATGCATAGCTTTCGTTTCCGTGCAGATTTTCTATGCCATGAAAAGCAAGCTCTTTGGCTATTTCTTTTAGCTTTGCATTAAGCTGCTTCGGAACAGAAGAGAGCTTCCATTTAATAGCTCCTATCAACGAGCGTAAAAATTCTGCTTTTTCGGAATTGACAGAATTAGTATCTATTTCATTTGCAATTTCGGCAAGTTCCTTTCCTGTCTTGAAGTACTCTGCCACAAGGCTTGCAGCAGAAGGGCTTTGCCTTAGGATGATTTTTACGTTTTCAAAATTGTCTTCAAGTTTCCATGAATGATGATCTATCCATAAAACCTTCTGCCAGGCAGAAGCTATTCTTACAGTTTCTCTCGAGCCGGAGAGATCGAAGATATAAAGCTCATCTAGTTTTCTTTTAACCATATTTCTGCAAAGCGCATCCTTTAATGCTGCAGGGCTTGTAAATACTACAGGAATTCTCGAGCTCCCGAAATGCTGGAAAAGTATTGCTACAGAGCATACACCATCCGCATCGCCATGAGAAAGCACAAGCATGGAAATGTTTTGGAAAATGAAATTTAAATAATTAAAACAACTTAGAATTTTCATGGAAGTGATTGTAGAAGAAATAGAACTTTCAACAAACCCAAAAGAGTTTTATATAATCACAGAAGATGTGAAAGAAATTGTGGAAGATAGCGGAGTAGAGGATGGAATTTGCATTCTTTTCTTACCAAGCACAACTTCTTTTATCCTGCTTCAAGAAAACTGCGATTTACTTAAGGAAGATTTAAAGAAACTTTTTGAGAAATTAGCTCCTGAAAATGCTGTTTATGCGCATCCAGATAACGCTCATTCTCATTTGCTTGCCAGCATTTTTGGAGGAGAAAGAATAATTCCGATAAAAAATGGCAAGCTCGAGCTTGGAACATGGCAGGAAATAATGCTTTACGAAGCTGATGTAAAACCTAGAAAAAGAAAGGTTAAAATTACCATTATATCTTCTGAGGAGTAAATACCAGTTTCGATTTAACTTTCACGAAAGATTTTTAAATTATTAATCTCATAGGTTTTGCATGGCACAGTGGCACGGAAGAAGCTTGAGAAAACCAACAGGAGGAAGATACAAACCGCATAGAAAAAAGAAAAAGTACGAACGCGGGAGTGATTATGTTCCTGTAAAAATAGGGGAAACGAAAAGAAAGGTTGTGCGAGCAAGGGGAGGGAATTTGAAAGTAAAACTTTTGCAAGCAAATGAATGCGTGCTCTATCCTGGCGGAGAAAAGGTTAAAATTCTCGGTGTAAAAGAAAACCCTGCTAATCCGCATTTTGTTAGAATGAATATTATTACGAAGGGTGCTATAATAGAAACAGAAAAGGGTACGGCAAAAGTTATTTCCCGCCCCGGGCAGGATGGGGTTGTGAACGCTTTGCTTATAGAGCAAGAAAAATAAAACTGCAAACTCTTACTTAGCATCTCAACCTGTAAATAGATATGGAAAGAAGAAGGGTTAATGGCAGTAAAAACATTATCAAAAATGGCCATGCTGATAATACAACTTGGTAAAAATAAGAAGAATAACATTCATGAATATGATGTCTTCCACCTATCGCATCAATCTTCTAAAGAAGATAAGTATCGCTAAAGAGTATAGAAATTACAGGTCCGACAAACAGCATAATAGTGAGTAGCGATTCTGAGAGCAGCACCATCATATTAAAATTTTTCTAAGGCAAATTTTTTAAGTTCCTGAATTCTTAAAAATAGTTGGTGAGAACATGAAAGGTGATTCATTTCTCATGGAAAGAGATTGAAGAAAAATGGCAAAAACGCTGGGAAGAAGCTAAAATTTTCGAAACCTCTGCAAATTCTAAAAAACAGAAGTTTTTCATCACGGTGGCTTTTCCTTATCTTTCCGGAATGCTTCACGTCGGACACGGAAGAACTTACACTATTCCAGATGTTATAGCAAGGTTTAAAAGAATGCAAGGGTATAATGTGCTTTTTCCTATGGGGTGGCATATTACAGGAGCTCCTATAATAGGAATATCTCAAAGAATAAAGGAAAGGGATGAAGAAACAATAAGAATATATAAAAACGTATACCACGTTCCGGAAGAAATAATTCATACTTTCGAAGAGCCAGTAAATGTTGTTGACTACTTTATGAAAAAGGCGAAAGAAACTTTTAAAAAAGCTGGTTTTAGCATAGATTGGAGCAGGGAATTTTACACAACTTCTCTCCACCCTTGGTTTAACCGCTTTGTTGAGTGGCAGTTCCTTAAACTAAAAGAAAAAGGTCTGATAGTGAAAGGCTCTCACAGAGTGAGATGGGACCCTGTTGTGAAAACTATTCTTGGAGACCATGACCTAATGGAAGGGGAAGATGTTCAGATAGTAGATTTTGTTTTGATAAAATTTCAGTTAAAAACTGAAAAGGAAAAAATACTCTTTGTTTGCGCAACTTTAAGACCAGAAACAATTTACGGTGTAACAAATCTCTGGCTTAATCCAAGTGCAGAATATGTAAAAGCGAAAGTTAATCAAGAGCTCTGGATAATTAGCAGAGAGTGCGCTGAAAAGCTTAAAGAGCAAGATAGAAAAATGGAAATTCTTGAAAAAATTTCGCCTAGCGATTTTTTCAAAAAATCATGCATCAATCCTGTTACAAAGGAAGAAATACCTATACTTCCGGCAAGTTTCGTAAACCCTTGTGTCGGAACAGGAGTTGTTATGAGCGTTCCCGCCCATGCTCCTTATGATTACATAGCTCTAAAAGATCTTGAAAAAAGCGAAGAGTACGCGGAACTAATCAAAAAAATTAAACCAATTTCCCTTATTCAAGTTCCTGGCTATGGAGATTTCCCTGCTATGGAAGAGTGCGAAAAGCTTGGTATAAGCTCGCAGAAAGATAAAGAGCTTTTGGAAAAAGCGACAAAAAATATTTACAAAATAGAATACCACAAGGGAATTTTTAAGATAGAGCCTTATAAAGGAAAAAGAGTTAGTGAAGTAAAGGAAAAAGTGACAGAGGAGATGAAGCTAAACAACATAGCAGAAATTTTCTATGATTTTGCGGAAGATCGCGTGCTTTCTCGCTTTGGAAATAAAGCAATTGTGAAAATAATTCACGACCAGTGGTTTATAGATTACTCAAATCCTGAATGGAAAAGGAAAGCTAAAGAATGTCTTGAAAAAATGAAAATACTTCCAGAAAGTAGAAGAGAGCAGTTTGAAGCTGTAATAGAGTGGTTAGAAAAAAAGGCATGCGCAAGAAAAGTAGGGCTGGGAACTTTTTTGCCTTGGGATAAGGAATGGGTAATAGAAAGCTTAAGCGACTCCACGATATACATGGCGTATTACACCATTTCAAAAGTTATAAACAAGTACAAGCCAAATCCGGAATCTTTGAAAAATGAGCTTTTTGATTACATTTTTACTCAGGAAAAAAATGAAGAAAAAGAAAACGAGCTTTGCAGAAAAACCGGTTTGCCAAAAGAAATTATAAGAGAAATGAAGGAGGAATTCGAGTATTGGTATCCGCTGGATTGGAGAACTTCTGGTAAAGATTTGGTTCCTAACCACTTAACTTTTTTCATTTTCAATCATGTTGCTATATTTCCGCAAAAATACTGGCCAAAGGGAATAGCGGTTAACGGTTTTGGCACTTTGGAAGGAGAGAAAATGAGCAAATCAAGAGGAAATGTTCTGAATTTTATAGACGCTTTAGAAGAAAATGGCAGCGATGTTACAAGGCTTTACATCATGAGCCTTGCAGAGCATGATAATGACTTTGATTGGAAAAGAAAAGAGGTTGGAAAGCTCGAAAAGCAACTAAGAAGATTTTTCTCGATAATTTCGAAAATCTCTGAATTTGAAAAAATCGAAGACATAAGCTATGAAGAACTTGAAGAGATAGATAAATGGCTTTTGCATAAGTTAATGATCGCTGTTAAAAACACTACAGATGCTCTTGAAGAGTTTAAAACAAAAAGTGCTGTTCAAAACGCTTTTTACTCGCTTTTAGATGCTTATAAATGGTATGAAAAAAGAACAGAAGGAAGGAATGACGAAAAAAAGAAATTTGTGCTGAGAAAATTTGCAGAGACATGGGTAAAATTAATGGCTCCGTTCACACCATTTATCTGCGAAGAACTATGGGAAAGGCTTGGAAATAAAGGATTTGTTTCAATTGCGAAATGGCCAGAAGTTAGCAAGCAATACATTTCTCAAAAACTCGAAGAGGCGGAAAAATTTGTGGAAAAAATTATTGAAGACATAAGGGAGATAGAGAAAATCCTTGGGAAAAAGCCAGAGAAAATAACTCTTTATACAGCAAAATCCTGGAAGTACGAGGTATTGAAAATTTTTCAAGAAAATGAAAGGGAAGCCCTAAAAATTTTAATGCAAAAAGAAGAATTCAAAAAGCTTGGAAAAAAAGTGGTAAAATTTATCGAATTTTTAAAAAAGAAAAATTACTCTTGGAAGTTAGATAAAAAAGAGGAAATCAAAATATTAGAAAATGCAAAAAAATTTATAGAAAAGGTGTTTGATTGCAAGGTTTTTGTGATTGACGGAGATTTTTCTGATGCGGAAAAAGCAGAAAAGGCAATTCCAGGAAAGCCGGGGATAAAGATAGAGTCTTCTCTACCGAATATGAAAAACTAAATGAATGTAAAAAATTGTCTCAAAACCGAATGCTGAAACCTGCGCTAATGTACTTTCTTCCGGTGTGCATATACCTTATACAATTGGAAAAGATGAATGCAAGCGAGCTGCAAATAAAGAGCAGTGGTTTAAAACAAACAAAGACAAAATTTCTATAGAGCTTACCGATGCAAAATACTTTGAAGGAGTAGATTTTGTTTATTTGTCAAATATTCCAGATTATGCACAACCTGAAGGGGTGGAAGAATTTTGAAAAATGCAAACCCTAAATACATACTTGTTTCGAGTTTTAATCCTGGAGGAATGAAAACAGAAATAAGAAAAATGTTTGAAAGTATGTATATGGTTAAACCACTAAACACTTATGCTCCTCAAATACTATTTTACTTCAAATAAAACTTTTTATTGTTCACAAATCTAATTTTTTCATGATACTCTCGGATCGCGATATAAAAAGGTATATTAAAGAGAGAAAGCTTGTGATCAAACCAAAACTTAAACCTGAGCAAATTCAACCAGCCTGGGTTGATTTAACTCTTGGTAATGAATTCATGGTTTTCAAAAGGACAGAAGTTCCTTATATAGACCCAAAAGCTCCAAAAGATTATGCCGAGAAAATAAAAGTGAAAAATCGCAAACCTTTTATTCTCCATCCGGGCGAATTTGTTTTGGGTACGGTAAGGGAATACATAAAATTTCCACCAGATTTGGCAGGAGCGGTTGATGGAAGAAGTTCTTTGGGAAGGTTAGGTATTCTTACACACATAACTTCTACTTTCATCAACCCAGGCTGGGAAGGCAGACTAGTTCTAGAGATAAACAACATCGGCAAAATGCCAGTAGCACTTTATCCTGGAATGCGTGTTTGCAAGGTTGTTTTCTTTAAGCTTTCCTCTCCTTGCGAAGTTCCTTACTATGCGAGAAAAGATGCAAAATATCAAGCCCAAAAAGGTGTTGAAGCAAGCAAGTTGGAGAGGGAGTTTAGATAAAATTTTTCTTATCATTTTTTTATTTTTACTAATACTCTTACAGGTTTTTTATCTTTATTATTGAAATTTAAGCTTTCTTTGTAAATATTTTGAAAGAGAATAAAAATAATAAAAGAAAGAAGTGACAAAAGTTTTTCGAAAAATGGATTACCGTATTTAATAATGGAATAAGTAAATGTTTCATCAAATCTGTCAACATCTTTCCAAACTATTTTTTTAATTAATGAAAGAAATTTATGGAATATTTTCACTTTATAACAATAGTCAAAGTAAAATATTCTACACTTCTAT
>CAZQLM010000031.1:3265-10171 GCA_964594175.1 uncultured archaeon | reverse complement strand
CTTTCAGGAAAAACTTTGCTCAATGTTTTTTCAAAAGGTGATGGAAGTATTTTTTCTAAAAGAGAAATAGAAGAAATTATTACAAAAGTAAAGATAATAGATTTGAGAGAAAGTTATTTCAAAAAAGATGTAAGAGCATTGAAACGTGCAATCAGTTTATATTATTTACCTTTGAAGAAAAGGAGAAAGAAAATTTTTCTGAAAATTTCAGAAGATATTGCAACTTCTTTTCCATCACCAATTTCAGGTATTTACATTTACGACACTTCTTTATTCAGAGCATGGATAAAAATAGTGAATGCAATTTTGCTTTACGGATACGAAAAGCCAAGCGAATATGAAGAACCGCAGCTTGAAGTGCTCAATCTCCTTGCAAGCATAGGAGTTTTTGGAAAAAAATACAAACTTGAAAAAGAATTTTTTTCATGGATAAAAAGAAAAGAGTTTGAAAAGCATGTTAAAGATTTGCTCAGTAAAGAGAAACCAGAAGATGTTGCTTATACTTATGGAACGAGGTTATTTTCGCACGCTATTTCAGGAGACCAAATACAGAGAATGATAGATTATCTTTCTGCTAAGCCGTATTCGAGGAGATGCATAAGCGTAGTAATCGATCCGAGAGAGGATTTTTCTTCAAAATTTCCGCCTTGTATAGGAATAGTTCAAGGAATAATTTCCGGAGATTTTTACATTCACACAGCTTATTTAAGAAGCAATGACATGTTCAGAGGCTGGCCAGTGAATATTTATGGTCAGCTAAAGTTAGCTGAATACATAGTTTCAAAAATCAATGAAAATGCCGGAACAAATTACAAGCTTGGATATGTTAACACGTTTTCTTTTTCCGCACATATTTATCAGCACGACTGGAAATTTGCAAAAGAAATTGTTGAGAAACACAAGGATAAGCTATCTGAATTTGTTCAGGATCCTAAGGGAGATTTTATAATTTATAAAGAAAACTCAAAGCTAGCAATAGAGCATAGAAAAGAAGAAAAATTAATTTCAAAAAAACAAAGCAAAAAATTTCCTGAGCTCTATACATGGCTAAAAACCCTTTATTTACTTCCTGAGCATGCTATTTATTTAGGAAAAGAACTTTTCAGGGCTTTTGAATGTTTGAAAGCTAAAAAGAAATATGTGCAGGATGAAGCATAGCTGTAAATTCATAACATTTCTACTGTTTGTTTTCTTAAATCTACAACCCATGCATAATAAGGATCTTTACTCTGTTCTATACAGAGATTTATTACATCTTCAAACACTAATTCTTCTTCAGGAGTTAATTTTCTATTTTGTGAAATTTTTTGGAGCATACTTTTAATTTCTTCAATCTCTGAAGTTGAATACGGGCCTGTAATCACAATTCTCACGTCTCTATATTTTTCATTATCGCTTAATGGTCTATACACCCCAATGGTATGGTAAATATTTCCATACGCAAAAATTTGATAACACTCCTTTGTTTTTTCTAATTTAATTCCTAACTTCTCTCTAACATATTCTAAAGCTTCTTTCTCACTTTTAAATTTCTCGGGCATATAGGCATTTTAAAAGCAATTAATTATTTAAATTGAAAGTTTTAACACTCATTCACATAATTTTTACCATTCCGAAACCCATCGAGTTCTTTTCTCCGAAACCGCATTCGTAGGCAAATTTTATTAACTCTTTATCTCCTTCTACTAGAAATTCTCCGAGAACGCAGCGATGATATGTGTTTAGTATCCTATGCCTTTTCGGTTTAAATCTAATAAATTTTACTGAAAGTTTCGGATTTTCTTTCTTCTTGTTATAAAAGTGAGAATACTTCCTTATGAGATTAGATATCAATCTTTTTTCAAATTCTTCATCCGTCGGATAAAGTTCTTTTCCCCTTAATCTTCCGTTTTCTTTCACAGGTTTTCTCACAAGTATCGGAGAAAGTGTTCTGAATTTTGCACGATTTTCGAACTTCGGGATTTCAAGAATCTTTACTTCTTTGATTACCCCTTCAATTCCCGCGATTTTTACCTCCGGATTTGCAAGCATGGCTTCAACCAATGTTTTTATGAATTTACTGCTCGGCGAGGATACAAAAAAGTAAATTTCACCTCCTTTAATCAGAATACCCTTTTCGGTAATCTTTCTGTTCTCGCTCATGAGATAGGAAAATGTGAAGAACTTGTAGCGTTTCGGTTGATGAAGCTCCAGAGCATAGCTAGGATTTACTTTTTCCAAAGCGCGGTAAATGTAGGAAGCAAGATGATACTGGTGATCAAACGGAAGCACCACATCGGGTTTTGTAAGAGCAATCTCCACACGAATTCTCATAATTTCTAAAAAGTCGTGAGGTTTTATAAATAAAAACATTTTTATAACTTCACGACGGTAATTTTTTTACAGAAACGCGCCAGCAGCACGGAAAACGCAACTCCTGGCGGGTTAGAATCGGACTATAGTAGGATTGAAATTATGTAAATATCCCTCAGGGTAGGCGAAAGTATCAGGTTAGAATCGGACTATAGTAGGATTGAAATATGAGAAGAGAAGTCCGGCTCTAAAACTAAAAGCGGGGTTAGAATCGGACTATAGTAGGATTGAAATCTACTCTTCCGAGCTCTGTATCTGCGGTTGGAACCGGTTAGAATCGGACTATAGTAGGATTGAAATTCCCTTGAACGTTTTCTGCGTCTGGGTGAGAGAAATGTTAGAATCCGAGTATGGTAGGATTGAAATCGGTCTACAAAAAGAGTTATAAAGATAGAGAAGATTTTTTGTAGTTGTAGTTTTAATTAAAGTAAGTAATTATTTTATCGGATACGTTAAACATTTACCAGAAGCGAAGTATCCGCGGCTTTCAATTTCTATTTCTGGTTTATCTGTAATTTCTCCTACAATTTTAGATTCTATACCATATTTCTTTGCTAATTTGCGTACTTTTTCTGCATCGGGTGTAATTATAAGGTAGCCTTGACCCATGCACCACGTTCTGTAGGCTTCTTCGTCATCTACATTGCCCAGTTCCTGTGTTATTAACAGAATATCTGGAGGTTCAAATAGATCATTAAGTACTGCACCATAATTAGAAATTTTTAATAATCTTCCTAATTTTCCCGGAATACCTCCGCCAGTTACGTGGGCAATTCCATGAATTTCCGATTTTCTTTCTCCATTGTAACCACCTGTAATCTCGGTTATTACTCCACTATAAATTTCCGAAGGTGTAAGTGCCTCTTCACCCAGATTTCTACCCTCATACTCTTTTTCATACCATTTTTCTCCAAAATTTATTTCCATTACCTTTCTTATGAGAGATATTCCATTTGATCTAGCACCTTTTTCTTTCAATGCAACTATTTCATCTCCTACTTCTATCTCTTTTCCTGAAATGATTCTCTCTTTCTTGGCGATCCATAAACAACTGCCATTTAAGTTACATCTATATTCGCTCTTTCCTCCGACTTTATCACCTAATTCTGCGATCTCGCCATTTACTACCGCGACACGTGCTTTATTCGCCGCTTCTACCATACCTTCTGCTAGATTTTCAATTAGTTCTGTATTTAATTTATTTACATCAATAATAGAACCTACATGAATTGGTTCTGCCCCCCATCTTGATGCATCATCACATAGCATTGCAAATAAATCTTGATATAAGCCTCGAACATACTTAAAATCACCTGTAGAAGAACACAATCCTTCTGCTATTTCGGTTTTTGTTCCCACACCATCATAGTTAGTACCCAAGATGGCGTTTTCTGGTAAATTCCCTATACTCATAAACCTGGGTCCTGAGAAATAATCAAAGGTTTCCTTTACTTCTCCGATTTTACCCTTTCTGTTTTTCCATGTCTTTTTAGAAGCTTCATACATAATTTGTGAGCATGTATCACCCAAATCAATATCTACTCCAGCATCTTTATATGTCATTCCTTTTTTCATGCTTAACAATAAATTGTTAAAGCCTTAAAAATTTTATACTTAACAAGCTGAATTTTGTTTTTGAATTTATTATCTTGAACTCACTCATTTAAAAGTTGTTTTAGTTCTTCTCTAAATTTCTCATCTTCTCTTATCAGTTCCAATAAAATTGATTTTATTTCTTTTCTTTTTTGTTGTTCTTTCGTTTGCGTTGTCCTTTCCTCTATCTCTTTTTCCATTTTCCTGAATATTTTCAAGGTTTCATCAAATCTATCTTCTGTTGTTTTAATTTTATAATACCAGAAGCCTTTTTCCAATGGAGGCCCATCTTGTGGCATGTCCCCTGGCCAATATGGTTCCTCGTATTTGTGTTCTATATTCAAACCGTATTTTTTTCTGAATTCTTCAAGAACTTCTTTTACAATAGAAGTATTTTCAGGTGCATACGGCCATAGTACTATTTTACCTGTTTCTAAGTCTATAATAGGTCCCCATTTACCATAAGGTGCCAGCTCTCTAATTCTTTCTTCTCTGTCAATATTATGCCTAATTCTATATTCATTTAGTGCTATCTCAAATTGTTGCCATAGTTTAAACTCATCTTTTTTGATCTCTTCAGCATATTTTACCAATCGCCACTTAGAATTCTCATACTCACTAACAGGTATCTCATCTCTCCTTAACTTTTCAATAATTCTTTTTATTTCGATTTTTTTAAATTCATGCAAAGCTTCCTCATAGGCCGGTTTTAAATCCTTTAATCTCTCATTGTACCAAAAATCATTAAAAACGGTTTGTATAACAAGATTTAAATCTTCTCCTTGCGACAATCTCTTTATTAACTTATTAATGCCCTCTCTTACTGCAGAAATAACTTTTTCTTCGCCATATGTTCTTATATCATGAATAGAGCCCTTTTCCCACACTTTCGAGACAGAAAGTAAAGCTTCAGGGTCACCCTCTCTTATTCTTTGTACATCTTCATAAGTTAACCCCATAATAAAGTTTAATTCAAGATTATTTAAATTTTTTGACTTTATAAAATCTCGCTTAAATTTTTGGGGTCAATAAATTTCTCTTTAAGTAATTTAGAGATTAATTCTTCTTTTGTCTGCTTTCTCGGTTTTTGAGGTATTTTCTTAGCCTCCTCTATGTATTTCTTTTCAAACTTTTTCCGTAAAATAACTACATCTTCTTCAAATTCCTGAACTTTTTCAACCAACTCTTTCAAATCTCTGGTTGCTATCCAACGAGCCCAAGTATGTTCAATATATGTTTCTCCATCAGAAAATGCGCTTTTCCTTATTTGCATAATTTTACCTATGTAATAACCGGATTTTCCAAACTCTCTTAAAACTTGTAATGCAATTTCATATGAATCTGGTAGCCATTGTGGTTTAACACCTTCAGGAAGCGGAACGTAGCCTATTGTATCTCGAGAATGAAGATGCGCTTCAAACGTATTATCTTCAATATCATATCCTCCATAAAACAAACCAATTTCCCTTCCGCGAACGCTTCCTATCAATTCTTCTACAACTCCATATCTTATACGGGATTCTTTTTCATGAGGTGGTAAATTACTATTCATTATCTCATTAAATCTCTTTTCTGCCTTTTCAATTTTCTTTTCTAAATCCATAATAAATTTAAGATTTATTAAATTTAAATCTTTATTTAAACTCTACATTCTATTGGAAATTTATCATTTCTCAACCTAACAAAAACAGGAGCTCTTAGTTTGAAATTTTTTGTAAACTCAAGGTATTTTACTTCTGCAACGAGTTTTGGTTCAACGAAATGTGCCATTTTCCTTATCTCAGCGCTTTCGTCAAAATCAGCAAAAGGACATTGAGTTACTTCAATTTTTTCAAGCTCCTTTTTCAGAAAAGATAATGACAGCTCGTTAAAACCTGTTCCAACTCTTCCTGCATAATGCAGTTTATCATCTTTCCACAGCCCGAGCAGCAATGCCCCAAAATACTTAGCCCTATTCCCCTTTCCTTGTGTATAGCCAGCTATAACGCAATCTATTGTGTTGAAAAGTTTTATTTTAAGCCAGCTCTCGCTCCTTTTCCCTTGCTCATAGAACGAGGATTTTTTCTTTGCCATAACTCCTTCAAGCTTTTTGCTTTTCACGAATTCCCAAAGTTTTTTTCCTTGTTCTGTGAAAACGCTTTTCTTTATTCTCTCGCTATCTTTCACGATTGTATGAAGAATTTTTTTCCTATCAATCAGCTTTAAGTTTGTAAGCTCCTCTCCATTAACTTCGAGCACGTCAAAAACAACGTAACAAGCAGGATAAATTTTTGAAAGAGCTTTAATCGCAAGCTCTTGTTCTGCATGCTCTCTTTCTTGAAGCAAATGAAAATTAGGCTTTCCATTTTTATCAAAAACTACTATTTCACCATCTAGCACACAGCTTTCAACAAGAATGCTTTGCTTTACTTCAGCAAGCTCGGGATAGCGATACTCTATCCATTTTCCTCTACGATTCATAAATCTTACAGGTATTTCCGCTTTTTTATCCACATAGCAAATAGCTCTTGTACCATCGAACTTCATTTCGAAAATCATGCTCTTTCTTTCCAAATCCTTCTCACTGCCTTGCTTTGCGAGCATCGGCAAATAAAGCTTTTCCGGCATGAAAAAATTAATTAAATAATAAAAACTAAAATGCTTTTTTCTTTTCGTTTCTTTTTGCTTTAAAGAGGAGGTAACGTGCTTGTAATTCTAGTTTCACTCTTCCTAAAAACCCTATCCCTGCCTTTTCTGCATATTTCCTTGCAAAGTGCAAAGCTGATTGCGTAAAGGCAACATTTCCTTTTTCTGCATATTCCCAAGCATTGGCGATTTCTTTTCCAAACCCTACTTTATAAGCTTTTTTCATTATCTTTCGCATTTCTTCCTCTAACTCTGGTGTGATTGATATCCCTCTTTCCTTGGCATATTTCCTTGCAAAGTGCAAAGCTGATTGCGTAAAGGCAACATTTCCTTTTT
>CAZQLM010000031.1:0-3165 GCA_964594175.1 uncultured archaeon | reverse complement strand
CTGCATATTCCCAAGCATCAGCGAGTTCTTTGTCAACTACATCAACACCTGTGTATGCTATTTCCATTCCATCACCTTTCTTATAATTTTATTAAATGTTTTTGTTATTATTATGTAGTAACAAACTTCACATTTATAAATTTTTCGCTACTTTTTAGAAATAACACAACAATTAACGATTTCGTGCGCTTTCTGGAAAGTTTGTGTAATAGTATCAAAAAGCTGATAAAGCAAAGTTATTTTAATCTCTGCGTAAGGTGGTTTTTGTTTTTGGTGTTTTCTGTGTAAGAAGATTGTGAAAATATTGTTTTCCGTGGCAGCTTTGAAAGAATAGCTACAATCGTCTATGAGGTAAATGCTTTTATTGCGAAGTTTAAATCTATCAATCGCTTCCTTGAAAAACTCTGGATATTTTTTTGTTGTTTTGCACATATCAGAAGTAAACATACCTTCGAAAAATTTTGAAAGATTAAGAGCCTTTAACTTAATTTTTTGAAATTTAGAAAAACCATCGCTTATACAAAAAAGCTTGTAGTTTTCATTCTTGCTAAGCTCATTTAAAACAGGTAAAACATCTTCATAAACTTTAAAATAACTTGCATATTTTTTAATTAACTCTTCGTATTTCAAAGAACATCCTATAAGCTTTAATTTTTTATTCCAATCAAACCATTCATATTCTGGCCATTTAAAAATAGAGTTTAATTCAGCTTTTATTTTTTCAATACTTTTACCAGTATTATTTTTTGTATTTTCATAAATTTCTTTGAAAATGAGTTTATCAGCTTCCGAGCAATCTATAAGAACGCCATCTATATCAAAGAGCAATATTTTTTCCATAAATTTAAAAAAGTAAGCTCCCTAAAAAACTTTATGAAAACCGTAGCAATAACCGGCGCAAAAGGTTATATAGGAAAAATCTTAGTTAAGAACTTTTCAAATAAATACACTCTTCGCGAACTTGATTTACCGGAATGTGATGTTAGAGATTATGAGCAACTTCTAAAAAGCACAAAAAATTGTGATTGTATTATACACTTAGCATGGGATACGAAAACAGAAAATTTCAAAAGTGGAGAAATAAACCCAGATAATGTTTTAATGACTTATAATGTCTATAAAGTGTGTTTAGAAAATGAAATTTCTCGTGTAATAATGGCAAGCTCTGTGCATGCAGATTCACCATTTGAATTAAAAGAAAATTTCCTTGACCCTTATCGTTTGCCAATTCCTGACT
The DNA here is from genome assembly GCA_964594175.1 of uncultured archaeon. GTDB lineage: Archaea > Aenigmatarchaeota > Aenigmatarchaeia > Aenigmatarchaeales > SZUA-1535 > SZUA-1535. Next base: position 1,928 of record CAZQLM010000031.1, on the reverse strand, counting down.
CTCCTTACGGAGCTAGCAAATGCTTTATGGAAGCTTTGGGAAGATACTATGCTTACTTTCACGGATTAGAAGTTATCTGCCTAAGAATAGGAGGTATTGGATATAAAAATTGCGAAAACGCAAGGAAAATAGCTTGCTATGAAAAACCTTACTTTGTCGGAGAAGACGCAGTATGGATTAGCGAAAGAGATTTTTGTGATTTAATAGAAAAATGCATAGAAACAGAACTTAAAGAAAAATTCGTTATTGTCTATGCGGTTGGAAATAATAGAAATAGAGTTCATAACTTAAAGAATCCGTTTTCTTGGAAACCTAAAGAAGGGTGTGAATGAACTAACTTTTCTTTACTATCTTCATCACATCTCTTAAAATTTTTTCATGATCAAAAGCTATTTTTTCTGGAAATCTTTTAAACCATCTAACTTCACCTTCTTCAGAACTTTTAAGTTTGCCTTTAATTGGCTTAGCCAGAAAAGCTACGCTAATAGTATGCCTTCTAGGATCACGAGCAGGAGAAGAGTAAACTCCTACAAGTTTTAAAAGCTTTACTTCCAAACCTGTTTCCTCTTTAGATTCACGAATTGCAGCATGCTCAACGCTCTCACCAACCTCTACAAATCCACCTGGCAGAGCCCAATAGCCTTTAAATGGAGGGAAATTCCTTTTAATCATAACCCATGCTCCATCTCTGCGTTTTATAACAACATCTACAGTGACAGCAGGCGTTCTGTATTTTAAGCAAAACCACAAGCGTTTAAAAAATTCTTTTAGCATGGTTTAGGTATCGAAGAAGAAAATATAAAAATTAAACAAAAAATCAATCATTTCCCTTTTTGTTTTTCTGGAGATTCTGTTAATTTTTTCAAATCTCTAGAAATACTTTTTGCAAGATATAATATCGTTTCTTCCTGAGGCTTTCCAGTTTTCTTTTCCACTTTTTTGCCAATACTTTCTATTATGCCAAGGACAAGGGAATCTATTCCTTTATACTTGTTTACCATTTCATCTATTTCCTTTCTGGAAATTCTACCTTTTTCTATAACTTTTTTTGTTATTTCTCCAAATACTTTTACAGGAGTGTAAACTCCTGTATCTTTTAATTCTTTTAGCATATACTCTCTGACTTCTTCGAGTTCTTCTCTTGAGTAAAAATACTTAAAGTTTCTTTTTCTACAATTATCGAAACATTTATAAATAAGAAAAATAAAAATCGAAACATGAAAATGGAGCGTGTGTATAGAGAAATGCTTTTCCAGCTTTTTGAAAATGGAAAAAGTGTTTTTACGCAGAAAAATCTTGCAAAAATCTGCGAGCTTTCACTAAGCACAGTAAACCATGCGCTAAAACCTTTGAAAAAAATGCATGCAATAGAAATCAAGAGAAGAAACTTTGTAGTTGTAAATCCTAAAAAAATTCTTGTTTACTGGGCATGTATAAGGGATTTGAAAAAAGACATAGTTTATTCTGCATTCATCCCCAAACCCGTTGAGCAAATCGAAAGCTCTTTGCCTGCAAATGCTGTGCTGACAGCTTACTCTGCTTTCAAGCTCAGATTTAAAAAAATTCCAGCAGAATATAGCGAGGTCATAGCTTATGGAGATAAAAAAGATTTCATTGAGAGATTTGGCAAAAGAGAATCTAAGCAGGAGCCAAATTTAATAGTTCTTGAATTGGACAAGCACTTAACAAAATTTTCTTTGGCACCGATAGCACAAATCTATGTTGACTTATGGAATTTGGAAAAGTGGTATGCAAATGAATTTTTAAAAGCTATTGAAGGTGAGATAAATGGAATTCTGGCAAAGCTGGGCTATAGATAAGAGTTTTAAAGTTTTGCAGGAGCTTAGAAAAAAATACAGATTTATACTCATCGGAGGATGGGCGGTATATTTTTTAACAAAATCTTTAAAATCAAAGGATATAGATAT
>CAZQLM010000030.1:0-10264 GCA_964594175.1 uncultured archaeon | reverse complement strand
GTATGTAGCAATATATAAACTTTACAATTTGTGGAAAATTGGCAATGGTGGAACAGGGTTATTAAGATTTTATAAAACTTCGAAGCAGAATATAATCATGCATTACAGATTAGTAGAAAAGCTTAAGTCCAGAGCCGAAGCTTTTTTGGATAGCGCTTTCTACAATGCCGAAAAGAAAAAATGGGATGTAGCGCTTTTTAATTTGGAGCAGGCATTGCAGCTTTGGATTAAGGCTAAACTCCTGGAGCTTTACGGAGACTTTCCCAAACCGCATTCGCTCAAAAAAACTTCTTTCTTTGCTCTACGAAAAATTTTCAGCACTTGAAAATTTGGTTAAGGAAAATTTGCTTGCAATAGATTTGCTCGAAGATGTTTACATTTCCGCAAGATATCTGGAAAGCGATTACGGAAAGGAGGAATTCGAGATTTGCAGCAAATTGGTCAAAAGAATAGGCGAGCTCTTATGGAAAAAGGAAAAATAAAAATTTTCAACGAAATTAAAAAAAGTGTAGAGGATTTCGAGAAAAACAAAGAAAGATACTTCCTTAATCTGAAAAGGGTTGCAAAAACGCATAATGCAAAAATTTTCCTTTTCGGCTCCTATCTGGAAAGAGAAAAATTTACCGGAGCGAGCGATATAGACGTGCTCGTTGTGCTTAGCAATTTTACTCCAGAGCTGAAATACAGAATTCTTCGAGAACTTAAAGAAGCTGTGAACGAAAATTTTCGTTTTGAATTCCATGTGATAAGCGAAAGAGATTTTAAGCTGAGAAGAAGCTTTATAAAGAATCTTAAAGAATTATGAACTTTATGAGAAATTCACGTTCTTTAATTAACGAAATAAGAGAAATTGTGAAAGAAGAGATGAAAAACGTAGAGCCGTCGCATGACTTTTCTCATGTAATGCGTGTTTATAAACTATGTATGGAAATAGCAAAGGAATATAAGGATAATGTAGATTTGGAAGTACTAAAACTTGCTGCTTTGCTTCACGATATAGCAAGAGAAAGAGAAGATAAAGATAAAACAGGGAAAATTTGCCATGCAATCGAAAGCGCAAAAGAAGCTGAGAGGATTCTTAAAAAATTGAAATATCCAGAAAAAAAGATAGAAAAGATTTCTGAGCATACTCCCTTAATAGAAATCGAAATTAAAAGCAAATATATACCAAAAAAACTTTATACAAAAAAAGCTAAAAAGATGGCTAAAGAAAGAGTAAAGTTTATGAAAGAGTTTGTTAAGACGTTAGAAAAAGAAATCAAAAGAAAATGTTAAGAGGTGATTTTATGAAAACCTCTCGGATTAAAGGCTTTTACAATCTCTCAATACGAGAGAGAAGAAAAATCCTTAAAGAATTCGCAGAACTTAACGATGAAGAAGTAGAGCTTTTCGAAAAATCTTTAAGCTCTGAACTTGCTGACAAAATGATCGAAAACGTTGTTGGCTTATTTCCTTTGCCTTTAGGAATAGCCGTGAATTTTCTTATTAATGGTAAAGATTATCTTGTACCCTTTGCGATAGAAGAGCCGAGCGTTGTGGCTGCAGCAAGCTATATGGCAAAGATCACTCGGGAAAACGGCGGAATAAATGCTAGCGCAGACGAGCCTGTGATGATAGGGCAGGTGCATTTAGCAGGAGTTAAAGATCTTGAACGAGCAAAAAAGAAAATTCTGGAAAACAAACAGAAAATTTTGCAGGTAGCAAATGCTCAGGACCCTGTGCTTATAAAATTCGGTGGTGGAGCAAAGGATATCGAGCTTCGCGTAACACAGCACGAAGAAGGTGAGAAATTTCTTGTGGTGCATTTGCTCGTAGATTGCCGCGATGCAATGGGTGCGAATGCTGTTAACACAATGGTAGAAGCTATTGCACCAATACTTGAAGAACTCAGCGATGGCGAAGCTATTCTTAAAATTATTTCAAACCTTGCTATTTACCGAAAAGCAAGAGCAAGTGCAAAAATAAAGCCAGAAACAATTGGTGGAGAAGATGTTGTGAGAAAAATAGTCCTTGCAAGCAAAATGGCGGAAAGCGATCCTTTCAGAGCAGCAACGCATAATAAAGGGATAATGAATGGAATAGATGCTGTTTGCATCGCTACAGGCAATGATTGGCGTGCTGTAGAAGCGGGGGCTCATGCATATGCTTGCATTAGTGGTAAATATAAGCCTTTAGCTATTTGGCGTAGGGATAAAGAAGGTAATCTTATTGGTAAATTAGAAATGCCAATAGCAGTTGGCACGGTTGGCGGTGCTACAAAAGTTCATCCTTTGGCAAAATTAAATCTCAAAATTCTTGGCATTAGCTCTGCTCAAGAACTTGCGTGCGTGCTTGCTGCAGTTGGTCTAGCACAAAATTTAGCTGCTATCAGAGCTATAGCTACAGAGGGTATTCAGCGCGGGCATATGGAACTGCATGCAAGAAATCTTGCAATAATGGCAGGAGCTAAGCCAGAGGAAGCGAGCAAAGTTGCAGAGCTTGCTGTAAAGCTAGCAAAAGAAAGAGGAAGAAAAATAGGCATGGATATAGTAGAAGAGGTGTTGAAAAAATTAAAAAATGAAAAGTAATTTTATTTTCTTTTTTCCTGATATCTTTTTACATCTCTAAAACTTTGCATGATTTTCTGAACTCTTCATACACTTTTTCTAATATGTTAATTATAATTTTTTGTTCTTCTCTGGAAAACTTTTTTATATTTGAACTCACATCTTTTAGTAGCTCTAAATATTCCGTTGGGAAAAAATCGGGGTATAAGAATAATGTGGACCATACATAACCAGAGGTATTTTTACTCCTGGTGCTATTTCTCTTTCTTCAATTTCTTCGATTTCTAGACCATGTAAACCAAATGTTATATTTTCTTTTTTTCCTTTTCTTTTCACACCCTTGAAAGTTATACCTTTACTTGTTATTTCTATTCTATCGTAACCGAGTCTTTCCTCAGAAGTTTGTTCTTCTTTTTTCGCGTAAAAACCTTCTATTATTTCATCTACGTTTCCTCCTGAAGTGTATGTTGTTTGCAGTTTCATTGCAAATTGTTTTTCATCCTCATTCCACTTGTTCCACCCTTTTCCTGTTAGAACTTCGGCTGCTGCCACAGTATCTCCATAATCTTTGACCAGTTTCTTTGCAAGAAGAGTCCTGTATTCTTCTTCACTTTGTCCTCTATATTCTACACCTAATGTTTTTCCTAACTCTTTTAAGCTTTTCATATCTGGAAAATCAGCAGGCATTTTATCACCTTTTTTTATTTACTTAAGAGTAGTTATAAAGTAAAAATATTTAAATCTTTCGATTTGCGAACTGAGACTTCTAAATTCACTTTATTTTATATTCTTGAGAATATAAATCAAAATTAAAGGACACGGCTTGACTTAATACTGTTGCGTCGCTTTCTCTTTTTCTTCTCTGTTATAAGACGTTTTTGTTTTATTAAAAAATAAAGTAGAAGTAAGTTAGGCTTTTAAAAAATTTAAAAAATTCCAGTTATTTAACAATTTCTTCCACAATTTTTTCAACCTCTTTAAGCGAATTTGCTGTGAAAATTTTCGATTTTATTTTTCTGCATTCGGGCTTGTAAAAAATCGCGTAATCGCAAGTTTTAAGCAAAGAGAGATCATTAAAGCTATCTCCTAGCGCAATGGTTTTGTATCCAAAATTCTTGAAAATTTCTGCTATTTTTTCTTTTCTTCCGCCTATTCTTATTTTGTATCCAACAATATAATCATTTTTTATCACAAGAGTATTAGCAAAAGTTAGAGGATAATCAAGCTTTGAGATTAAAGGAGAGCAGAGTTCATAAAAAGAATCTGTAATTATAACAAAGCTGCAAAACTTTTGAATATTTTTAATGAACCTTTTTGCATAAGGAAAGGGTTTTATTTTTGAAACTATGCTCGCGATTTCTGTAAAGGTAATATCATAGTGTCTTAGAATTTTTATTCTATAGTTCATAAGTTTTTTGAAATTTGGAATTTGTCTCGTAGTAATTTCAAGCTCAGGAATTTTAAGTTTTTTCGCAATTATTTGCCATATCTCTGGAGCAAGCACACTTTCCAAATCGCTAAGTAAGACAAACATGATTTTATTTTCATTTGTTAAATATTTAAATTATGAAATTTTCTTCGAAGCAAGAGGTAAGAGAATATGTGTGGAAAACGCTAAGCAAAGCTGGAGTAGCACTTTTTCCGAATTTTGGGAAAATACCAAATTTTAAAGGCGCTTTGCAAAGTGCAAAGGTTTTAACAAATTTAGAAGAATGGAAGCAAGCAAAAACTATTTTTTGCTCACCCGATAAAGCACAGGAATGGGTAAGGTATTTTGCTATAAAAGAAGGAAAAAATGTGATAATGGCCACACCAAGGCTTAGCAAGGGTTTTGTTTTGCTCGAAGCATGGAAAGTAAAACCAGAAGAAGTTCGATTCTTGAGAAAAGCTATAACAAAAGGAAAAACCCTTGGCTGGCAAGCTTTTAAACCAGAGTTGCTAATTCTCGGAAGTGTTGCTGTTGATTTAAAAGGGAATCGCATAGGTAAAGGCGGTGGCTATGGAGATAGAGAAATAAAATTCTTTCGAGAAAGGTTTGGAAAAATAATTATAGCGACGAACGTTCACGAGTTGCAAATTTTCGATGACTTAAGCTATTTAATGCAAGAACATGATGAAAAGGTTGATATTGTTGTTACAAATGAAAGAGTTATAAAAATCAAAAAGTAAGTATTTAAAATTTTTAACTCTTATAAAAAACTAGGTGAAAAATTCATGTCTTCAGGATATAATATTTTTGGTCATGATCCATTAGAAAGTGGCATAGCATATATAGGAGTTTTGGCTCCTCCTGAAGAAAATTACAATAAAAAATTTACGAACCTACAAAGAGCTTGGAAAAATGGAACAGAAATAACTAAAGTTTTTCTTGTTGCATACGCTGCTTATATGAAGGAAGATAGGATATGGGCAACAAAAATAACAGAAATAGTTTATGGAATTAAAAAAGAAAAAATTGAAGAAAGTGAATTTAGAAAATTAAGAAGCAAAATATTTAAAGCAATAACATTTTTGCATGATTATTTTTTAATAAAAGGAGAATACGGAGAAACAGAAAAAGGATGTGCTGGAAGGCTTTATTTTATTGATGAAAATGGATTAGCACCTTCAATTTATAAAGAGATTCTTGAAAAAGGTAGAACAGTTGAGGAACTATTTTTAGAAGAGTATTTCAAAAAATTTGGTGGAGAAAAATCTGCAAGAGAGTTTAAAAAATGGTTAGAGAGGAATTTTAAATGAAAGAAGTACCGTTGTATTTTGAAAATGAAAGACAAAAAATATTCATGATATTTAATAAGGGTAGAAAAAGCCACCCTTTAATTATTTTGGTTCACGGATGGAGCGGAAACCATCTTGGAACTTGGAATAGATTTTTCGTAATTGCTGCAAGATATTTTGCGCGAAAGGGATTAAATGTGCTAAGATTCGATTTCAGAGGTAGCGGAAATTCCGAAGGGAAATTTGAAGAGCAAACAATAAGCTCAATGATAAGCGATTTAAAAGCTGTTATGAAGTATTCGCTTGAAAACTTTGATTTTAATAGGAATATTATACTTATAGGTCATAGCCAGGGTTTTTATGTGTCTATTTTCGCTTCATATCCAATACCTGAGGTAAGAGGTTTGATAAGTTGGATGGGAAGGGTTTCTGACTTAAAAGATTTTTGGCCAAAAATGTGGTTTGAAGAATTTGAAAGGAAAGGATATTTGATAAGTGAAGATTTTACTATTTCCAAGAAATATGTTGAAGATAGCTTAAAATACGATTCTTCAAAAGCTGTCAAAAAACTCAACATTCCTGTTCTGCTCATTTACGGAGAAAACGATAACATAGTTCCACCTTCTGAAGCTGTAAAATTTAAGAAAATGTACAAAGGAAAAGATTTAACTCTAAAAATAATACCTGAACTTAATCATGATTTTTATGGAAATAAAATAAAAACGCAAGTACTAAAACTAACTTACAACTGGATTAAGAAAATATTTCTATAACCCAAGTTGATCGCTTATTTCTTTCAAAGCATTCAAAGAGATTTCAAGAAACTTTTCCAAGCTCAAACCAAGCTTTTCGCAGAGTAAAATGCTTTCTCTTTTAACGTTTCTCGCAAAATCTTTCTGCTTGAACTTATTTTTCAAGCTTTCTACGCGAACAGAAGCTAAGCGCTTATCTGGCATTACAAGTGCTGTAGCTATTACCAATCCAGAAACGGCGTCGCTTGCTCTTAGTGCGAGTGCAAGTTTTGAGTCATCGGCATAGCCTGTCAATTCGTTGTGTGCTTTTATCGCAGAAATCGCTTGTTCAGGAAGTTTACCTTCGAGCAGCTCGGCACTTTTTAGTCCATGTTCTTTCATATTTTCCTTTGTTTGCTCATAATCAAGATCATGCAAAAGCCCTGTCAAATACCAAAGTTCTTCGCTTTCGCCAAGCTCTCTAGCAAGAGCTTGCATTATGCTGGCCACAGCTAAGCAATGCTTGGTAAGCTTGTCGTTTTTTAAATTAGCTTTCAATAACCCGAAAGCTTCTTCTCGTGAAAGCATGAGAATTTTAAATTTATAGAAAATTTAAAAATTTTCTGACGTTTATACAACCATGGACTCTGAGAAAATAATTCAAAAGGCTTTGAACTTCGTTAAAGAAAAGCTCGGAAATGAAAAAACAGGGCACGATTTCTGGCATGCTTATCGCGTGTGGAAGCTGGCAAAATTCATAGCTGAAAAAGAGGGAATAAAGAATACCTTTTGCATAGAGCTTGCTGCGATTCTACATGATATTGCTGACAGGAAAACTTTTGGCGAAAAGGAAGGCATGAAAATGATTAAAGAATTTTTGAACTCTTTTGGTATAAACGAAGAAGAAATCGAAAAAATTTGTGAAATTATAGCAAGTATTTCCTTTTCCAAAGGCAAAGTTCCGACAAGTCTAGAAGGAAAAATAGTGCAAGACGCAGATAGATTAGATGCTCTAGGAGCAATAGGTATTGCACGTTGCTTTGCTTATGGAGCTTTACTTAATCGTGCTATTCATGATCCTGAAAATCCGCAAGATACAAGCATAGCTCATTTCTACCAAAAACTTTTGAAGTTAAAACAAACTATGCACACAAAAACAGCAAGGCAAATTGCTGAGAAAAGACATAAATTCATTGAAGAATTTCTGAAGGAATTTTTCAATGAATGGGATATGAAAGATTTGGAAAAATAACGGATTGATTTAAAGACCTTTTGCTAATACGTATTCATGTGGCTCATAATAGCTGAAAAAGATATTGCGGCTAGAAGGATAGCAAGGATACTTTTCGGAAAAATTATTGTTAAAAAAATAAACTCAGTAAATGTTTATTTTTCCCAAGATTCAAAATCCTGTGTTATTGGTTTAAAGGGGCATGTAGTTGAATACGATTTTCCTTCTAGCTTGAAAAATTGGAGAAAAACTCCTTTGCTAAACTTGTTAACAGCAAAGCTTGTGAAGAAGAAAAAGCAGAGAAAAATAATCTCAGCTTTAAAAGCTATTGCCAAAAAAGTTAAGCACGTAACAATAGCAACAGACTATGATAGGGAAGGAGAGCTTATCGGATTGGAAGCTCTAGAAATAATCAAAAGTGTAAATCCTAGCATAACTTTTGATCGCGCTAAGTTTAGTGCACTAACAAAAGAAGATGTGCTTAAAGCTTTCAGAAAGAGAGAAAAAATTAATTATAACTTAGCTAACGCTGCGCTTGCAAGACAAAAAATAGATTTGATATGGGGCTGCGTTTTAACAAGATTGCTTTCTCTAATGCATAAGAGATTAGGAAAAAAATTTCTAAGCGCTGGCAGGGTGCAAAGCCCTGTATTAAGGCTTGTAATAGAAAGAGAAGAAGAGATAAAGAATTTTCGCCCAGTAAAGTTTTGGCATGTGGCAATCGTTATAGAAAAAGATGGAAAAGAGATAAAATTGCTTTCTCAAGAAAGATTTTTATCAAAAGAGCTTGCACAAAAAGTTCTCGGCAAAATAGGAAGTGTAGCAGAAGTGAGGGAGTTTAAAGAAAAGCTTTTCGCTGAGCAAAAACCAATTCCTTTCAACACTACAGAATTTCTTAGAGAAGCTTCTCTATTTTTCCCAGCTGAAAAAGCAATGGATATAGCTGAAAGGCTTTACATACGCGGTTTTATTTCCTATCCGCGCACAGACAATACAGTTTATCCAAAAACTCTTGATTTGAGAAAACTTGTGAAAATGCTTTTAAAATCAGAGCTTGCTGAGCATGCTAAGCTTGTGCTTAAGCAAGGAAAAATAACTCCCTCAAAAGGTAAAAGAGAAACCAGCGATCACCCTCCGATTCATGTTACGATGCCAGCCAGAAAAAAGCAGCTAACAAAAGAAGAATGGATAATTTACGAGCTTGTTGCTAGACGTTTTCTTGCAAGCATTTACAAAAACGCTTTGTGGCGCGCTAAGGAAGCTTTGCTGAAAGTAAATGGCTTAACATTTGAAGCAAAGGGAAAGGAATTGGTGGAAAAAGGCTGGAGAGAAATTTATCATTATCATAAAGCAGAGCAGATTTTTTTGCCAAGTTTTTCAAAAGGGGAAAAGATTAGAGTACTGAAAAAATTTCTAGAGGAGAGGCAAACCTCTCCGCCAAAGCGATATACGGAGGGAGAGATTATAAAAATGATGGAAAAGCTTAATCTTGGCACAAAAGCTACAAGGCATGAGATTCTGAAAAAACTAAAGCAAAGAAAATATATTTCCGCTAAACCTTTAAAGCCAAAGGAAAGCGCTTACATTATTCTTTCTTCGCTAAAGAAAATAGCAGAAGAAATAACTTTGCCAGAAATGACGGCCGAGCTTGAAAGAAAAATGGATTTAATCGAAAATGGCAAGCTCAGCGAAAAAGAAGTTGTAGAGGAAAGCATAGAAAAACTAAAGAAACTTTTGCTTCATTCTCGGGAAAGAATTAAAAATATACCAATTGCAAAATAAACTTTTATGAGCATTAAATGTCCTGTTTGCAAAAAAGAAATGCGCATTGTAGAAATACCTTACGAAATCCCGTATTTCGGTAAAGTTGTACTTTTTTCAATGGTTTGCTCTTGCGGATATAAATTCAGCGATGTTATTTTGCCAGAAATGAGTAAGCCAGCACGTTATAAAATAAAAGTTAATGCTAGCACACTCTCAGCACGTGTTGTTAAGTCTTCAACTGCTATTATAAAAATTCCAGAACTCGAGATAGAAGTTTTTCCTGGCCCAAGATCAGAGGGCTATATTTCAAATGTGGAGGGTGTTTTGCTAAGAATGGAAAATGCTGTTAAAACAGCTTTGCTTTTCAGCGAAAATGAAAAACAAAAAAAGAAAGCTGAAGAAATTTTGCAAGCGTTAGAAAAAGCGAGGAAAGGCAAAAAAGAGCTTACGCTAATCATAGAAGATCCTTCTGGAAATAGTGTAATAATCCATGAGCTTGCAGAAAGGGAAGAAATAAAATAAAAAAAGTATATTGGGCTCATTTTTGAGAATTTAGCAATATTTTTATATATCATGCCGAAGCCTGCAGAACTTGTAGAGTACATTGAAGAAGCATTGCAACTTGAAAAGGAAGAAAAATTAATAATGAACTTTATTTCCAAGCTATTGGAGAAGAGGTTAAAAATTGTACAAGTCAATAGACTGGTTGATCTTGAGGATAAGTTACATAGGATTCTAGTTGAAGAAAATAAAAATATTATAGAGTATATTGAGGATATCGGCATTCTCAAAAAATTAGTAAATATGAGAATAAAAAATTTAAAAAGTTAAAACAATATTTATTAAATATGTATGTTGGAGAAATATTAAGTGAAAAAGATTTCCAAGAGCTTCGTAGTATAAGAAGAAGTATAGAGGAACGGATAAAAAGAGGTGAATCGTACGATCAGAAGTAGTTTTTCTAAGTTACAATATTTACAAAACATTATGCACGGTTCCTATTTACCTAGCTTTTTTTAGTTTTTCCTTGAAAAAACTTCTTGAATATATTCCAATGCGCCTTTGATGGTTCACCATAGTAACTTATCCAACCACCTATCACTCAAAAATAGAAGCCATAGTCAAAAAGAGGATATAGTTTACAGGAATTTTTATTGGGCTTAACCAATATGGTATTTCGATTTTTTCAGTTTTATTTACAATTTCCTCAAGATTTTACTATATAGTAGTAACTCATATTTAAATTTTAGATTTTAAAGTCTTGAGAGTTAAAA
>CAZQLM010000029.1:0-10268 GCA_964594175.1 uncultured archaeon | reverse complement strand
TACTCTTTGCTTAACATCTGGTGAAGTTTCGAACTCTTTGAAATAGATTTTTCTTTGAAAGTTTAAAGGTACAAGCTCCAATTTATTGTTTTCAAAGACCCATACACCTTTTTTCTGCTCCGCCTCTATTTTTTTCGGAACAGTTGGAATTAAGCTTCCTGGAAGTAAAAGCTTTCCCTGTTTATAATTTCTTAGTTCCTGCCAGTGCAGATGCCCGAGAATGTAGAGATCGAAGCTATCCGGTAGGTCTTCCAATCTTAGTGAAGGCGGCTCTAAGGGTGAGTAAATATATTCCTCAATAGACTGATGAAGCATGAGAATATTATAAGCCTTGCTAACTGGCTTTGGATTCCACTGTTTGAGCACGTCTCTTGCATAACGCTCTGGCACAGAGCCCATTCCGTGTATAGCTACCCTTTCTCCATTAACTTCAAAAACAGCAGTTGCGCAGTGGAGATTTATCACAAGTCCTGCATGCTCCAAAGCCTGAACAGGGTTAACAAGTTCGCGGCTTCTTCTTTCGTGATTCCCGTGTATCGCAACTATCGGTATACCTCGTAAAGCAAGCGGTGAAACCTCTTCTCTATCTTTTCCCACAAGCTCCACAAGCTTTGCACGTGAAGGAAATTTGTGCGCATGCGTTAAAATTCTTGCGACTTTTGCAAAAACCTCTTGCTTTGGAATTCTGCTGTCAAAAATATCACCGGCAATCAGTATTAGCTCGCAGCTTTCTGCTATTTTTAAAGCTTCTTCCAAAGCTATGAAAGAGTCGTTTTCCCTAATGCCTTTGCCAAATCCGCAGTGCGGATCCGAAAATATCGCGATTCTCATGAAGAAGGATTGTAAAAAAGAGTTTTTAAGGTTAACTTAGAGTTTTAAACTATGGTGTGGTGAATAGAAAAGAGTAAGGAATGGATATGGTTTTATAACTTGAATGCAAACACAGATTTGAGAAAAAAGTATTGTTCGTTTGATGAATATTTAAAGTATCACGGAAAGTTTGTCATTTACGCAGAGCTCGAAGACTTAAAAGAAAAAATTAAACTAATTATTTCAAAGCTCGAGCACTCTAAGTGGCCAGAGATTATGAAAGTTTCGCAGCGCCCTGCATTTGAAATAGAAATACCTTGTAAAAATAAAGAAAATCTGCACGTGCTTATTATTTACTGTGATGAAAGAGAAAAGCAAGAAAGAGAAAAACAGCTTGGCAAAGATATACTAGGAGATTGTTATTTCTTCAAAAAAGACGCTCTAACCCTTTGCAGATTATTAAATGAAGGTGAAAAACTCTTGGAAATTTTCGATTACTGGAAAATTTCTGAAGAAAAGGGAATTGAACTTATTTCAAAATACGGAAAAATATAGAGTAAAAAAATTAAAGCTGTTTTTCAATTTTCTCTTCCAAAAACTTTAGCTCTTTGCCTATTTCAACAAATGCCCAAGCCCAAACAACACTTTCAAACGCTCTTATCAAATCGTTATTTTTCAGAAAATAATGCGCATCGCTCATGTAAGCTTTAGCGTTTTCCAAGATCCATTTCCCTTTTTCTGTACTTGCTATAAACTCTAGTTTTTCTAGTTTTTCCAGCCATTTCTCTGTTTCACTTTTAAGCTTTTTTTCAACACTCATGCAATTCACCAAAAAATGTTTGAAGAAATTCTTTTTCCGTAAAATGCAGCTCTGCCGGCAATACTATGCAAGCAGGTGAAGGAAAATTTTCTTTAGCAAGCTTTCCCGCTTTTCCGAACTTTATTTTCTCGGTTTCCAAACTCAAGCAAGAGCATGCCACAATTTTTTCTTCAGGAGTTATTATTCTATGAGCTAAAAGTATTTCTACTCCTTTTTCAGCTGGCATTCCTGTATCGAGAAGAAGCAGTGTGTGCATGTTGTTTGCTTTATTTATTTCAACAACCTGCTTCACGCTTTCTATTTGCTCGCTCCAAGCTATGGTTGCAATTCTTCCAAATTTATAAATGTGCAAACCTGTCTTTGCTATCGCTGAAATTATAGAGCAGGAATGGATTGTCTTAACCTTTATTCCTTTTTTCCTGGCTTCCAAAAGTATTGACGCATGCGTTGTCGCGACTAGAGCATCTCCCGGCACAAAAAGCACAGCTTTTTTGTTTTTAATCTTTTCCAGCCACTTTTCTAAATTCTCTTCCAAATCGCTTCTTTCCAGCTTTACGATTTTTTTGCCAATTATTTTTTCCAAGTTTTCCAAACTGCCTTTCCAATCGCTTGTATAAAGTTCTGCGTAGCACTCCTGAGCTTTCCTTGCTATTTCCAAACCTTTTAACGAAATATCCTTTTCCTCGAAACCGATTCCAACGAGATAAAGCATAAAATTGTTTTTTCCGAGAAATTTAAATATGGAATGGATAATTCACGGAAAGGGTCATAAAAATGTGAGAGCAAAGCATAAAACTACCTTAGAATTTACAAAAGAAAAAGAGCTCTCTCCGAGAGGCGATTGCATTGTAGCGATTGCATGCGATAAAGCGATTTGCGAAGCTCCAACTTGGCTGAGAAGATGGCTTTTGAAAGGAGGAAGAATTAAAATCACGATTGCCTGCGGAAGTGCTAAAGATTGTATTTACGCGTGTGGAAGCGAGAAGTTATCGTTTTCTCACCCAAGAGACATTGTGATAAGAAAATCTTCATACATTGACGGAAGAACGCTAGCTGTTCATTCAAGCAAAGCTGCTGCAGATTTGAAAAGAAAGCTAATCTCTGAGCTAAGAAAAGGGAAAGAGGTAGAAATAAAGATAATCAGAAAAATCAGTAAAAGTTAGCTATTTTCGTTTTTCTCACATTAAACACTTCTAAGTCAAAACTTTTATTTCTTCATCAACAATAAGTTTGCAGGACGTTTAACATTTAAATGGGCCCGTAGTCTAGCCTGGTAGTTGCTGGGGTTAAGAGCAAAAGCGATGAACCTTGCGACCAGGAAAGGACCCCGGCATGGGGGGCCGGTAGCCCGGGTTCAAAACAAGAGCGCAATCACGCGATTTGACCCTTACTTACCAGAAACTCCCGGCGGGCCCACCATCTAACCCTTTATTTTTACAAAAAAGCTAAAGAAAGTGGCATTACCAACCGAATTTGTCCACAGAACCATTTTGTGCATGAGATTTAAATTTTTATAATTTTAAATTTATGAACGAGTACAGATTTTCAAAAGATTCTAAAAATTCTGAGGAGAAAGGGTATACAGCTATGAAAATATCGTTTGGGTGTTCCTCAGGAGTAGCCACTCTCTTAACGGCGATAGTGGGTGCTGAAATGGTTTACAGAGCGCTTACTGGAGAATGTGCAGAAATTGACAAGATTCCTTGGTATGTTGAGATGGCTGCTGGAGGGCTTTTGTGTGGCTTATCTGGATACTCTGTCTATTATACCTATCGCGTTTTAAAGCGTTAGGAAGAAGAGATAGAATAAGTTAAGCACGCAAAAAAAACTTAAGAGAGTGAGCAAAAATCCGAGAAAGAAAGAAACAGAAAAGGAAAATTTCTCTGAAATAAATCCTATTAATAAGCTGGAAATAACACTGCTTGAGCAAAGTATCGTTTCAAAAACTCCTGTAAATTCACCTTCCTTTCTAATACCAATTTCCGTTATTCCGCACGAAGAAAACATTAAGGAAATTTTAAGGAGCGTTTCTCTGCCAATATTCTATGCTGTTGCAAAAGCATAGAATAGAGACTGTAAAGAAGAGAAGAACAAAAATAAATTTAAGAGAAAATATTGAAACAATAAAAGGAGCAAAAAGCAAGGCTCCGATTATTGTTCCTAAATTGTAAGAAGCAACCTATGACTCCTATTTTCTTTTTTCATTTCATTTTTTCAGTATTTTCAGGAATTCATCCCAATTAACAATTGGTATCTTGTACAATGCCTGTTCATCAACTAACCGTGGACAGGCGGTATTGATTATGCACTCTATACCAAGATATTCAACTTTTTCTGGTTTAAGCTCGTCTGATAAAAGTAGAAATGCTTTTTTTCCCTTATTTTCAGCTAGATTTTTTATTTTTCTGGCAATCTCAGGATTGAACTGCCCTGGTTTTACAGAAACGTAAATTCCTACTACCTTTGCCTGCTCTGCAAGAGTCCTAGCCAAAATGCGTGTTTTTTCGAATTCTTTCCTGTCAATTTCTATCACTTTATTCTTTTCCGCATCGAAAACATAAACAGGTTTGCTCGTTTTCGTTGCCAGACCAACACCGTGAAATTTACCTGAACTTATTAAAAGAAAGCATTCCACCTCGCTTTCGATTTCCAGAGCCTGAGAAAAATCGCAGCCCAACACCTGACCTGGATAAAGAAATTTTCCGTTATCTCTTCCCTTTCCAACGAAAACCTTTTTCCCAAGTTTTTCGAGCTCTTTCTCAAACAAAGGGATAAAATCCAAAAACTGGAGAGTTGCAACGATTCCTATTTTTTCGAATTCGATTTTTTCAAGCTCTTTAAAATTTATTTCGAAGTTTTCCGGATTTTCTCTCATTTCCACGTATTCCACAGGAATCTCCGTTTTCATGAATCTTGTATGAGCCAGGTGAATTATTTTTTCACAGCCTAGCAGTTTAGCTTCCCTTTCTCTTATATCACAGGCTCCGTAACAAGGCTCTATACAGAGAAAAACCTCATTACCTTCTTTTTCAAGCTTTTCAGCAAGCTCAAATGCTTTTTTTCTCAAACCCTCCGGATACTGGAGCAAAATTCTCATTTCAGAACACCCGTAAGCACAGAGACATAGTTGAAACTCTCCATTTTTAAAATAACTTCCCATATGAATGGAAATGCTATTAATGTCAGTAAAATAAGAAGCACGATAACGGCTTTCTTTTCTCTACTTTCCTTCAGACCGGCATATATTCCGAAAAGAACGCCACCAACGTGTGCGGCATATGAAATTTCGCTTTCCGTGCCCGTGAAAACCTGATAGATAAATAGCAGGAAATTTGAAAGGGTGTAGACCAACGCAACAAGAAAGATAGGGAACGGGATAAGATACGGGTAAACAATGAACTCAAATGGCTTTACAAGCATAGCCGTACCCATTAATCCGAAAATTCCTGCAGAAGCTCCTATGGTGGGTATGAAAGGAGATTGTAAACCAAAAACGGAAAGCACAAGTACGAGAGCTTCTCCAGAGAGTGCGGAAAGAAAGAATATACTCAGCGTTCTCCCTGCTCCGAGCTTTTCCTCGACGGCATTTCCGAAAAAGAAAAGTGCAAGAATATTTAAAGCCAGATGTTCTGGAGAAGCGTGAAGGAAAATGGATGTAAGCAAAACCCACCACCTTCCATGTAAAAGCGCATTCAAAGAAAATCCAAAATTGGAAAAAATTTCAGCTATTTTTTCCGCATAAAGAGTTTCAAAAAGAAATACACCGATGAATGAAAGTATTAGCAAATTTGTTACAGATATCTTTTTCATAAACTAATACACGGAAAAACGTTTTATAAGGTTATCGGAAGATTGTGAATTCATGAAAATCGCACTGGTAAATCCCAAATTTCCTTACAGAGGTAGGGATAAGTTTCCTGTGGGATTGGCGTATTTGGCAGCAGTAGCCAAAGATTTTGGAACGGTAAGAATAATTGACGAAAATGTCGGAGAAAACGCTCAGAAAGAGCTCAAGTCTTTTTCTCCAGATGTAGTTGGAATAACTTCAACCACACCTTCATTTTCGCGCGCTGCTGAAATAGCAAAGTTCGCGAAATCTTTAGGAGCGAAAGTAATCATGGGTGGTGTGCACTGCACATTTCGCCCGGAAGAAGCTTTAAAGTCCTGCGATGTTGTGGTGAGGGGCGAGGGAGAGCTTACATTCAAAGAAATTCTTTCCGGAAAAGAGCTGAAAGAAATCAAAGGAATAAGTTTTGTGGAGGATGGAAAAATTTTTCACAATCCATCGCGAAACTTTGTTGAAGACCTTGATTCCCTTCCCTTTCCTGCCTATGAGCTCTTTCCACTTCAAAAATACAAAATAATGAGCCTGGTAACCAGCAGAGGATGTTTTTACAACTGTTCCTATTGCTGTGCCACACGTTTTTGGGGAGTAAAAGTAAGATTTCATTCTGTTGAGAGAGTTGTCGAGGAATTTAGAAGGATAGAAGAGCTCGGCTTCAAACTTGCAAAACTTCACGATTCTACATTTACTCTGGATAGGGAAAGGGTCATAGAGATATGCAAAAACCTAATAAAAGAAAACATAGATGTTCGTTGGAGTTGCGAGACTAGAGCGGATCATCTCGACAGAGAATTACTCGAATTTATGAACAGAGCAGGTTGCGTGCTTATCTGCATGGGAATAGATAGCGCAGACGAACGGGTGCTTCTGAAGAACAAAAGGGCTTTCGATTTGGAATATGCTAAAAAGGTTTTTGCCTGGTGCAGAGAGATGGGAATAAAAACACGTGCATACATAGTTTTCGGTCTTGAGGGTGAGACAGAAGAAAGCGTTAGAAAAACTTTAAACTATATCAAAGAAATAAAACCAGACCAAATAATGCTTTCACTCGCGACGGCATATCCAGGAACGGAATTAGAAAAGGGGAAAACAATAGAGCTTGATTATTCGTGGGTGGCGAAATTTGAAGGTCACGGAATCGGAGCAAAACTTTATCTTCCAAACACGCTTTCGAAGGAAGAATATAAGAAACTTGCAGATTATATGTGGAAGGAAGTAAAGAAATTGAAGAAAAAGATAAATTCTGAAGCTTAAAGCAATTCTTTCTATGAAAACTAAAAAATTAAATATATGTTTTTCCAAAAAATAATCAAAACAGGTGCGTAAAATGTTTCCGTTTATTAAAAGAGAAAAAAGGAAAGGAACGAGAATACCTGTAGATGTTGTTAAGAATCTTTCTTCAAAAGGGATGAGCGAACCAGAAATAGTTGCAGTGCTTCGGAAACAGGGATATAGTCCTTATGAAATAGAAAGAGCAATTTCTCTTGCTCTGAAATCTACGGTTTCCGGAACGGGAGAGCAGAGTTTTCCTTCTTCTAAGGAGATTGAAAGATTTCCGTCACAGCAAGGATTTCAACAAGGAAGACCAAGTGTTCCGGAATTCCACACTCTTCCTTCTCCACAGCCAGTTGAGCAGTTCCAGCAACCAACTGGAATGCAGCCTGAGCAAAAACAGGAGAAACCGCCATTTCCACAGCTTCCCCAGTTTCCTTTCCCGTTTGGAGAGAAACAAAGAGAATCACCTCAAGAGGAAATACCCAAAGAATTTGAGCGCGGCATACCTGATCTAACACTGGAGGAAATAATAGAAGGGATAGTTGCTGAAAAATGGCAGAGCTTTGAAGAGCATCTGGAAAGGTTAAGAAGAAAAGATGATGAGCTTCATAAACAGATAATGGACCTGAGAAAAGAGATAGATAAAATTAAGGAGGATATGCGCAAGGCTGAGGAAAGCTTTATAGCAAAACTAGAAGAACAAAGTGAGCAAGTAACAAGCATAGGGGCAAGAATAGGAAGTATAGAAAAGATTTTCAAGGAATTTCTGCCAGAGCTTACAGAAAGTATGCGAGTTATTACAGAAGCTCTCGAAAAGAGCAAGCATGCAAGGTAGCGTAAAATGAAGAAAAAGTATTTTCTTTCATTCGCTGCTGTATTTTTTCTCGCTACTCTTCTGCTTTCTTTATTTTCTTATGTTAATTACCCAGAAAAGCTTTTTGTTAGAAAAGTTATAGACGGAGACACCTTTGAAGGAGACGGATACACAATAAGACTTATTGGTATAGACGCTCCTGAGAAAGCCCAAAAATGCTATGAAGAAGCGAAAAATTTTCTCAGAAAGCTGATAGAAGGAAAAACCGTTAGGCTCGAGTACGATGAAGAAAAAAGAGACGCATACGGAAGGGTTCTAGCGTATGTGTGGGTTGGCGGAACTTTTGTGAATATGGAGATGATAAAAAACGGTTATGCTGTTTTCAGAAATTACGGGAAAAAACTTAGGCACGCAGATATTCTGAACCTTTCTCCGTCTGGTTGTGTAGCAGGTATCGATACTTGCGAGGAATGTATAGGAATATCTTATTTTCTCTGGAACCCGGAAGGAGACGAGTGCAGCGGAAACGAATTTGTGAAGCTAAAAAACTACTGTGACTTTCCTTGTAATCTTTCTGGATGGAAGATAATGGATAAAGACGGAAACGAGTTCATTTTGGGTAATATTTTGCTAAACAAAACACTTTACATATATTCTGGATGCGGAAGGAGCTCGAAAAATAAAATTTTTCTGTGCGTGAAAAAACAGTGCAAAGCTATATGGAATAACGATGGAGATAGTTTTATTCTGATAAATGAAAAAGGAAATATTGTGCTAAACTACACTTATTCGTGAGGAAAATGAAAAAGAAAGAAAAATTTATCACAGCTCTTGCAATACTCACGGTACTTTGCATACTCCTTGGAGATAAAAGAATTTTTATTTTCATCAACAAAGTCCTCGGGACTAGTTTTCTAGATTTTCTTTTTCTCGAAATTTTCGTGCCGTTGTTTTACATTCTCCCTGCAACACCTCTTGTAGGAATGTTTTTCAAAGAATATAGAAAGACTTCATTATTTGCGCTGTTTTTAGGGGCATTCACTTATATTCTTGCATCATCCCTCAAACTATTATTCGCAAGACCCAGACCATACGAAGTATTGGCTTCTGCAAGAATAGTTGGTAGCTGGAAGGATTTAAGTTTTTCCTTTCCTTCCTCAACCACCGCTCTGGCTTTTGCCCTTGTTCTTCCGTTTCATTTCACCCACGATAAAAAAGTTTTTTATGTTAATCTCTTTCTGGCATCAAGTATAGCGTTTTTTGTCATTTACTCTGGCTATCACTGGCCATCCGATGCCATAGCTGGGATATGGCTACCATTTGCTTTGTTAGAAATCTTCAATAAGCTTGAGAAATTCTTCCTTCGTTTCAATTTTTTCAAGCTCTCTCTTTTCAACCACAGGAACGCTTAACTCAACCTTAAACCTGTTTGTTATCACGATACCTTTACATTTGATAAAATCGAGAAATGATTCGAATTTTTTTGCTCTATACTCCAATCTTCTTCTGTTTTCTTCTATTTCGGAAGCTATCAAATTTTTTTCTCTTGCCACAGCATCGCACGGAGCCTTTTTAACAAAGCTCACACTAAATCCGAGGGTTTTAAGCTTTTTCTCAACATAACTTTCGAGATTTCCCGAAGGTCGTGAAATTTCAGAAAATTTTCTGAAAAGAGTGGCGCTTGCTCTTATTTTCTTCTCAAGCACGTGCTCTATTTTTTCCACGATTTCAACAGATGCCCTTTTCCTTGATTTTTCGTGAATATAGATAGTTTTTTTGGATACCCCAACAAGCTCGGCGAGCTTACTTTGTGTTAGTTTCTTTTCTTTTCTTGCGACTTTAAGCTTTATAGGGTCTATTTCGATATACCTCCCTCCTCTATCCCTCCAGATTTCAGGTATTTCGTTTTCAAGAACAAGTTCAAAAGTTTCCACATTCATAGCAGGAATTTCAAATCTTTCATAAACAACCCCAGGGAGAAGTTTTTCGTAGTTTGTATTTCTCCCTATAAGAAATGGATGTGCATCTAAACTGAAAGAAAGCGCTTTTAATGAAGTTGCATGAGAAGGAAGAAAACTATCGATATTCTTCAAAATTTTCAATAGGAGAAGAAAATTCCTTTTCTTTGCAGCAACATCGAAACAGCCCGTGCTTATGAAAACTTCGTAATTTTTTCTTTCAAGAACGTGAACGACTTTTTCTCTTATTTCCTTCATGATAAGATTTTTTATAATACTTAAAATATTAAAATATTTTTCCATACAGCGTAAAATTTAAATTCTTAGAGGAATTTTTTATGTAATTGTGGGCACGTAGCTCAGCCTGGTCAGAGCGCCAGTCTTATATGACGCGCTCTGGCAAAAGTGTGCGCTCTAAGCAAACTGGTGGTCGCCGGTTCAAAGAAGGAAGGGGGAAGAATCCCCTTCTCTCCTCTTGAGATTCCGGCCGTGCCCACCATTTTACGAGAACCAAGTAAAACTTTTATATGAGGAAAAATCATTTTGCCTCACCTGCACTCTCCCCTCTTCTCAGCGCAGTAATTCTTCTTGCTTTAACAATTTCTTTAGCATATATAATTGGCTCTACTTTATCAAATCTTGTTCAGAAGCAAACTGAAAGCAAGGAGACAAAAGAGATTTCTTCACTTTCTTCTTCTGTTTTTTCAGTTTCTATTGATTCCTTAACATGCAAAAATGGAAAGATAA
>CAZQLM010000028.1:0-10628 GCA_964594175.1 uncultured archaeon | reverse complement strand
ATATAGTAGGATGTATTGGGAGAGTGTTTTTAGGAACATCCATAGATCCATCAGATAAAATAATGGGGGGTATAAACTATGACATTCATTGACGAAACTCTGAAAAGAAAAATTGAAACGGAGATAGCCCCACGACTATGGAAGGAGTATGGAATTGGTGTACATCTATACAAGGATATCCATGATAATTCAAGATATAAGTGCATGTTATACAAACCTATTGAGCCACGCCCAATTGGAGATGCAAAAATTCTTGCCGAACTTTTAGCATTGGAACACTCTTCCAATCTTATTTCTATAAAATTTGGAGAATGGAATGTAAGTCCAGAAGATATGCCAGAGGGTTCTGAAATGGTCGCTATCTGGAGTACCGCAGTTTACCACAAGGAAGAAATCGGTGAATTTGTGGAAGTAGTGCAAAAAATAGAAAAAGAGTACTGGTCAAAAATTGGAAAACATAATGAAAAGCTCAAAAAAGAGAAAGAAGAACAACGTAAAAAGTTAATATCTTACTTTAAGAGTTTATGAATAGTTCTTCTCTAATGCAGACTAGTGTACGAATTATATTCACTATTTGTGCTAATTTTACTCTTTCGTCATTGTGACAAATTGCTTTAAAGTCTCCGGGAACGCCACATGACCACTGTACAAACCCGATCAAAGTCCATCTATCCATAATCTTGACTTCATAACTTCTACTTGAATAATCGGTACAAGTGGCGACTACATTCTCTCCGTACTTTTCTTTTAATTTGGGTATAATTTTATCTCGAAGTAGAGAAAATACACACCTATACCTCCTTCACCCTTTCCATTGGAGGTGTACGGTATTACTAATGCTTCCTCTAAACAACTCTCCTATCAATAAATTCGCTCAATTTAATTCCATCCGTACATCGCATTATTATAGAGTTATCACCGCATATAGTTGGAAGGCTTTGTAAATTGCAAGTGGGGCCGCGGCGGGGATTTGAACCCCGGCCAGGGGATCCACAGTCCCCTGTGCTAACCGCTACACCACCGCGGCCATGCTTATAGAAAATTTCCCTGAAGTTTTTAAAGTTTTTAAATCAAAAGAGTTATTTTTCTGTATAACAGCGTTATTAGACAATTGTCTATTTTTCATTCGGCTTTTTTATTTTATATATAAATTTTTTGCATGTTACTATTATTAGGGGGTGAAAATGTGCGTATATGTCCATTCAAAAGGGCATGCTGTAGAGGCACAGCTCAGGCAATGCGAAAAGGCTCGTGACTATGTTGAAGTAGCAAAGCAGACGCTCCTAAAGGCAGCCGAGAAAGGTATAAAAATAGTAAAGTGGAGCATAGAACACATAGACAAAGCTGGTGCGTTTGTTATAAGTGTACAACTTGCTTTGAAAGCGTCTCGTGGAGAGCTGGCTTATGAAGATGTGCAAAAAGCTGTGATTGCATACACCATCTTAAAAATGTGTGGCGAAGGATATAGGTTTATAGGAGAAATTGAAAAGGAGATAGAAGAAAGGTATAACGCTGTAGAGGGAGAAGAAATAAAAGAGAAAAAAACGCTGTATTCACCTCTATATGAAGGAAAAATTCGAAAAAATTAAGAAAAAATTTAATTTGATTTCTGGTTTTTATTTGCTCATTTATTCTATTACTTCGATTTCGAAAATGCACTTCTCGTCTCCCTTTGCCACACATTTAATTTCGTGACACTTAACTTCCTTTCCCAGAAAAACGGTAAATAAACCTTCAAGATAACCTGTCATATAGTAGCAAACTTTTTTTCCTACATTCGGTAAACCTGCGCTCTCTACACATTCTTCAACGCTTACTACGATTCGTTTGTCTTTTTCAAACTCTTCTAGCTCAAATATCCCTAGTCCTGTTTTTTCAAAAAGCTCTTTTAACATTTTTACTAATTCTGAATTTTTCGCTTCTTGTAGTGTGGTAGCACTTTGGAATTCCTTTATTTTTTGAGCAACATCACAGCATAGTGTCATATAACTTGCTATTGCGCTCCCAACTGTTTGTCCAGCACCCATAACAGCGGCCTTCATACCCATTGTAAAAAGTACAATTGATGTGAGTCTGTTTTGTAATTCAAGAATGTGCACAGTATCATCGAGCTTCTTTCTGATTTTCTCTGGCTTTCCACCATAAAGCTGCATTATTTTCTGTCCTATATCTCGTGCAAGGAAACCTATCAAGTCCTCTGTTTCCACTTTTTTTTCTTCATCGCTCATTTTCATTACCGAAAATTTAATTGTATTTCTTATAAATAAAGATTACGGTTCCGCAGAATGTATTGAGCAATTTATCATTGCTCCTAGCTTTTTTAAATTAATTTCTTGGAAAAATGATTTTTTAACAAACAACCACATAATTTAATCTATGTACGATATAATAGGTTCAAGAGAAAAAGCCGTAGCTATAATAGAAAAAGGTGGTAAAAAGGAAGCTGAAGAAATAATGAAAAAGCATAAAAATGTTAAGAGCGTTTTGAAAAAACTCTCTGGAAGAAGCGGAGCTTATAGACTTTATAATTTACGTTTAATTGTTGGAGATAAAAATACGGAAGTTCTCCATAAAGAATACGGAATGCTGCTTAAACTCGACCCGAAAAAGGTTTATTTTTCTCCGAGAGAAGCTACCGAAAGACAGAGAATAGCAAAACTTGTTAAGAACGGAGAAAAAATTCTTGTAATGTTTGCTGGAGTAGCACCTTATGCGATAGCCATAGCAAAAATGAAAAACTGTAAAATCACTTGCATAGAAATAAATCCACATGCCTGTAAATATGCGATTGAAAATGTAAAATTAAACAAGGTAGAAAACAAAATAAAAATAATCGAAGGTGATATAAGAAAAGTTTACAAAGATTTAAAAGAAAAATTTTCCAGAGTTTTAATGCCTCTCCCAGAAAATGGATGGAAATTTTTAAAATACGCATTCAATCTTGCCAAGAAAAATGCTGTAATACACGTTTATGGAATATCTTCTGAGGAAAACTTCTTCGAAGACTTTGAAGAAAAGATTTTTAGAGAAGCAGAAAAATGCAAAGCAGAAATCGAGATAATAGGTAGACAAAAAGTTCTGCCTTTTGCTCCAAGGAAGTGGAAAATTCGAATAGACTTGAGATTCAAAAGATTTAAAGAATAAAATCAAAAGTTTTACCATGAAAAGTGCGCGAAAAGCTGTTTCACCATTAATAGGAGTTGTGTTACTCATAGGAATATCTTTCGCTGTGTTTATGGTGCTTTCAAGCTGGGGAAAAAGCTATATTCAGGAAACTAAAAAAGAAAGTGAGGAAAAATTTTCGCACGGGATTGATTGCTCTCTTGCTTCCATACATGCAGAGCAGGTAATTTATAACGCAACTTCCGGAAATTTCACAATTCTTTTGGAAAATAAGGGTTCTGTAGATTTCGAATATCTTGTTATTTCCGCTGTGATCAATGATATGGTAGTGGAAAGTGAAGTCAACGAAACATTTGGGAAGGGAGAGAAAAGAGTATTTACTGTTCATTTCGATGAAAACGCTTGCAATGTGAAGCTTTTGAGAATAACAACAATTTGCGCAAGCGCAAAGGCAGAGATAGAAAGAGAAGAAATAAAATTCATAGGGTGTTGAAAGTGTATGCAAAGGAAATAACGGAAATTCTTGAAAAGAAGAAAATAAATGTAGGCGATAAGGTAAGAGTGAAAAAAGGAGGGAAAATATACGAAGGTATTCTAATGCCGCGAACATTTTATAATCCAGATATCCTTGTTTTAAAACTCAGCAATGGTTACAATATCGGTATAAAATGGAAAAGTGATATTGAAATAGAAAAGTTAGAAAGCGTAGAGAAAAAACCTTGCGATGAAGAAGTTGAAACGGTTTACGACCAAGCGAAACCTTTGTTAAGCGTTCTTTTAACCGGAGGAACAATAGCAAGCAGAGTAGATTACAGAACAGGTGGCGTAAAACCGGCAATGAAAGCTAGTGAATTAATTGAAGCTGTTCCAGAAATACTAGAAATCGCAAACATAGAAGCAAAGACAGTTATGCAGGTATATTCAGAGAGCATGAACTTCGAGCATTACGAAAAAATGGCAAATGAAATTGCTAAAGAAATAAAAAGCGGAAATGACGGAATAATCGTAGCTCATGGTACCGATACAATGCATTACTCAGCTGCTGCAATGAGTTTTGCTTTACAAGATTTGCCTTTACCAGTTGTTTTTGTTGGTTCCCAACGCTCCAGTGACCGCGGTTCTAGCGATGCTGCTGTAAATCTAATTTCTTCCTGCATTTTTGCTGCTAATAGCAATTCAGCAGGTGTTTTTGTTTGCATGCACGAAACTATGAGCGATGATGCATGCGCTGTGCATTTGGGAACAAGGGTGAGAAAGCTTCACACTTCGAGGAGAGACGCCTTTAAAAGCGTGAACGCAAAGCCTGTTGCACGCGTGTTATGGAGGGAAAGGAAAATAGAATGGATATGCAAAGAATGGGTCAAAGAAAGAGACGAGAGAAGAGAGCTAAAAATTTATCCGAATTTCGAGAAAAAAGTAGCTTTGCTCAAGCTCCATCCAGGCTTTAATCCTGAATTGATAAACTTTCTTTTAGAAAAGGGGTATAAGGGAATTGTATTGGAAGGAACTGGTCTTGGCCATGCACCAGATTATTGCTTCGAAGCTATAAAGCGGGCTTGCGAGCAAGCTGTAGTTTGCATGACCTCGCAATGCATTTTCGGAAGGGTAAATATGAACGTTTACTATCCTGGAAGGGATTTGTTGAAAGCAGGTGTAATACCATGTGAAATGCTTCCAGAGGTCGCTTTCATAAAGCTTGCCTGGGCTTTGGGAAATTTTGGTGAAGAAGCTAGAAAAATAATGCAGAAAAATATAGCTGGAGAAATCGTTGAGAGAATAATCGAGGTGTAGTTAGGTGGAAAGCGGGAAAATAGATTATCAAGCTATCGGTTTTAAATGCGGAATAGAAATTCACAATCGCCTTGCTACCAAGCAAAAACTTTTTTGCTCATGCCCAGCGAGATTTTCAAATTTGGAAAAACCCAGCTTTACTATTTTCCGCAAGCTTCGCGCTGTGCCAGGAGAAATGGGAGAAGTAGACATAGCTGCAGAATTTGAGTTCTTGCGAAATAGAGATTATGTCTACTATGTTTACGAAGATACTTGCTGCTTGGTAGAGCTCGATGAAGAACCACCGCACGAAATGAATCGCGAAGCTTTGTTTATAGCTTTGCAAATAGCAAAGCTCTTGCACTGCGAAATTCCAGAAGAAATTCATGTCATGCGAAAAACCGTTATAGACGGCTCTAACACAAGCGGTTTTCAGCGCACAGCCATAGTAGGGCTAAACGGATATATAGAAACAAGCAAAGGCATTGTGCACATTCCGACTGTTTGTCTTGAAGAGGAATCAGCTGGTATAGTTGAGAAAAAAGAAAGGCAAGTAGTTTATCGCTTAGACCGTTTAGGAATACCACTTATCGAGATTTCCACAGCTCCTGAAATAAAAGACCCTTTGCATGCTAGAGAAGTTGCGGAAAAGCTAGGAATGATAATTCGCTCAACAGGAAAGAGTCAGCATGGAATTGGCACAACAAGACAGGATTTGAACGTTTCAATAGCAAAAGGCGCGAGAGTAGAGATAAAGGGTGTGCAAGAGCTTGAGCTTATTCCAAAGGTTCTCGAATGCGAGGTTAAAAGACAGCTTGAGCTGATAGCCAAAGGAATAAAGCCAAAGGAAGAAACAAGGGTAGCAAACCCAGATGGCACAACAATCTTTGCCAGGCCATTACCGGGAGGGGAAAGAATGTATCCAGAAACGGATATTCCACCAATAAGGATAAGCAAAGAGTTTATAGATTCCATACCTCTTCCGGAAACTCTCGAAGAAAAAAAGAAAAGGTTTGAAAAAATTATTGGTAAGGAATTGGCAGAGCAAATAATAAAAAGCTCTTATCTTTCCTGGTTTGAGAAATTTTCTAAAATTTATGAGCCAAAACTTGTAGCAAGAACGTTTACCGTGATTTTGACTTCGCTAAGAAGAGAAGGCTTCGGTATTGAAAATCTTGATTATAAACATTTTGAGAAAATTTTCGAACTGGTTTCCAAAAATATGCTGGCAAAGGAAGGAATTGAAACCGTGCTTAAAGAGCTTTGTAAGAATCCGAAAAAAAGTGTAGAAGAAATAATAAAAACACGTGGACTAAAGCCTGTAAGCGAAAATGAGATAGAAAAAATAATTGACGAAATTCTAAAAAAATATCCTGAACTAGCTGAAATGAAAAAATTCTCAGCAATTATGGGAGAAGCCATGCGTGTGCTTCGTGGCAAAGCCGATGGAAAAATAGTAGCGGAAATTATAAAAAGAAAAATTAATTTTAAATAAAATTGATATTTGCCATTTTCGGTTTTTCTATTTTTTTCCAAAGTTCTATTAACTTGTTCCATTTTGCAAATCTCTCGCTTCCGAAAACAGAACATTTGAGCAAGGGGCATTCTGAAAATAGAGCAAACTCCGCTATAAAGCTGTCCTCACTTTCCCCAGAGCGGTGACTTGCAATTGGCACAAAACAGTTTTCCTTGGCCACTTTTACACTTTTTAAAGCTCTGCCAACTACTCCTACCTGATTTGGTTTTATTATTACCGCATTACACGCGTTTTTCTTAACTCCAATCTTTATTCTCTGCGGACTTGTGGAAAATAAATCATCTCCGCATATTAAAGCCTTTTTCCTCAGCTTTTTACTTAATTCTGAAAAGCTTGAAAAATCCTTTTCGTGAAACGGGTCTTCAACGTATTTAATCTTGTACGTTTTAACAAGATCGAAAACTACATCTATAAACTCGTTTTTCTTGAATTTTTTTCCGTTGAAAAAATAATAACCATTTTTGTAAAATTGGCTAGCAGCAATATCCAAGCCAGCATAAGCACCAAATCTTTGAGTTATCTCGCTCACAATTTCCAAAGCTTCGTAGTCGCTTAACCTAGCTACAATTGCGCCTTCATCATTTTTACCTAAGTATCCGTGTATCTTTTCTATTTTTCGCTTTACTTCCTTCCAGATTTCCACATTCGTTTCAACAGCTTCTTCTATGCTTTTAGCCTTTTTTTGGAAAACCAAAAATTCCTGTATGCTCGTAAAACCACCATGGGCTCCGCCACCTAGAACATTACTCAACGGTAGCGGAAAAACACGTTTTTCCAAAATTTGCTCAGAAATAAGTGCTTTGAAAACGGCTTGCGATATAGCTATTGCTAAATTTCCTCCAATTTTTTCGAATCTTTTTCCACCGAGCCTCAGAAGCAAAGTATCTACTTTTCCTTCATCGCATCCTTCAAGCTTCCTCTTGAGAGAGTTCGCAATTTTCAAAACCCTTTTTACAGGAAGGTAAACAGGTTCTAGAAAACTTTTGCTTGCCCCGCTTGGGGCTATGCTGCAGAAAACGCCCTTCTCTGTTTTAATACAAACTTTTACTGTTTTTTCTCCACGCGAATTAAATACTGGGAAAAATTCAATTTTCTCTATCATGAGGAAATTATAGAAAAAGATAAATAAAAAATTCATTCCTCCAGTTTCGGAGGCATTTTTCTTTTTACAGTAAGCGGAATTACTCCCTTTTCGAATTCCAATTTCGCAATTTCTATTGGTGAATTGTACACTTTCTGTTTATCCAGCTTTAAAAGAGGTGGAGCCCCTACAGAAAGTTGCAAAGCTCTTGCGCCTATAATTCGAGCAATCTCAAATCTCGTATACTCCACATAACTCACCTGAAGAATTAAGATAAATAATGAAGTATATAAATTTTAAATTTTAGATAGAGCACAAACCTGCTTTTAAGTTAAAAAAGGAAGTACAAAATATATAAATACTTATCTTGTAAATTCTCCATAGGTGATTTCATGGGAAGGATAAAGACAAGCATGATTAAAAATTTGGGAATAAAGCTTTTGAAGAAGTATCCAGACAAATTTGCTGCAGATTTTGAACATAACAAACAAGTGTTAAAAGAGCTCGAAATTTTCGACAGCAAGAAAATAAGAAATAAGGTTGCTGGCTATATAGTCAGATTAAAAAAAAGAGAAGGCTTTTGAAAAATTCTATTATCAAATCTATAAGGCTTTTTTTCTTTTTACCGTTTGTTTCTTCTGTTTTATTTGTTCCTTTCTGTTCCTTTTGAGGAAAGCGCTTTGTCAGCGTGTTATTAAAAATCGCATTTTCTTTCTTCCTTTCTTCCATTTTTTTACCGAAATCTTTAACGATTATTTTGCTTTCCGTTAATGAATCCTTCAAAGCGTATATTGTTGTGTTTTTGCAAACTCTAAAATAACCTTTCTTAAAAGCGTAAAAATCTTCTAAAGCAAATATATGACCGTTCGATGTTAGAAGAACTGTTTCGCATTTATTTACAACATTTTTATTCACGTTAAGCCAAACTTTTTCTCCATCACCTTTTTCCAAAATGATTTCTCCTGACGTAAGTTCGCCAATTGGGGTTTTTGCTGAAATCTTGCATTTTGCCTCATAACTTGCGTTGTACACCTTAAAAATTGCGAATACCCTTTTTTTACCGCAAAAATAAACGCATTCGGGAAAAATATACGGTTCCAAAATGCTTTTTCCGTCTTCGTCCACACACTTTCCAAAATTCGTAGAAGTTAGCACACAGCTGTTTGAAAAAAGCTCCAAAGTCGCGAGAGTATAAAAATTGTATTTAGCTTTTTCTTCCATAAATCTAAAATTTTCCTCCAGCAAACTGGAATAACTTATGTTTAAAACTTTTATTTCGACGTTTTGCTGTGATATTGAGATTTTCCCGCCAGAATAACATTTCGCTCTTACCTCGGATTCATTGAAAAAAGCACTGGGTAAAGAAGCTAGCTTAACGTGGAGAGCGTCTACAGGATATTCGCACCATGTTGGGTCGAAATCTATGTTTTTACCATTCTTGCTAACCCTAACCCATCCATGAGCTCGAAAAGTTGATTCTTCACATGCGTATCCTATTTCGTAGCTTGCATTCATGCCTTTTTTTCTTAGAAAATATATCATCAGAGTTGAAAATTCATCGCATGTACCCCTTTTCTTTCTCAATATATCTTCTGGAGAAAGTACAACGTTGGCGAAGCTTTCATCATATTTCAAATTTTCGTAGACCCATTTAGCAATGTCGGCAACTTCTTCAAATTCATATGGATCAAGAGCCTTTACTTCTCTTCTAAAAACTCTAACTACTGTTTTGATCTTTATTTCCCCCTTTTTCTTTTCCGGATGGAATTCAAGAAGCGTATTTCCGTACGCGTCGCGAACTTTGATAAACTGTTCAGAAGCTTTTAAAGAAATTATCTTCTGAAATTCATCCTCTTGCGGAACATAAACCCTTATTTTCACGTCTTTACAGTTTTCCGCAGAGTATTTCAAAGATTGCTTCACTAACAAGGTTGTTGCAACCGCTGACTGAGGGTTTTGAGCAAAAGTTATGCAAAAATTTAAAAGAAAAACACCCAGCATGAAACTTAAAATTATGCAACGCATAAGAATTAAATAGAGCTTATACTATATATCCTTTGGGTGATGCTTATGATAGAGGTATGGGCCGAGAAGTACAGGCCAAGGAAAATAGAAGAAATGATAAATCAGGAGCATGTTGTAAAAAGGGTGAAGGCTTTTCTTAAGGAAAAAAACATCCCTCACATGCTTTTCGCAGGTCCGGCCGGAACCGGAAAAACCACTTTAGCTTTGGTAATAGCACGCGAGCTTTATGCTGAGCATTGGAAGCAAAATGTGCTTGAGCTTAATGCGAGTGACGAACGCGGAATAGATGTGATTCGCCATAAGGTGAAGGATTTTGCAAGAACAAGAGCAATTGGCGATGTGCCTTTCAAAATAATAATTCTTGATGAAGCAGACGCTTTAACAAGCGAAGCTCAGCAAGCATTGAGAAGAACAATGGAAAACTATACGGAAATTTCTCGATTCATTTTATGCTGCAATTACTCTTCCAAAATAATCGAGCCAATACAATCACGTTGCGCTGTGTTCAGATTCAAATCACTTACAGAAGATCACGTTAAAGAATTTATCCAGAGAATAGTTAAGGGAGAAAAGCTGAAAATAAGTAACGACGGTATAGAAGCAATAATTTACATTTCAGAGGGTGATTTGAGAAAGGTTGCAAATCTCCTTCAGGCATGCGCCGTAACAGGTGAAAAAATAACAAAAGAGCTTGTTTTTTCTGTTGCCGCACAGGCAAAGCCAGAAGATGTTAAAGAAATGCTGGAAAGTGCTATGAAAGGAGATTTCGAAAAAGCGAGAGAAAAGCTTAAGGAAATGCTTTTCAGACAAGGCTTAGCAGGAGAGGATATAGTAAAGGAAATTCACCGCCAGATTTTCAACTTGGAGATTCCTGATTCCAAAAAAGTGGAATTTATCGATGCTACAGGAGAAACAGAATTTCGCATTACAGAAGGTGGAGATGCACAGATACAAATAGAAGCTCTTTTAGCAAGGATAATGTTTTTAGCGAAATCAAAAAAATAGATGTACAGCAGATATTAAAAGAAAATTTTTAAATAATTGCTTATTAATTTTCAATAAACCTTAATAGCGGGGTAGGGCAGCCAGGAG
>CAZQLM010000027.1:0-11026 GCA_964594175.1 uncultured archaeon | reverse complement strand
TCTTTGAGAAATGCTTCCACTACCTTTAGTAATAACATACATGACTATCATTCCTGGTCCTATAGCTTTGCCACGCTCTTTCATTTTTTTAGCAGCTATTACATGCGGAGAAATTTGCTTGTATTCTTCTATTGGTTTAGTAAGCTGCTCGTATATTACCAGTTCTTTAAGCTTTACCTCTTTTTTTCTCAACCTTTCTATAACACTTCTAACATAACTCACGGCTTTTTCAACATTATTTTCCCTAAGCACGATTTCCAAAACTCTGCGCTGAACTTCTTTCGCCAACGAGCACCAGTCCCTGCGCACAGTTTCCAAGCCTCGGATAGTTAAATTGCCTTGCTCATCAACTAAAGCATAGCGCTTTTTCGCAGTTCCAGGAGCTACTCCACGAGGAATAAAAATTCCTCGTGTATATACGCCTTGAAAATCAAGCTCAACCATCCCCGGAAGCTTAGAGTTCATGTATTCAAGAAATTCAATAGCTTTTTTTCTTATATTCCCTTCTTTTACTTTAAGAAAAACGCTGTCAGTATCGCCATAAACCACAATAAAGCCTTTTTTCTCTGCTTCTGAAATTGTTTGCTTTATAAAACTCCTTCCTGCAGCAGCCAGAAATTGAGCGCATTCATAGCAATACCATCTTGCTCCAGCAAAGGCAAAGCTTCCGTACATTGCGTTTGCTATTGTTTTTATGGCAAGCTGCTCTTGATTAAGCAAATTGTATTCTTCTGAATTTTTTTCAAGCGCCTTCATGCGCTTTTTAATCTCAGCCCTTTTCTGAATAAGCTCTTTAACAACCTCGGAAACAAAACCATTTTTCTTTTTACAAAACCAGTGCTCGCTTTCCCCAACGCGATAGCCATTTTTCTTGCAGCACTCGCAATTAAGCGTTTCAGGAGAAACATTAAAGGTTGCCATTATGCTTGGGTATAAAGAGCGGAAGTCAAGCACAGCTATGCTTTCGTGCAAACCAGCTATTGGTTCTTTTACAAACCCACCAATATAGCTTGCTCTTGTTCTCCTTTCCTGAATTTCTTCCCATTTTGGTTGGTTAGGAATAGCTCTTCTTTGCTCGTGAGCTTTTTTGCAAAGAAACCATTCAACTAATTGTGAGTAGGTATACCTTGCAGCATCCCATGGCGTTTGGCCAACTATTCTTGAAAGCTCAGCAATTTGCTGCAAGAGATAGATTCCGAGCTTGTAAGTGAGCTCTGAATCCTTTAAGCAATACTCAGCTAATTTTGAAAAATCTCCCTTTTTCTGCCATGCTTCAACTATTTCCTCGTATTCCATTTCTATTTTTCTATCCCCCAAGAGCTCGCTTGCCACAGCATCTAAAGTTAAAACTTCTGTTTGAAGTTGGGGAGAGAGAATGTTATTAACAAAATCGAAAAGGTCTATGTGAACAACTCCATGAATTCTAGCAGAGCTTATTCTTGCTCTTCTTTCGAATTTTAGCTTTTCTCTATCCCTTCCTAAATCAAGCTTTATTTTGTGTTCTTCTGCTTTTTTGTTTATTAGCTCCCAGTCGAAAGAATCACCATTATAGGTGAAAATTATATCTGGATTGTATTCCTTTATTGTTTTTACAAATTCTTGCAAAAGCTCTCTTTCGCTTTTAACAACCTTTACAAAATCTTTGCTTATCTCTCTCAAGCTTAAAACTTTGCGAAAACCTTTTCCATAAAAAGAAATCATTATTATTGTAAACTCTCCTCCCTGCTCTACAGCTTCTATATCGAAGGCGAGATATTTTAAATTAGGGATTTTCTTTTGCTCAAGTAGCTTAATTTCAGAAATTTTCAAAACCTTGTCAACATTCCAGTTTTTATTAATTTCTTTGCCATTTACTTCAATCCATGCAAATCCGGAAAGCTTTTTGTCTATAAGATATTTTTTGTAAAAGTTTATCTCGTACTCGTATTCGTTTATAAGCAAACCTCCTCCTCGCTGAAGTTCAAGATGCTTTATAGCATTTCTCATTTTTTGCAAATCCTGTGGGTGAGAGCAAGAAATTTTAAGCAAAGTTTTTTTACCCTTATCTATTATCATTTCTGTTTTTTCAATTTCAAAACCAAAACCTTTGCCTTTCAGAATTTTTTTTATTTCCTCCTCTGCCTCTTCGACTTTTTCCTGAAGAGGTAAAACATAAAAATAAGGTTTGTAATTTTCGTCAATTAAGCAAACTCTTTCCCCCTTTTCGTTTACGCACCATAATCTAACCAAAGTCCTATTTCCTTCTTTGTAATAATCCGCATCTATTATGCAGAGTTTCATAAAAATTATAACGCCTTAAGACAATAAAAGTGTTATGAAAAGTGTACTTGCGTTAATAAAATCTTTACCCAAGATGGTTGAAGAGAAAAGAGTATTTTTTGCGATAATAGACGGGCTTGGAAAGGTAAATCTTGGATTGAAAAATTTTTCGAAAGAAATTTATAGAACGGTTTTTCCATCATCAACGCCCACATTTCTTTACTCTTTTCATTCATTAAAAGAGCCGAGAGAGCATGGGTTTTTGGAGTGGTATATGAGGTTTAGAAACACAATAGTTAGCATACCACCTTGGGTTACTGTAGAGGGAAAAGCGCTTGAGCTCGGAAAGGAAATTGAGAGAAAAGATGTTTTCCCTTTTATTTCGCTTTCGGAAATGCTTTACAGAAAAGGTTTTACTAGTGTTTGCTACACGCCTTATCCAAATTCTGCTTTTACAAAAGTTACAAATTTAAAAGGCGAGATTGTTGGAATTAATTTTCTTTCCGAGGTATTTCCATTAAAGCATGCGGACTTTACATTTATTTACTGGCCCTCTGTTGATATGATATTGCATAAAAGACACATAGATGAAGCGTTAAAAGCTGAAATAACGCTTATCAAAACGTTTCTGAAAATACTTGCAAAAAAGATGCCAGCAAATTCTGTTCTTTTCGTGCTCGGAGATCACGGATTAACAAAATGTGAAAAAAGATATTTGTTACCGGAAATAGAGAGTTGCATTCCGGTAGGAGGTGAAAGAGTAGCTTTTTACAGAGGGCTTGAAAAGGAAGCTGTGGAAGAAGCGATACGAAAGAGAAAAATCCCTGCTTACGTGTATTATTTGGATGAAATAGAAGGGTTCAAAAATGGTGCAAACAGAAGATGTTATGAAAATTTTGGGGAAATTGCTGTTGTAGCAAAAGAAAAAGTTTGTTTTTCGTTTCCATTTGAAAAGAAAGAAAAATGTAATTTAGCGTCTCATGGTGGGTTAAGCAAGGAAGAAAGGTTTGTTAATGTATGGAGATTTGAAAAATGAATTTAAATATTCATAGTGAGTAAAAATGCGAATCCAAATCTATGGAGCAGGAATTAGTGGAAGTTTTCCTTTATCATCTTTTAGTTAATGAGGGTTTTAAGGTTAGAATTTTTGATGTAAGAAAGGTGCCTTCTTGCAATTGCGCCTGGGGAATTAACAAAAAATGTAAAAAATCAATTCCAATAAAAGAATTCATTATTTCAAAACCAAAAACACGTGGTAATCGAGTAAAACTTCTTTCAGTTTTGTGGAAGAATATGAGATTTGGAAAAATTAAGAATCCAAAAATGAAAAAAATACATTTCCATCAAGAGTTTCTGTCGAATTAGCGTTTCTTCTCTTATCGTTTACATCAGCAAAAGAAAATATTTTCTATATTTGTGCTGAAATGTTAAGAATTTACAAGAATTTTCATTAAAACTAGTAAAATAAGAAAAGCGGTAAACCAATTTTCTGAAATCGCTTTTATTCTTTTCCTTTTTATTCTTGCTTTCCATTTAATTTCATTCTCACTACTAAAAATTAAAGTATCTGGATAAAAAATTCCGTAACCTTCTGGTTTTATTATTTTATTGTTAAACGGTGCTAAAGGTTTGGCAGGAAATACGCAAAGATAATCTGCTATTATATGCGCTATCCATGTTATGAGAAGGCATGCAGCAAAAAATTTGTTA
This sequence comes from uncultured archaeon, assembly GCA_964594175.1. Lineage (GTDB taxonomy): Archaea > Aenigmatarchaeota > Aenigmatarchaeia > Aenigmatarchaeales > SZUA-1535 > SZUA-1535. The sequence goes on along the minus strand of CAZQLM010000027.1, from coordinate 7,057 downwards.
AAGACAGAAACTAAAAGGTACGCAGGGAAAGCTATAAGTAATATAGAAAATGGTTCTTGAATCCATGTTCTTTTAAAATACCATTTAGCTTTTTTATTAAGCTTGTGATCCTGATCTATCAGGTAATTGATTAAGAAAGAAATAAATAATATTTCTGTGATTTCGCTTATATTTTTTGGTTGTACGAATATTGCACACAAAACACTAGCGAACAAAACATGATTTATAAGATTCATAGATTCATAAAAAATAAAAATATTTAAATTTTTTTGTTGCGACTTTGTGATATGTGGGAGCTACTTCCTGGCTTTGTGGGTATTAGCCTTTCAGCTGCTGTTACTCTATCTTTTTATGCTTCATGCAGGAGTGCACACCCTAGAGTAATAGTAAACAACCTTCCAGAGGAATTAAAACCATTTCTAGAGATAGGGGAAATGCAAGCAAAATGGTTTCCATTCTGCAAACCAGATTCCAAACTTCCAAGAATAATCGAAAATGCCCTTGCCCAAGAGGATCTCGAAAAAATATGCATAAAAGCGGTATCTTACCGATTTGGCGAATACTACAAGAACAGCAAATTGTGCAAAACATTGGAGAAGTATCTGAAAAATGGAACAAAACTCAAACTCGTTGGCGGGAAACCTGAAAAGCAAGAAATTTACGAAAGTCTCGGTAAGCTATATTCTCTTGGCGGAGAAATTAGAGTTTTGGAAGAACCACCAGTAACTCATGTTTTTGGTTGCTATAAAGGCGAAAACTCCATTTTGGTGTGGTTTGAAGGAGATGACAGAAATGATGAAAAAGCAATGGCAGTGATTTATACCGATAGTCCTAGTAAAAGATATGGAAAGTTAGCTGAAACGTATTTTGAAAGCTTATGGAAAAAAGGTATGCCTTACTTCAAGGGATGAAAAACAAAAAGATAAATTTTTTCCTTCTTCAATAGCAATCTCCTTTCCTAAAGTTCGTGAAATAACCAAAACAAATTCATCCCACGAAAGCCAAGAAGTATATGCAACCATATTCCAATTTGCAATTCAACCCATTCTCTTGCGTCAAAAAAAGGTTTTATAAAGTTTCTCTTATATCCTTAGGAATAACCGCTTGTCCTTTTTCTCCAATATATCTTTTTATCCTGATGCTTTTCTTTTCCAGAAAAAATAAAATAAAAACAGGTAAAATCACGAATAAAAAATAAATGTCTGGCTAAATGATTTTTTGAAAAAAATAGAAAGATAATACTTTTTGGAAGTAGAGCCAAAAATGAAAATTTTGGAAACAAGCGACATAGACTTAATAATCGTAAGCGAAAAATTTAAAGGAATTAATTTTTTAGAAAGATAAGTAACTTTCATAACCCTAAGATTTTCTTTAGCTCAGGAAACATCTCGCTAACTAGCTCTATTTTTTCTTCCTTAGCAAGCGCTGGAAAGAGAATAACTTCTTTCAAAGAAGGTTTGTTGCAGAGAATCATGAACAAACGCCATAAACCAATACCCAAACCAGCTGCTGGAGGCATCGCATACTCAAGAGCGCGAACGTAATCGCGGTCCATCGGCATGAATTCGAAATCCTCTTTTTTGATTTTTGCTCTCAGCTCTTCTTCTTCTTTAAAGCGAAGGTACTGCTCAACAGGATTATTAAGCTCAGTATAGGCGTTGCAAACCTCTATTCCTGCTATGTAAAGTTCAAAACGCTCAGCAAAATTAGGATCACTTGTTCTTTTCGCTAAAGGTGTTATATCAGCAGGAAAATCGATAACAAAAGTTGGATTGATTAGTTTATCCTTTACAAAATGATCAAATAATTTTTCTATTATTTCTCCTTTTCTTTCTGCTTCTATTCCAAGTTTTCTGGCAAATTCTTTTAATTCCTCGTCGCTAAGATTTTCAACGTCAATGTTACCAAACTCTTTTATCGCATCTATTATCCTTATTCTTTTCCATGGCCGTGAGAAATCTATTTTTTTATCTTGATATTCAATTTCCAAAGCGCCCTTAACTTTTTCAACAACATAAGTTAAAAGCTCTTCTACTAAATTCATCATATCGTTATAATCGGCATAAGCCCAGTAGAGCTCTATTTGCACGAACTCAGGGTTATGCTGAGCGTCTATACTTTCATTTCTGAAACAAGGAGCAAACTCGTAAACCTTTTCAAAACCACCAACAAGCAATCGTTTGAGATAAAGCTCTGGAGCTATTCTCAAATAGCGCTTCTCATCCAAAGCATGGAAAAATGTTTTAAAGGGTCTGGCAAAAGCTCCGCCATAAATAGGTTGAAGAATTGGAGTATAAACTTCTATGAAACCTTTGCTATTTAAAAACTCTCTTATAGTTTGTGTTATTCTGTGAATTTCTCTAATCATATTTCTTTCTTCTGGATTTAGAATAAGATCAAGATATCTTTCTCTGTATCTTGTTTCAATATCCTTAACGCCGAACCATTCATGAGGCAAAGGACGAATAGCTTTTGAAAGAATTTTCCATCGTTTAACTACTAAGCTAAGCTCACCACGCTTAGTTCTGTAAGGAAAACCTTCAACGCCTATTATGTCTCCACGCTCTAATAAATCAAGATATCCGAAATTCTCTGTTTTATCTTTTCGAAAAATAATTTGAAGTTTGCCTTTTTCATCCCATAAATCTGCGAAAATTATTTTTCCATGCTCTCTTTTACTAAGCACTCTACCGGCAAGTTTACAAGTTTCTTCTATTTCTTTATCACTTTCTAGCTTAGAATATTTTTCATTAAATTTTTCTGTGTCAATGGTTTTCTCAAATCTTTTTTCTAAAAAGGGGTTTCCAAGATTTTCTACACATTCTTTTAGCTTCTCTACCCTATCTTTTGCTAAATCCTTTAATGCCATGAGAAAGAAATAAGCAAGAAAGTTAATATAGTTTGCTATTAGTTTAAAGATGATTTTGTTTCTTTGATTTTTCTGCTAATAACAAAGGATAAACTTTATATTTTTAAGATTCTGAAAAATTAAATGGACAACGAAAAGCCATATCTTGTTTTAAAGCCAAAAATAATTGCAGCTTATTGCCGACTTTTGTCTATACACTTCTTATTTTAGCTCTTCTTAGTTTTTATGTGATTCCTTTTGCTTTTATGTCAAATTTATTTGGAATAAAAACTTTCCCACTACAAATTACTCCTCTTATATTTGTTAATTCTTCTTGCTTCTCTTTTTGTTTCTTATATGAATTTAAAAGCCAGAGAATACAGATTTTTTTCGGATATAATAGAATTTTATGAAGGTTTTCTGAATACTGTTAAAAAGGTTGTAAGATACGATAGAATAACAGATATAACTCTTACAAAATCTGTATGGGAAAGAATTTGGAATACAGGAAGTATTTTTATTAACACGGCTGGCTCAATAGGCCCAGAAGTTAAAATAAGCTATATAGAAAAACCAGAAGAAACTTATCAATATGTTCAGAAGCTTATTAAACGTTTTTCTAAAAGTGATTCATCTTCATCTACATTAGGAGTTTATGGTTAAATTATTTCAGCACCTTTCTTGTCTCCAAATACCATAAATACAAATCAAGCTCGGCCAAAGTGATATTTAGCTTTTTTGCTAAATTCCTTAACACACTTTCAATTTCAAGATATTTCTTTTTTGTTAAAGTTTTTGGTTTTTCTTTAATCAAATTATTTTTAACAAGCAGGCCCAGAATGTGAAAATCTATTATAGCAAGGTTTTTATAGCCTATGTTTCGTAAGAAATGACTTGCCTCTTTATACCCGAGTCCTTTTATATTTTTAACCAACCATTCTCTTTTTTCAAGTTCGCTTTTGTTTTTCTCACGTAAAATTTCCATTAATTCGTTCAGTTTTTTTCTCGCTTCAACTATATACCTTGCTCTCGTATTTGGATAGCGATGACCAAGTTCTTTTAATTTTTTCGAAAGTTGTTTTCCGTTCAATTTTAAAGAACCTTTTTCTAGTTCTTTCTGGATTTTTATTCCGCGCTCAGCATTGAAGTTAGCAGTAAGTATACAAAAACAAAGTTCTGAAAAAATTCTTTCCTTTGAAGAGTTTCCGATTTTTTCGAATTCTTTTATTCTTTTTTCTATAAGATTTCCAACTTCTGTATTTTGCAAATGTTTTATTTTGTTAATAAGTTCCATTATCATAAAAACACCTTTAGGAAAAATAATAAAACGCACGGTTAAAACTCCTCACATTTTCTCTGAAAATAGTTTTTTGGGTGATCACAGGAAGGGCATTTCTCTGGCGGTGTTTTGCCTTTATGTACATAGCCACATTTCCTGCAAACCCATTCTATTTCCTTATCTCTTTCAAAAAACTTTCCCTTTTCAACAAGCTCCAAAAGTTTTCTAAATCTTTCTTCATGATGTTTTTCTGCTACTGCTATCGCTCTCAACCTAGTAGCTATTTCCGGAAATCCTTCCTCTTCGGCAATTTTTGCAAATTCAGGATACATGCTTGTATGCTCATAATTCTCGCCAGATATCCCTGCTTTAAGATTTTCTATTGTATTCCCGAGTATAAGAGGGGCTGTTGCTTCTATATTTATTTCATTCACATCTCCCTTTAATTCCTGTATCATTTGGAAAATCCATTTCGCATGTTCTTTTTCATTCTCGGCCGTTATTTCGAAAATTTCCGCTATTTGTTCGAACCCCTCTCTTTTCGCTATTTTTGCATACATTGTATAGCGGTTTCTTGCCTGACTTTCGCCTATAAAAGCTTCTACGAGATTTTCTAATGTTTTCATTCTCATCATCTTGAGAATTATTTTATTATTGAGACCTTAATATAACATCTCTAATTTTTACCGCTGCTCCTCTTCTGAAAAATTTAATTTCCTTAGAATTCATTAAACTTTTTCCGCATGCTATAATTTCATTTTTTTCATTGAGTACCAAAACTTCTTCTCCGGGATAGATTCTGTCTATTGGTAAAGCAAATTTTGCTAAAAGGTTTTTTCCTTTCCTAACAAACCCCTCTGCTTCTTTTTTCACGGTAATCTTTTTCATGAAATCTTTTAAAAGAAAGGCTCCTTTAGCGTTTGGAATAAAAAATCCTGTTTCCGCTGATATCGTACCTATTCTTTCCCCCTTTACTTTGACGAATCTTGGTTTTCCGGTTCTTGCCAGTTCGAGCTCGAAGTTCTTTATACACTTACTAGCCCCTCTTCCGAACTGATAATCCAGTAAAAGTCTGAAATACACTTTCCAATTAATTTTTGGCTCTTTAAATTCTTCAAAGCCCTGAAAATGTAAAAACGGATAAGCAGCAACTAAATTTTTTGGGATTTCTCCAAATATTTTCGATTTAGTTGTTTCCATCCTTTCCGCTTCTACGTTTTTTAGTTTTTCTTTTGCTTTAATTATCTCTGGCCTCAGTAAAGTTTCTGTTCCACTGTAAAAAATTCCTCGTGGCTTTGGAAATACGTCATGTTCTATAAAATATTTTCTAAACTTCTTAAGCATAAAAATTAGAGCCTGTAAAATTTTAACATGCGCTCTTGCTCTAATTTGTAAGAGCTCAAAAAGCGAATTTTCCATAATGCTTTGGCGAATTAGTTTTATTTCCTGTAAAATTATGAACAAGTTATGCTTTGCAATAATTCTTTCCATCTCTGTTTTGCTCATTTCTCTCACTTCTCTCGGTTCGTATTTTCTACAAACCTCGCAGGAACAAGGAAATTCATTAATTTCCGCGATATGCTTCGTTCCGTAAGGTGTGAGATATCTTCCCTCTCTGGCGGCAATGGAATACATTGCGCTATCGAAAATATCCACACCGCAACAAGCAAGTAGAGCAAACGTTATCGGATGCCCTGCCCCAAAAGCGTGCACAGGGATATTCGGCTTAAGATAGCTCTTGCAAGTTAGAATTATTTCAACGAGCTTCATGTACTCGTAAGAATTCATTAAAGGTACTATTCCACCAATTGCAAAAACTCTTGGTTCAAACTTATTTGCAAACTTACAAGCTTTTTTCCTTAGCTCTAAATGAGCTCCTCCCTGAATTGGAAGAACGAATTTGCTCGTTAATGAAGCTGCTTGTTCTATCCTTTTAAATGTTTCTAAAAGCTTTTTTTCAGCCACGCTAAAGCTTTCATTTGGTAGAGTAAAAATATCTGCTGGTGTAATAAAATCGCTTCCTATTTTTCTCTGAAAATTTACAATACTTGCATTGTCTATGTGTTTAATTCCACGAGAAAACATTTGATACGTGCCAGAATCCGTGTAGATGAAATTTTTCCAGCGAAAAAACTTGTGTAATCCTTTTTCTTCTATTTCTTCTTTAAACTTGCTTTTCATTAAAATATACGAATTTGCGATTATTAGATCAACGCCGGCTTTTTTCAGTTCCTTAATCTGGAGAACCATTCTATTCGGGTTTACCACTATTGCGATGCAGGGAGTTTTTATTTTCTTTCCGTTTTCTTTAAGCTTGCATAACCTTGCCCCGGCATCCCTATCTAAAATTTCAAAATACATAAAATTTATAACTTGCTGAAAAAAATTAAAAAACTATGGAAGATGAAAAAAGAAAAGAAGTGCTGGAAGTTCTTCAGAAATTGCAAGATGATTTCGCGGAAATTATCGGAGCCGCGATAGTTGTAACAGTAAACAGCAAAGGAGAGCCTTTACTTCAAAGCGTGAAAAAACCTAAAATTTGTGAAATGATAATGTCCACAGAAAAAGGAAAAAGAGGGTGCGATGAAACAGCAAAATTTGCAATTTCTCAGTTAGGGAAAAGAGAAGAGCCATTAATTGCAAAATGTCACGCTGGATATGCAGCTGTTTTCGTTCCGATAAAAATAGAAGGAAAAACTGTAGGCGCAATAGCAGCTTGTGGAGGTCTTTATGAAGAGGATGCAAAAAATTTGGAAGAGTTCAGAGAAAAAGCCAGAAAACTTGCAGAAGAATTTGAAGTAAAGAACATAGAAGAATTCGTTGAAGAGGCTACGAAACACAAAATAGTTAGCGAAAGTGAAATAAAAACAAGAATGGAAATGCTTCTTTCATCGATAGAAGAACTTTCACAAAGAATGCCAGTAAAAGAA
>CAZQLM010000026.1:0-11879 GCA_964594175.1 uncultured archaeon | reverse complement strand
GCGTTTAAAATCTTGCACTTTATCAAAGCGTTCTGCCTCAAAACCAAGTTCGCTGAGCTGTGCTACTAAGCTGTAAACAAGCTCTTCTAACTTTTGCTTTACATGCTCCGGTTGCAAGGTAAAGCTTTCCGTGAAGCTTTTGTTTTTCCGGGCTATCCATCCAGGAATTTTATCTATTTTTGTTGCCGCAACAACAAAGGGTGTGCGGAATGTTTTTAAGTATTCAATGCTTTCCCTTGTTTGCTCGCGCATACCTTCGTTTATGTCTATAACTAAAATAGCCAAATCCGCGCAGCTCCCGCCTATTCTGCGAAGCAGGCTAAAAGCCTCGTGCCCAGGAGTATCTAAAATAAGCAATCCGGGAATTTCGAGTTTTATGTTGTATTTCTTCAGCATTTCTCCACAGATTTTTTCTATGGTTTCTTTTGGAATTTCCGTAGCACCTATAGCTTGCGTTATCCCTCCAGCTTCTTTTGCAGCAATAGCACTGGCTCTAATTTTGTCTAACAAAGTAGTTTTTCCGTGGTCAACATGCCCGAGCACGCAAAGTATTGGTTGGCGTAAAGGCATGAGAAATATTAAAAGCTAAGGAATATAAAGATTGAAAATAATTGGAATTATCTGTTATCTTAAGGTTTTATAAAATCTTTCAAAATTATCAAAAAGTTCTTTCTCTTTTCAATGCTTCACAGTAAATTTTTCCGAATCCAGGAAAATTATAGAAAAATTCTGCAACTTCTTTTATTTTCTTCCATACACTCTTTTCCTCCTCTAATATGTTAAGAATAAAAGAAAGAATTTTTCATCATAACCAAAGGTGTTATTAAAATAAGAATTTGGTAAAAAGAGTATCTCGACACATTTTTCTGGTTGTGCAACGTATTTTATATCTATGAAATTTACAGGACTACCATTTCTCAGCAATTTTACTTGGTAAACCGTTTTAAATTTTTCATGTGCTCTCATTCTTTTTATGTTCTTCAATTATTTTTTGAATGTCTATTCCCGTCACGGAATGAAATTCATTAGGCTTCATTGAGAATAAAATTTCTGGGATATCTAAATCCTCAACTCCGTGAAAACCTTGAATAAATTGAAGAAGTTCCAGTGAGCTAATTTTCCCTTTGTGATTCGAATTTTTTAAATAGAAACTTAAATAATTTTATTATTCCGAAAATATTCTCCAATTAAGAATAAAAAATCACACTCCTTGCTTTGAAGCAAGTGAAATGTAAGCTATCTCTACAGGAATCTTCTTTTCAGGAGCTCTTACGGCAAAGCGTAATCTTATCAATCTTTTTCTCGCTCCTGGAACGCTACCCTCTATTAATACGCCTACATGCCTAAGCACACCGTAATGCGGAAATCCTCCTTTAGGATTTATTTCTTCTGGTTTTACGAATTTCAGAATTCTTTTATTCAGCTCTGTTCTTGTTTGAAAGCCGTGCTGTCCAGCAGCCGGTACTGTTGGGAGAACACGACCCCTTCTTCTGTCTCCTAAAGCTCCTACATGCCTGTGCATTTGCTTCATTTTCCTTCCGTGAAGTTTTATTCCGAATCTCTTTACAGGACCTTCAAAACCGTGGCCCTTAGTAACAGCTGTCACATCAACATAATCCCCTTCTTTGAAAATATCCTGAACATTTATTTTTTTTCCAAGAATTTCTTTTGCATAGGCAAGCTGTGCCTCGACACCGCCGGCTAATCCTATTTCAAAAATTTCAGGAGTTTTCTTGAAGCTCGGATTTGTATGACAAAGTAATCGCACTTCTGCTATTTTTTCTATTTCAACATCCTCTGTTTTTGTTTCGGGAATTTTTCTCTTGCCCAAAGTTGTCTTTCTCTTGAGTTTTGCATCTAAATTTTGAGCAAAAATATCACAAAGTGTTTTCAACCCCTCGTAAGTTTGCGCATAGCATCTAAAGCCAAAAACAGTTAAAGGTGGGCACTCAAGCACAGTAACAGGAGTGAAAACTTTCATTCCGTAGGTAGGGGAATTTGAATCATTGTCTACGAGAAGAACATGAGTCATTCCCGCTTTATATCCAGCGAATCCTAATGGGTAAGCTTTATCTCCCTCTATTTTTGGGAAGTTTTGCGAAGGATAGATACGTTTGGCTCTTTTCCTTGGATAAAATGCTCTCGAACCACGCTTTGGACGAGATTCGCGCATTTTATTCACCTTGGCTCTATTGAGTTTGCAAGCAAACCTATTTAAATTTTTTTAATGTATAAATTTTGGCTGCTTTTTTGTTAAGAAATATCAAAAATTTGTAATCATTTTCATATGCAAAAAAAGCTTCATCATAGGTTTTATAATTGTTCTCTAAAGCTTTCCCTTTTACTTCAAAGTTTATCTCTGTAAGGCTTTTCATTACATAAAATCCTGTTGGATGTGAGGAAAACATTGACAAAGTTTCTATAAAAAACATAGAATTTTTTAGCTCCCCCTTTTCAATTTCACGTAAATCAAGAACTTTTATTTTCTGCGTTTCTGAACAAGTAGACAATTGAATTTCGGCACCATCAGAGAAAATAGATCTAAAACGCCAAAGAATTTTATATGCGACTCTAAATTCTTTTGGATTTTCTTCTTTTCTATTCAATATCTCTTCTTTAAGAATTCCCATTATCTCTTCTTTATTTCCGATGTAAAAACAAGAAGGAATAGAAAATTCCAAATACACTTTTTTAGATAGTTCATAAAGTATTCGTTGAAGGAATGTTTCTACATCCTTTTCATTCGTGAAATACATAAAAATCGTTTTTTGAAAATACTTAAATTTTTTCAAGCTCTGGAATACCCAAAATCCAAAGTAACTGAGAAAAAACTTTGATAAAAGCTTCTATAATAGCTTTTCTTACATCTTCACGTTCGCTTTCTGCTACTTTACAAGTATGGTAAAATTCTGTAAATTCTTTAGCCAAGCTTAGCGCATAATCAGCGAGCATGCTTAAATCAAGCGAATTTACAGCTTTTTCTAAAATTTTTTCGAATTCAAGCAAGGCTTTTACGAGTTTCCATTCTTCATCCGTTAGCTCTTTAACTTTACTTTTCTTAGTGCAGCGTTTTAGCACGTTTTTCGCTCTCACCAAGGAATAAAGCAAATAAACACCGCTATCTCCCTCAAACCGAAGAGCTTCGTCAAAATCAAAAACCAAAAGTTTATTAACATTTTGTCTTACCATATAAAATCTTAGCGCAGCCGTGCTTACTGCACGAGCAATTTTTTTCTTTTCCTTCTCGTCAAGCTTTCTATGCCTTTTCTCTACCTCTTCAAAAGCTTTTCTTTCAAGCGCTTCGATTAAATCCCAAGCTTTTACACCAATACCCTTTCTCCCGGACATGTGAACATAGCTTTTATCTATTTTTTCGAGCTCTTTCATACTTTTTGGACTGAGAGCAACTACTTCATAGCCATAATGTATTAAATTCCTTGCTTCCTTTTCATAGCCCAAAAGCTCAAGAGAATATTTTACCACGTCTTGCGCATATCTTTGGCGAATATCTATGACATTTACCACCTTTTCCGCCTTTCCGAAAATTTTTCTGCATTTCGAAGGCGAGCTTTCAGAAATCCATGTATCAAATCCAGCCAGCTTTCTGCAATAAAAATCTTTTTTGATTAATCCGAATTTCCAGAAATGAAAGGCTATATCTTTGGCAGTATATGTAAGCGTTCCGTCCGAGCGCATAAGAACTTTATCCGGCTCTTTCATATCAGAAAAAGCTCTATGCTTGCTAAGCTTTATTACCCAGCAACCTTTGTTTTTTCCTTCTTTTTCAAAAACGAAATCATCACTTTTCTTTAAAAGCTCAAAAACTTCTTCCCAAAAACCAAGAGCTATTATATCGCTTTCTCTCGGCAAAAAATCAAAGAAAATGTCTATTCTCTTCAAAGTTTCCAAATGGCAAATAGCTATTTTTTCGGCAAACCATTTAGCAAAAGAGTGAAAAGCGCTTTTCGGATTTTCTATTTCTCTCAATAAAACTTTCAAATACTTCTCAAGCTCTTTCTCGCTATATTCTTGATAAACTTTTGCATACAAATCCCAGCAGTAAACGTCGAGTCTTTGGTTATTTTCTATTTTTTCAATTTTTTTCTTTAAACTAAGAAGAAAATTTTCATCATTTATTTTTTCTAGATTTTCTTTTCCAACAAAACCTAGCAAAGTTGCAGCAACCTGCACGCCTGTATCATCGATGTAATTTTCTACCTCTACTTCATAACCACAAAACTTCAGCAATCTTGCCAAGCTATCTCCGAGACATGCATTTCTCAAATGACCAACGTGCATGGCTTTGTTAGGATTTACGGCGGTATGTTCGATTATTATTTTTACTCCATTTTTTTGATTTTTACTCCATTTGGCAAGATATTCGAATGCTTTTTTCCTATCAAGGAAAATATTTAAATACCCGTTAATGGCTATGGCGTCTTTAACAAACTTTATCTGCTTAACCCTTTCTGCAAATTTCTCAGCTATTTCCTGCGGAGGTTTTTTAAGTTTTTTCGCGAGCTTAAAGCAAAAACTCGTTCCGAAATCTCCAAAACTTAAATCGGGTGTTTTTTCGAGCGAGATTTCAATTTTTTCTCCAATTTCATTTTCCACAAGATTCTCGAGTTCTTTTTCCAGTATATTGAGCATAATGAAAATTTAGATGGAATATTTTAAAAAGCTCACAGCCCAATAAGCCAGAGGAAAAAATTCCCGAAAAAAAGCACTAAAAAAATATTGAGAAGCGAGCTTACGACCGGGCTTACCACGTCAGGACTCCCTGTAAATGAGTTTTTTATATACGCGAGAAGATGCTTGACAGCAAGTATGATTACCATTAATTCGAGAAGCCCAAAGTTAAAGTGCTTGAGATACCAGCAAATGCTCACAACAGCCACATCTATCAGGTTTCCCGCACCCAGCGTGAACGGCGCTTCATCGGGGCGGAGAAATTCCTTCCAGAAGAGAAAGCGGAGAACACTCGTAATAATTCCAGGAACTACAACAGCAAGGGCTATCGCTTTAACAAGTCCGTATTTCAGTGCGAAAAGAAAAGTCGCAAGCGTTGTTAGCTCGACTCCTGGTAGCGGGAACATGGCTATTATACATTTTTCAAAAAGCACTATGAAAAGGCAGAAAGCCAGTAATGGATCGAAAGGTGCTATTAGCAAACACGGTAAAAACGTTATAACAGCTCTTCTCGAAAGCGGTATTTCCTCCAGCTTCATATTCTCAGCCTTTTAAGAGTTTTAAAAGCATGCAGTTTTTCTCTTTTTCCGAGTTTGGCAAGTTCTACAGCTTCTTCTAAAGTTCTTATCGAAGCATCATAGAGCTTTTTGTCCACAGGATAGGGTACGCGATCTTTACCGCCGTGAGCGAATGAATATTTTACAGGATCTTTCCACGAGAGCTCGCAGCCGTAAATAAGCTTTGCTATAAGCGCTAAAGCGCGAAGAGCTTTTGCTCCCAGGCCACGAATTGCTAAAAGCTCTTCAAAGGTTTTCGGTTGCTCCTCGTAGGCTTTTTCGATAGCATGCAAACTTTTTTCATATCTTCGCAAATCAAACCAGTGCGAGCTTTCCATAAAAAGCTTTTTCACTTTCTGCTCGCCTTCTTTTGCTATGTCTACCATGCATTTCTGTGCTTGCTTGCTTTCCTTTGCCACGAGGTTGAGAGTTTTTGTTTTGATATCGCAGCACACAGCGCTGTGCGGTTCGAGAACGAGATTTTTAGGAGAAAACCAGTGATAGCGTCGTGCGTATTTATTTTGAGTGTTCATCCCCTGCTGAATTACAGCCCAATTACCTTGCTCATCGAAAATGAAAACATGATGGTAAAGCTCGAAACCGTCCTGTATGCAGGTGTTATCAACTTTTGCAGAAATCCTGCTGAAGTATGTAAGCTTTTCTGCATCAACACCGAAATTTTTTGCCTTTTTTTCTATTTCCTCAGGTGCTTTTCTTGCCACGCTACCCTTTCCGCCGCATATGGCAATGCCACATTCATCAAGGCCTGCTTCTTTCAAAGCCGCGCAAAGCGTTGTAGTGGTGCCAGAGCTGTGCCAGTCAAAACCAACAACGCATGCAAATGCCTGGAAAAAATAAGGGTCGCTCAATCTTTTCAAAAGCTCTTCTGTCCCGTGTTCGAGAATTATAGCTTTTGCAATAGCTCCGGAAAGCTTTTTCATTCTTTCGAAAAGCCATCTTGGGCAAGTGCCATAGTGCAGGGGTAGCTCGGCCACACCAGTGCGCATATATTTTATATTTCAGAGAAAATTTAAAAGAATAAAAATTTTACTTGTTAAAGCATTTAAGGGGGTATCATGAATGAAGGTGAAATCAAAAGCATTTTCGAAGAAATAAGGAAAAGCGGTATTCCATTCGAAATTGTGAAGGTTTATTCGGCTTTCACATTCATAGAGAAAAACGGATTAAGTGCGCACCCGTGGCAGATTGCAAATTTCTTCGAATCTGCAATTGTTGTTCAATACGGGAAGGCACGCACAACGGAAATACTTGGTAGCGTTATGCATGAGAGATTTTACTTTGATGGGAAAAAAGAGGAACCAAAAAGCATATCTTCAAGATGCAAGGCATATATCATAGAAGGTGAAGACCCCGAGTTTTTTGTCTGCGAGCTGGTAGTTGGTGCTTTAAAGAAACAATGGAAAATTGGAAGGAAAAAGCTTCCGACTATTGACGAGCTGTGCGAGCTTCCGCACTGCACAGCAAAAAAGTATTTAATGGAAAGAGCAACTTTTTTAAGAGAATACGGAATTCTACCTTTCACTGATGAAAGCATAAAGGAATACGCTGCTTCTCTGCGCAGTCTTATTGAAAAGGATTATCCGGGTATAAATAAAATACACGAAAAAATCGAAAAGGTAAAAAATTATTCTTTGTTCTTAAACTTTCCTAAAAAGCTCAGAGAACCTGAAGTTGGAATGTTCGGATAATGAATAGATTTAAATTTTTCTGACAGAAAACTCCTTACATGCAGGTGAAAATAGGTTTGGAAACGCATGTGCAGCTCGCCACAAAAACAAAACTTTTTTGTTCTTGTTCGATAGAAAACATAGGAGAGGCAGAACCAAACACAAGAGTTTGCGAGATTTGCTTGGGCTTTCCTGGCTCAAAACCCGTGGTGAATAAAAAGGCAATAGAATTTGCTTTGAAGGTTGCTTTAGCCTTAAACTGCAAAATAAATGAAAAATTCTTTTTCTCAAGAAAAAGTTATTTTTATCCGGACATGGCAAAAAATTTTCAAATCACGCAGTACGAAATACCGTTAGCGGAAAATGGTTACCTGCTCGTTGGAGAGAAAAAAATAAGAATAAAACGCGTGCATCTGGAAGAAGATCCAGCCCGTTTGGTGCATGTTGGAAAAAGCATTACCCAAGCCCGCTACACGCTCTGCGATTACAATCGATCAGGAGTTCCGTTGGTAGAGATAGTGACAGAGCCTGATTTAACAAGCCCTAAGGAAGCAAGAGAGTATCTCCGCGCTCTCATGCTCATTCTAGAATATCTTGGTGTGTTCAAGGCAGATGAGCAACTAATGAAAAGCGATGCGAATATTTCCATAGAGGGAGGGGAAAGGGTGGAAATAAAAAACATTACCGGCTTTCGTGAAGTTGAGCATGCCTTAAATTTCGAAATTCTCCGCCAGAAGAATTTGCTCAAACGTGGATTGAGACCGGAAAGAGAAACGAGAATGTGGGATCCTGTTTCAAAAACCACTAAGCTGTTGCGAAGAAAGGAGGAAGAAGAAGACTATGGCTACATTTTCGAACCGGATTTACCAAGTTTCGAGATAAATCAAGAAGAAATAGAAAGAATAAAAAACTCTTTACCAGAACTTCCGCAGGAGAAATTAGAACGATACATAGCAATTGGTGTGAACAAAGAGATTGCAAAAGCTATTGTAAGCGATTTGCAGCTTGCTGTTCTGTTTGAAGAGCTTTTAAAAGAATTTTCTCATTCTCAGCTGGAAAGAGCTATGCTTGTCCTGAAAAAAATCTTAAATTATAACGATCTCCTGCTCAGCGAGAGTAAACTGCAGAAAAGCCAGTTTTCCGAACTTATTAAAAAAATGCATTCTGGTGAAATTTCAGATAGAGCTTTCGAGTTAATTTTAAGGGAAATTGTTTCTGCTCCAGGGAAGTTCGATATTTTGCTCAAGGAATATGCAAAGCTCGGGAAGGAAGAGACGGAAAGAATCGTGAAAAGAGTGATAGAATACAACGAAAAAGCTGTAAAGGATTATCTTGGTGGAGAGGAAAAAGCTCTTGACTTTCTTGTGGGGCAGGTAATGAGGGAAACCAAAGGAAGGGCAGATGCAAAGGAAGTAAGAGAACTTATTAAAAAATTCTTGAGATAAAATACTCGGAGAAGCAATTCACAGCAGGAGCCTTTCTTCTTTTGTATTGATAATGTTTCGCGTGCGAGTAAAGATTTTCTATGCTTGTTCCGAGTTTTTTCATTTTCCCGGTATGGTATTTTGAAGGCGGTTTTAAATAGCACTTCATTTTCGGATCGCTCAGCACATAATCGCAGTGCGGAAGCAGAGCAGCTATTGCCGAGAAGCCCAAAAGCTTTGTGCCATTTTTCCATTTTCCTGTCTCGAAAAAAAGCACTTTATTAGGTTCTACTGTATCTATTCCAGCAATCAAATTTCCTTTACAATCCTCGTAAAAATATGCGCGAAAGTAACCCTGCAGGTTACCTTCCTCGTCTAATACCGAACCAAACACAGTTCCTGGATCAAGCGCCCATTTTTCGAAAAAATCTAAAGGTCCATTCTTTATACAGCTTCCGCATTCTTTCGCTGCTTTTTTCATTTCTTCAGCGTTCCTCAAAATTTCAACAAAATAAAATTCTTCGTTTCCGTTGAAAATTTCTGGTGAGTATTTAAACAGCATAAACTCGTATCTCTTTGCCGCTTCTTTGAGAAAGGTTATCTTTCTTCCGTTGGCTTGAAGAGCATGAACCATGGATTTCAGTAGCGCTTTTCTTGGTTCTAAGCCTCTGAAGGGTTTGTAAATAATCGAACAAAGTTTTGAAAAATTTTCTCCTTCGGTATAGCCTATATAAGCTTCTGCAAGTTCTGGGTTTATTCTTTCTACCACCTTCAGGAGGGAAGAAACAGAATAATCCCTAAAATCTTTTGGCGTATAGCTTTTTTTACCTATTTTCACTTTCATTTCAAACATATGATAAAGTAAATTTTAAAAATTTTAAATCACGGAAAGCACGTGTTCTATAAACTTTTTAAATTCGCTCTTCGGCACAGCTCCAACAAGCTTTTCAATTATTTTTCCTTTATGAAAAACGATAAATGTCGGTATTCCTGTTATACCAAAACTAGAAGCTAGTTCAGGAGATTCATCTACGTTAACCTTTACGAATTTCATTTTTCCAGCATATTCCTTTGCGAGTTCTTCGAAAATTGGAGCTATTATTTTGCATGGCATGCACCATTCAGCCCAGAAATCTACTATTACGGGAATATCGCTTTCCAAGACTTCCCTTGAAAAATTTTCTCGTGTCACATGCTTTACATTCGACACTTTATCTTCACCTCTTTTAATTTTTTCCAAGAGTTTTTTCATTTTTTCTTGCCGTATTTTTTCAAGCTCTTCATCAAGATTTTGCATACTGGATACAATAACTACAAAAGCTTATAAAATTTTTTCGAAAATAAATTTTCATGGATAACAAAATGGAAGAAAAAATTTTAAAATTACTTTTCAATTTAAGTGCGACCGAAATTTGCTGTTTAAAGAAAATTTACTCCAAAAAGCAGCTAACTCTAAAGGAACTTTCACTAGCTCTCAAAAAGGATACTTCGCATATTTCTCGGTGTGCTAAAAAACTATTTTCGTACGGTTTAGTAGAACGTGAAGCAAAATGCTGCGCTCAAGGAAAGAAAGGAAGGTACTGGGTCTATAAAAGTCTGAAAAAATCAGAGCTGAAAAAACTTCTCAGGAGAAGGGCACAAGAAATATACAGAGAAGCTATCAAAAATATAAGAAAAATGTAGCGTAAAGCTTACTAATATTCGTAAATCTATTTATGGGCAAAATAGAAAACCAGTTTTCTGTCGCATCTTGCAAAACCTACACGCTCGAATTGAACGAGTTCATTTTCTTCAACGCTTTCGAGATTTTTTTCTGCAAAACCTTCAGCGATTTTTTCAGGATAAATTAGCTTTGCTCTTACAAAGCTCTCGGCACAAACCCAGTGAATTTTCGGAATGTCTTTATTCTCAATTCCTGTTACCTTAGCTTTTTTATCAAGCATTACATTGCAAAAGTGCATCAGCCTAACTTCCTTTCCCTTAAACTTTTCGAAATCTTCCTTTTCAACGAAAAGTACCTTGCTTGTTTCAATTTCTCTGTATTCGCTTTTATCCGGATATAACGGCGCCCTAACAACACTTAATGGTAGCTCGTTAAGCTCTATTTTCACGGGATTGAGCACGAGAAAAAATCTTTTTGAAATAGCATCTATTATTTTTCTGTTTTCAGCGTAAAGTATTTTTTCATCGAATGTTGTTTCTGCCTCGCTCAATCCAAGAGAAATTATATAGTTCCTTATCGCCTGTGCCGTAATACCGCGTTTTCTAAAAGCCCTTAAGGTTGGTAAACGAGGATCGTCAAATCCTGAGTAAACGCCAATCTTTATTTCTTTTCTCATTCTGCTCGTGGAAAAAACGAACTTTTTGGAAAAAATCTTTCCAAAAACAAACACTTTTGGATATTCCCATCCAAAAGCCCTGTAAAGGGTTCTCTGCCTTTTTTCGCATATTGCTAAGTCTTTTCCTCGAAGGATGTGGGTAACCCCGCAAAGTTTATCATCTATTGCAGAGGCAAAATCAAGAGTTGGCCAAACTTTTGGAGGGTTTTGCTCGTAAAGTGGGTGCTGCGGATTATCTACTATGCGAAATGCTACCCAGTCTATCAGAGCAGGGTCCTGCTCTTCCAGAGATGTCTTTATCCTTGCAACGGCTTCCCCCTCTTTAAACTCGTGAGAAAGCATTTTTTCCCAAAGCCTTAGATTCTCTTCTGGAGCTCTTTCCCTGCACCGGCATTTCTCTCGCTTTTCGCGAACAAGCTTTCGCCACTCTTCTGCATCGCAAGTGCAAATGTAAGCTATTCCTTTTTCTAAGCACCTTTCAAAATAGTCGTAGTAAATGCTCAAGCGTCTGGAAGCTATTATTTCTTGGTGCCATCTCACACCAAGCCAGAGCAAGTCCTCGCGAATTAAATCGTAAGCCTCCTTTACAGGTCTTTTCTCAGGGTTTTTCGGATCTGTATCGTCGAAACGCAGAATAAGCTTTCCATTGTATCTTTTCGCGTATTCATCATTCAGCACGACCATTCTTGCATGTCCTATATGCAAAGGACCATTAGGATTTGGGGCTATGCGAAAAACAGGCCTTCCAGTAACCGGTAGCTCTGGAAGCATTTTTTTCTCCTTATTTCCTCTTTCCCTTTCCGCTCCAAGCTCTGAGCATAGCTTTTCAAGCTCTTCACGAGAGAGTGAATTGACCTTTTCTGTAACTTCTCTAACCATTTTCACTATTTCTCTTGCATTTTTTCTAGCTTCCGGGAACTCGGCAAAAATCTTTCCGGCAACAGATTTTTCAGATGCTTTTCCGTATTCTAAAGCATTAAGCAGAGCGTGCCTTTCTGCTGCCTTGCGTATGTTCTCAAGCTCCATAATTAGTGAAAAGCGAGAAATACTATTTAAGCTTCTGCTTTGACAAAGCGGCCATAGATGAAAATATAAATCTTTTCTTCAGTAACTAAAACGAAGTTAAAGCGAACTTTTATAAGTATTTGGAAACTCAATTTTTAAAGGTGAAGCTCGTGAGAG
>CAZQLM010000025.1:0-12014 GCA_964594175.1 uncultured archaeon | reverse complement strand
TACGTTAGCAGCCTTTTAATCTCCTTAACAAATCCTTCAGCATTTTTAATTAAATCTTTCCAGATTATATCTCTCCCACTGTTACAGTAACAAAAATTTGCTATGCAGAAGAATGCGGATAGCTTAACCCTTTCTGCTCTTTTCCTCTGAGAGTATTTTCTTTATCTCGGATACGAGATCAAAAGCCGCGCTTCTTTCCTTCATTTCCTGTGTTTCGATAAAAAGAATGTGTTCCTTTTTCATCCTTTTAAGTATTTCTGGGTTTTTCTGCACTTTTTCTATTACGCTACACATTTTTTCTGTGGCTATGCATTTCGGAATTATTACGTAATCCGCCCCTGCACAGTAGTATTTCATGGCATTTTCATAAGTTTCTGCAAGGCAGATAATAAGCACGTTTGGATTTATTTCCCTTGCAAACGTTATTAGAAAAAGATTATCTTCAGGGTCAGGAATTGTAGAGATTAAAATTTTTGCTTTTTTAAGGTTCGCGTATTCAAGTACTTCCCCATGCGTAACATCTCCATAGATAACAGGGACACCCTCTTTCATAAGTGTTTCCACTATTTCAGGATTAAAATCCACCACAGCAAATGGAATGTGTTTTTTCACAAGCCATTCTATTATGCGTTTTCCAGAAATATGCGCACCACAGAGAATTACATGGTTTTTAAGTTTTTTAATATAAGCTATCATATCTTCATGGATTTCCCTTCTTCTTATTCTTAAAGTTTTATCTAATCTTGCAAGGATTTTTTCCATTGATGTAAATATTCTGTGTCCGTAAGCGATAAAATACGGAGTGAGAGACATGGTTATGAGCGTTAAAGCTACTATAAGAGCGAAAATCTCGTGAGAGACTATTCCAGCCAATAGGAGTGAGTTTGCTATTATCAGAGAAAACTCCGAAGTCTGAGCAAGATAAATTCCTGAAAGAAAGGAAGTTTTTCTTTCGTATTTCAAAGCACTCGCAGAAAAGTAAACTATCAACGGTTTTACTAAAATAACAAAAATTGAGAGTATCACTATTTCACTAAGATACGAAGAAAAAACTCCGAGCTTCAATTCCATTCCTAAAGAAACGAAAAAAATTACGGAAAAGAAATCTCTCAAAGACCTTACACTTCCTGCTATCTCTACATTATATGGAAAGGAAGCAAGGGCTATTCCTGCAAGAAACGCTCCGACAGCAACGGAAAAATTCAGCACATGGGATAGAGTACTGAAAACGAAAAGCACGGAAAGGGAAAAAAGAAACAAAAGCTCCCTTTCACGGGAAAACCTCTTTATTAGAAACGGGAAAATGTACTTGCTCAGAATGAGAGCCGTAGAAATAAATCCCATTGCTGTTATCAATGGCTTTGCAATTTGGTATATTGCTAGCGCGTGTTTTTCAAATAATGTGGAAAGAAGGGCAACTGCTGCTATGTCCTGAATTAAAAGCACACCCAAAACTATTCTTCCGTGTAGCGTGGAAAGCTGATTGTATTCGTCGCAAAGCTTTATCACAACCATTGTGCTGCTGAATGCAAGAATAAAACCAAGATAAAATGATGTAATTTCTGTAAAACCCAAAGAAATGGAAAGGTAATACCCAAGAAGAAACGTGATGAGTATCTGAAACACAGAAATGAAAGCTATGCTTTTTCCGGATTTTCTTATCCTTTCCACATCCAGCTCCAGACCTGTTGTGAAAAGAAGAAACGCTATTCCGAGCTCTGAAAGCACGCGGATAAATGTCTCATCTTTTATTATAGAAAAAATCTCAGGACCTAAAAGCACACCGGCTATGATGTAAGCAGGAATTAGCTGCTGTCTCAAAGCACGCGAAATTATCGCAAGCACAGTGGCGAAAATCAGTACAATACCTATCTCGAAAATAATGGTTTGTTCCATAAAAATATTTACAGTTCAATTTTAAATAGTTTGAAAGCATATTTATTTCTTGCAGGAGGCTAGGCCGGGGGGCTGGGGGTCCCCTGTAACCGGAAACCCTCCTTATGCCGGGGCCGAAGCCCGAGGGCGGCCGCATTCAGGCGGGAAGTCCTGCGTTGCTACAAGGAAGCTCCGTCCTGCGGAGCTCCTGCTTAGGGTGAACCCGGTCAGGCCCGGAAGGGAGCAGCCGTAAGCCCTTAGCAGGGGTGTTCGCAGGGGCGCGGAGCTGAGAACGCACGCAGGGTAGCTTTCCGCAGGAATGCGGCCCACCGAGGGTGCGCCTCCTGCACTAAACGGTGATGTCATGCCGAGAAGAAGAAAGCAAAGAAGTCAAGCACTTTTCATGGTGTTTTCGCTTGTTATGTTCCTGTTGGGATTTTACTTTGCTCAGCTTTATCACGAAGAAAAGATAAAGATAGTTGAGAAAAGGGTTGAAGTACCTGTGTATATCACCAAGTATACATCTAATTCTACAACCCTCAATCTGCTTGCAGTGGATAATGACGGAAAAGGAGTTATAGTACCTCTCAAGGTAGAAGTAAAACCAGGTAGCGGAAAGGTGCTCGCAAACATAGACAATTTACTCTTCTGGGTGGATACACAGCATTCTTTACAGCTCGCAAGAGACTTGGCAGCAAATATAACGCATCGTGATCCAAAAAGCTTTGACGTTATATACACTCTCGAATCAAATGCAAGCATAGTTGGCGGGCCATCTGCTGGTGCTGCATTTACAATAGCAACAGTAGCTGCGTTGAGAAACATAACTCTCAATAACTCTGTACTTATAACAGGCACGATAAACGAAAACGGAAGTATAGGGCAGGTTGGTGGAGTTCTCGAAAAAGCTGAAGCAGCTAAAAGAGCTGGTGCAAAGCTTCTTTTAGTTCCAGAAGGTCAGGCAACGGAAATAAAGCTCGTTCCGGAAGAGAAATGTATAAGGAAACCAGGATTTATCTTCTGCGAAACAACTTATAAAAGAAAAGAGGTAAATATTTCCGAAAAGATAGGGATAGAAGTGAAGGAAGTTTCAAATATTTATGAAGCTTTGAAATATTTTTTCGGTGAGTGAAATGGATTCCAGAGAGATCAAAGATTTAACTATTTCCATGGCGGTTTTAACTATAGCTCTTGCAATTTTAATGGGTTTTAGCCCAGTTTCCCTTCTTGTAAGTGCGTTTGCTGTAATTTTTTGCTTCTTTACTCACGAATTAGCTCACAGAAGTGTTGCTAAATATTTCGGATTTTCCGCTAGATATGTTGCATGGCCTTTTGGGCTTCTACTAAGTTTGATAACAAGTTTTTTAGGGTTTCTTTTCGCTGCACCCGGAGCTGTGTATGTTTCTCCTTATTCAGAGAGATTCGCATTTCAGCTGAGGCCAATGACGAAAAGAGAAAACGGAATAATTTCACTTTCAGGACCAGCTGCAAATCTGCTTACCGGTATGGCGATGCTTTTTGTTTACAATCAAACAGGCTTTTACCTTTTCCTTTGGATAGCAAAACTTTCATTCTGGCTGGCATTTTTCAATCTCATTCCAATCCCTCCACTTGACGGAAGCAAGGTGTTGAGATGGAACCCTGTAATATGGCTTGTTTCGCTTTCTGTGGCTTTTGTACTTATGCAGGTGGTGTAAGATGTTGTTTGGAAAAAAGAAGAATGTTGCGCTTTTCATAGACGGGCCTAATATGATAAGAAAGGAATTCGATTTTGGATTGGATGAAATAGTTAAAAAAGCAAATAAATACGGAAGAATAGTTGTTGGCAAGGTTTTTCTCAATCAGTTTGCCCCTGAAAAGCTTATAGAAGCGGTCGCGAACCACGGTCTTGAACCTGTTGTAACGCTTGGAGAAAAGGACGATACCGATGTAGACGTTGCTCTTGCTGTGCATGCGATGGAAGCTGTGCACGATCCTAAAATAGATGTTATAATAATTGCAACGCGGGACGCCGATTTCGCTCCGCTGCTCCAGAAAATAAAGGAGCACGGAAAAATAGCCGTACTTATAGCAGCAAAGGAAGCACTTGGTACATCGCTCAAAAAGAGCGCAGATAAGGTTGAGCTTTTGAAATAAAGCATTCATATCTCTTCCTCCTCGAAAATATAATTCTCCATACTTTCAACTCGTTTGTGAAGAGAAAAAGAATGCTCTCTAAGCTCGTTAAGACGTGCTTCTATTTCCATTATTTTTTTCGAAATTTTTCCGATTTCATCTTTAAATCTCCTCTTCAGTTCACTTTCTTTTGTTTCTAATTTTGAGCACACACGCCTCTCTATCTCTTCTATATGCTCTGTTGTGAGAAGATTTTCAACTTTTTTGAAAATGTAATTCAGTATTTTTTCCATTCCTTCGAGTTTTTTCGTGAAATCTTCCTTTACCAAACTCTCCATTTCCTCTCTTTCTTCAACTTTCATTATTTCCGACAAAATTAAAGCAGAAATTATAAGTAAAATCGTTATCTCAATCGCTCTGAAGCCTAAAAACTGTAAAGCAACACTTACCACAGCAGCAAGCATAAATCCAAAAAACGCCACTCTAAGCATACAAAAACTTTGTAGGGAAAAAGATTTAAGGCTTTTGAAAAATAATTTTCTCATGTTCAATAAAATTGCGAGGTTTATCAAGGAAAGAGGAATAAAACCTAGTGATTGCGCTTACCATACTTTGCGCAATTTAGAAAATAACGGAAAAATAAGAGTTCTGGTTTTAAAAGGAGAAGATATAGCGAGATGCGAATATATCTGCCCTTACTGCTCACACTACGGATACTGCGAAAAACGTTGGAATAGACCGTTCAGCGTCAAATGTGAAAATTGCGGAAAATCAATAAGGGTACCTAAGCTTCTCAGCGAGTTCAAGAAAAAATCAAAGTGCTAAATCATGAAGGGAGAATTACAGCTCTTTTACCACGTTTTAATTTGGATGCAAACTCTATTATTTCTTCCAATGGCACGCGGAATACTTTTTTCATGAATTCATCATAGCTTTCATTATAAAAAAGCACCGTCTTGTAGCTCTCTTCAATTCTTTCGAAAACGTCTAATCTTGTTTTTTCATATTCGAGATTTAGCATTCTTTTTCTACCTTCGTAATATTTCTCCAAATTCTTCTCTTTCAAGGTTTCAAAAATTTCTTTTACCGCGGCGTTTAGTTTTGGCATTCTTTCCTTTTCAAAGCCAGGAATAATGAGCGAGATAACAGCTTCTGCATTCGGATAGAGTTTATTATACCCGAAAAAAAGTCTGTACCCGATACCGTATTTTTCACGTAGAATTTGAAAAATCAGAGAGGAAAATCCACCGGAAACAAAATTCTGAAACGCTATTATTTTATGAAGATCCTCCTTCACCGAAAAATTCAGAGAGTAGTAAATCTGATTTTTTGTTGGCATTTTTATTTCGAGATTCTTTCCCTTACCCCTTTTGGGTTTCTTCTTTTTCGCTGACTCTCCCTCTAATTTGCCAAAAACCCTTTTTATAGATTCTACGTGTTTTGATGAAAATTTTCCGGAAAGAAGGATACGCATATTACGCGGTGTATAGAATTTTGCCTTGTATTCTTCGAGCTCGTTTTTTTCTATGCTTTGCACTGTTTCGCGAAAACCCTGTATCGGCTCGCCATAATCGCTTTTTCCATAAACAGCCTGCAAACTTAAATCCCAGAGCCTCGATTCAGGATCGTTCAAACCTCGCTCTATCTCTGTAAGCACAACTTTTTTCTCGCTTTCAAACTCTTCTTTCCTGTATTTCTCATTTGCAAACATGTGAAAGACTATATCGAGAATTTTGAAAAAGCCTCGAGGAATAAATTCAAAAAGATAAAAAGTAGCCAATGTGGATGTAAAAGCGTTGCTGATTCCGCCATTCATTTCCAAACCATTTGCTATCTGTTGATAGCTGTATTTTTTATTACTTTTAAAAAGCATGTGCTCGAGAAAATGCGAAATTCCGCGCTTTTCCTTTGGCTCATAAATGCTACCTGTTTCGATTACTACTTCCAGTCCGATTGTTTTTGCTTCTTTTAGAGGATCGAGATAAAGCAAAATACCATTATCCAGCGAAATCATTTTCATAGTAAACTTCTCTCTAAAATTGTTTTTAAATTTTTACAAAAATGCTATGAACTCTCTTCCTTGCTTTTTCCGACTGTTACCGCTCCGCACTACACACCTTCCTCAGAGAAAACCAACATTTGCTATATTCTGCGGGTGAGTGCAGATTCCTCGTGAGGATATACGATTATACCCTTTTCCGTTATTTTGTAAGGGTGAATTCTCTGAGAGTGGTGAGTATAGCGCATTTTCCATATTGTAATTGCACGGGCAAAATAAGAATTAACCTTAGTGTAATAAAGAACTATTACACCATCGGCCAAAAACTCTTCTACACCGAACCTTGAAAGCTCTAACTGATCAGGAAGAATCTCAGAAGTTAGTATTGTTGTGCATTTCAGTTTATAAATATTCGAAACCAGAGTGTAAATGCTTCTTCTCACTTCAGTTGGGTCGCGAATGTACATTCCCAAAGCTGATACCGAATCTATTGCCAAGCGTTGTGCATTTATTTTTCTCACAGAACCTATGATTAAATCTATAACATCTTCTACGTGAAAAGGATCGTAACGAACCATAATCGCTTTTTTCTCCTTCTCTGCTTTTTCAAAATCCCATCCGAATTCTCTTGCCATGCTTTTAACCTGTGTTATTGATTCCTCGAAGCTTATGTACACACCATTTTCTCCATGCTGTATACCGTACCAAAGAAACTGAAGTGAGCTTAATGTTTTTCCTGTTCCACATGTACCGCTGAGCAAAACCACAGATCCCTTGGGAAAACCGCCTCCTATTAGCTCATCCAAACCAGGAATTCCAGTATTCACACGTTCTATCATGAGCCTTCAACCTTTATACCAGCTCTTTTTATCACATCTCCAGGGCTCTTATAATATTCTGAAATTATTTTCGATACCTGATCATATCTTAATATGTTGTTCTTACCCATCCAAACCAGAAGTTTTTTCCTGATTTCCATTTCTCTTTCCAGATCTGTAGGTGTTACACCGATTTGCTTGGCTATTTTGTGAATAAGCCATAAGTATGTATTTTTCTCAAACTCATCCGGACCAGGAAGCCAGGAGAAGGCTTTGTTTATTCTTGCTACACCCGTTTTTGGGTCAACACTTTCAAGCTCGTCAATCTCCTTTACCCTTCTTGCTGCTTTTCCTTTTTCAGTAGCATGGATCATGAAAATTATTAAATCCAATGTCTCTATGAGACTTGGAGAAAGTTCTATTGGAGGTGTTTCAAGTCTGTATATAACATCTTCCACTTTACCAGCGTGCATTGTTCCAAGACAGCTGTGTCCAGAAGCCATGCCCTGAAACATGACGTAAGCTTCCTTACCTCTGATTTCTCCTACAATTACGTAATCAGGGTTCTGTCTGAAGCTTGCCTTGAGCAAATCAAACATTGTAACTTCGCCATACTTTGCTCCTTCCTTTGTTGGAATACCAAATCCTATTCTTGCTACGGCCGGTATCCAGTTTTCATGCGGTAGATACAATTCGCGCGTATCCTCTATGCTTACTATCTTAGCTTCAGGAGGAATGAAAAGAGAAAGCGCATTTAGCAGAGTTGTTTTTCCTGTAGCCACACCACCGCAAATTAGAAAGGAAGCCTTGTGCTCTATTGCAAGCCAGAGATAAGCGAGCATCTCAGCCGAAAGTGTGCCGAATTCCATCAGCTCTACAGGTGAAAAAGGATTCTCGCGGAATTTTCTTATTGAAAACGTTGGCCCATGCGTGGTAACATCTTTAGCAAGCGTTGCTTGAACTCGCGAGCCGTCTGGCAAAGTTCCATCGAGTAAAGGCTCTGCATAGCTTATATACCTTCCGCATCGTTCAGCAAGTTTTATTACAAATTCTCTAAGTGTTTCCTCATCTTTAAAAACTATGCTAGTGCGTAGCGAACCGAATCTTTTATGCACGACATAAACCGGTATGTTCACACCATCGCAACCTATATCTTCTATGTAAGGATCGTGAAGAAGAGGTTCTATTTCGTTAAGCCCAACGAAATCGCGAAAAATATAGTAAAGAAATTTCAGGTACTCTTCTTTTTTTAGCTTTATATTGAGTTCTTCAAGAACTTTCTGCACAACGTTTTCAATGTACTGGATTAGTTTTTCACCTCCTTTGAGTTTTGTGAGCTCAACATCTATCATTTCGAGAAGAGCGTTTGAAATTCTCTGCAATTTTTTCTTTTCCTTTTCAGTAAGATTAGGCTCGAGAACGTTATATATAAGCGTTTTAAGATCTTCATTCCACTTTATTCTTGCATATGCATATGGTTCGAGCAACGGATAGCGCATGTCTACATCTCTCGGGTTTTTGTAATGCGGAATAGAAATCAGAGTTGGCCTGTAGATCTCGAATTTCGGATATTTTCGTTTTGGCCTTTTCAGATAGATATACAATCTCCCTCTCAATTTTTTTATGCTTTCAAGCATATACCCTACCTTTCAAGATGTTTTTTTCTTACAGTTTTACCCCTCTGAACTATTCCGTGAAATCTGGCGCAAGAAGGACAGACATAGAGCTTCTGTCTGAAAAGATGCACCTGCCTTTTATCCACTTCCTGAAGAATTCCGGGGTCTGTTATTCTGAAACCGCGGTAAGTCACGAAAGTTTTATATCTCGGAACCTTTCTTCCACAAAAACCGCATAGCACTGTACTTTCTCTACCCCTTCTTTTTGTGTGTTCGTATTTTCTCGTATACGGAGCCTCGCTTATAGGCATGTGCTCACCTCCTGAATTAATTTACAAAAAGGAAAATAAAAAGATTTAAATATTACGGCGTAATGAAAAATATTATGCAGGCAAGGTGCGAAAAGTTTGTAACAGAATACCTTCCAGCTGTAAGGGCAGTGCTTGCAAAACTTCTCGCGGAAAAGCATGCGCTAACTCAGAATGAAATAGCAGAAAAAATGCACATTTCCCAACCGGCTGTTTCTCATTACCTGCGAAGGGCGCGAGGGAAAATGGCAGAAGAGCTTATTAAAAACGAAGAAGTATATAGAAAACTTTCTGATTTTTCTTCAAAACTGAGCAGGGAAAATCTTTCAGAGGATTCTATTGCTGAGCTTTTTTGCGAGATATGTAAAATCCTTTTCGGTGAGGAAAAATGCTCCGACTAGGACCGGCTGGAATCCCGTTAACATGCAAAAATTGCGACACCTTCAAAGGTGTTGAAAAGGTTGCTGAACTGGGATTGAATGCAATGGAAATAGAGTTCGTTAGAGGTGTTACACTTTCAAGAGAAAAAGCAAAAAAAGTCGGTGAAATAGCAAAAAAGCTTGATATAGCACTTTCTGTTCATGCCCCTTATTACATAAACCTTGCTTCTTCAGAGCCGGAAAAGATAAAGGCCTCGATAAAAAGAATTCTTGATTCGTTAGACCGTGCTCACGTAATGGGAGCAAATGTTGTAGTAGTTCATGCAGGATATTACGGAAAAAACAAAACTAAAGCTGGAGAAATGATTTTTCACGCGTGCAGAAAAATTTCGCAGGAGATTAGAAAAAGAAAATGGAACGCTTTTCTTGGTTTGGAAACAATGGGAAGACAAAGCCAGTGGGGCACACTTGATGAAATAATTTCCCTGTGCCTCGAAGTTCCAAATTGCGTGCCCGTAATAGATTTTGCTCATATTTACGCGAGAAACGGAGGAGAGATAGATTATAAAGCTATTTTTAAATCTCTTGAAAAACTCGAACTAAAATTTCTCCATACACATTTTTCTGGAATAAAATTTAAAAAGACTCTCGCAGGCGGAGATGAGCGTGAGCATTTACCTTTGAAAAAAGCACGTGGTCCCAGCTTTGAAGAACTTGCAAAATTTTTGGTAAAGAATAAACTTGCAAAGAAAATGGAAATAACCATAATTTCAGAAAGCCCATTGCTTGAAAAGGATGCGTTGCTAATGAAAGAAATTTTAGAAAAACATGGCTATAAATTTTAGGCGTTAATGATGAAAAGAAAAAGAATGGTATATCTTCATAATCCTAATGAGCTGAGCGAAGGTAAAATTTATGAAGAGGTAAGAATTTTTTTGGACGGAAAACAGTTTGTACTGCCCCACGGGATGAGAAAGGGTAATAAGATTTACGAAGTAGACGAAGAAGGAAACATAAAGAGTCTCAGTTTTAATCTTGATGAACAGAAAATTCGTTTAATAGAATATTACGAAAGATATTAGGGAGAACTCAATTGTTTTTATTGATATATTGTAAAGCGTTTTATCCAAATATTCCTCCAAAACCCTGCAAAGCTTTTTCACTTTCTTCCTCATATGCTTTTTTCGCCTTTTCGAGAATTTCTTTTTCAACTTCCGTAACAAGCTCTTTTAAAAGTTCTTTAGCTCTTTCACAAGCTTTTTCATCTCCTTTAAAGAAAAGAAAATAACCTTCCTTTTCTATGCCTAAAGAACTTGCTTCTCTTAAGGCTATGCTCTGCCTCGAACAAATATCGTCTTTCTTCAAAATTTCTTCTGCTTTTTTTCCGTTCTTACCGAGATAAAGCACCAAAAGCATGAAGAAGTTTGTAGCAGGAGATTTATAAAAGTTTTAGTTTTTTCTTATCCATACATATTCTATATTCTTTCGTAAAGGATCAAAAGCTATAGCTATCGTATACGATGAAAGCCTCATGACCAAAAAATTTCTTTTTTATGTTGTAATATTTTACATCGATAAACTTACATTTTTCACTTTCACGAACCGGAATTTGTAATATGTGTATTTCATTATTTTCAAATTTAGCAATATTTGCTTTTTTACCGAAAGAGTCTTCAGTAAAATAACATCAATATTTCAAGTTCACACTTCAATTCCTTCTTTTACAGCTTCGCTAACTATGTTTACACCTTTTTTCAACTTTTCAAATTCTTCAGGAGTATAGCAAAGAAAATCAACGGGAATTCCTAAATCCCATTTGAGCCACAAACCTTTAAATCTTTCGTGAAAGCTTTTACCTTCAAAAACTTTTCCTACTAGAATCAAATCCAGATCACTATCTTCTTTAAATTCGCCTCGCGCAAAGCTACCAAAAATTATTACTTTCTCTACATTTATTTTCCTTTTGAGAATAGATTTTACCCATTCTATCACCTTTTTCCCATTTTCCCACTATTTTTAAGTTTCCAAAATTATTAAATTTACTTTATGTCATTAAAAAGCAATATCTGGAAAATAAAAGCCATGTATTTTTTATTAAATCTGCTTTTTCCTGTTCCTGTTGTAGTACTTTTTTGGATTGCCAATGGCTTGAGCTTAACACAAGTAATGGTTTTGCAATCCATTTTTTCAATTACCATAGTAATCCTTGAAATTCCTACAGGCTATTTCGCAGATTTGTACGGAAGAAAAACTTCTTTGGTAATAGGAAGTTTAGCTATTTTCTTGGGGATAATTACCTACAGTCTCGGGCATAGCTTTTTCGATTTTTTAATAGCAGAAATACTATGGGCTGTAGCAGCAAGCTTTTTCTCAGGCGCACAGCTTGCATTGTTGTATGATACTCTAAAAAGCTTGGGTAAAAAAAGGCTTTACAAGAAAATTTCTGGAAGTGCAATGTTTTACTCTTTCATAGCTGCAATTATTTCAAGCATTGCCGGAGGATTTATAGGAAAGATAAATCTCCGTTTAACTTTTTATGCATGCATACCGTTTTTCTTCTTTTTAATTCCGATTTCGCTCAGCCTGAAAGAGCCGAAAATCCATAAGAAAATTATAAAAAAGAGCTATGTTAAAGAACTTTTCTCAACCATAAAAGCAAACATCATAAAACACTCGCAGATAAGGGCGATTATTCTCTATTCAGCTGTGTTAATAGCTTTTACAAATGCAGCTCTCTGGTTTTATCAGCCCTATTTCAGGCTTTGCGGTGTTGATATAGCGTATTTTGGAATTATTTTTGCTTTGTTCAATATTGTTGCTGCTCTTTCATCAAAATACGCTTATTTCATCGAAGAAAGAATAGGAAAGCTAAGCTCGCTAATTTTCCTTCCCCTGCTTTTATC
>CAZQLM010000024.1:0-12110 GCA_964594175.1 uncultured archaeon | reverse complement strand
TTTTTTCATGAATAATGAGTTTTGGTAAGAGGATATAAAAGTTTTTTGGTGCGGGAAAGTGAGACCGTCCTGATAACAAGCCAATGAATTTCTTCACTGTATTATACAAATAAAATTAGGAAAAATGCACTCTGAAAAGTTTCCGTTAAGTATTTAAATCCTTTCTTCCCCATATTCTTAGTGATTTTTATGACTGAAATTTACCTGAGAGCAGGCGCGCATATCGGACTGAAGGGAAGAACTAAGGACATGCGCAAATTCATATTTCGCATTCGCCAAGACGGATTGAGCATAATAGATGCGAGCAAGATAGATGAAAGGGTGAAAATAGCAGCAAAATTCATAGCAAGGTTCAAAAAAATAATGGTAGTTTCACGCAAGCCAAACGGTCATAAACCAGTAAAAATGTTCGCAGAAATAATAGGAGCAAAAGCTATTACAGGAAGATTTTTGCCAGGAACGTTAACAAATCCTAATTTCGAAGAGTATTATGAACCGGAAGTGGTAATAGTCACGGATCCGATTGCTGATAGGCAAGCCGTAAAAGAAGCTGTTAAAATGCATCTTCCGGTTATTGCTCTGTGTGACACGGCAAACACTTTAAGAAATATAGACCTCGCAATACCGTGTAATAACAAAGGTAAGCGTTCTTTAGCTACTATCTATTGCATACTTGCCAAAGAAGTTCTAAAAGCAAGAGGAGAAATAAAAAATGACGAAGAATTTAAATATACACCAGAGGATTTTGAAGTAAAAGTTAAAACATAGCTTTTTCATTCATTCCGATATTTTTACCACTTTTCCGAGCGCTTTCGGCGGTAGAGGAACGGTAAATTTGGCCCTTATGGCTCCGTTATTTCCGTGGGCACCTACAATTTTTCCTTCCCATTCTTTTCCTTTTTCATCTATCCAAACAACCTTTTTACCGATAAGCTTCACAGCTTCCCTTCTGCTTTTTATTTCTGGTATTAAAATAACAACTTCTTTTGTATATTTTATTCTGTAATTAACAATTACCCCCTCCATACGAATCACGCATTGGTAGAATAACTTTAGAAAAATAAATGCTTAACGGTTCTTAGACTTGTTATGTAGTGAAAATTAGCTTCAGTATATCCTTTAGGCTCGGATTTAAAAATTTTTGGTTGAATTTTTTTCATGAAAAATTTGGTTATTCCTATGGGGCTTTACTTGTAAAAATAAATGAAACCTCTGAATATATTGGCAGAAGCGGAGAAATTGTAGTAATAAACATCGGAAAAGAAGATGTGAAAAAGGGTAGAATGCTATGGGCGTTTGCTCATGAAAATGGCCACGATGTATTTAAAAAGCTCATATATCCACAAGTGAAAGAGAAATATATTCTTACTTTAAAAACAGGTGAAGAAATGTTTGCCGATTTAAACGCTTTATACTTTGTAGGAGAAAGACCAAGTAGGTTAGAGATTTGCCGAAAATTTACATTCCAAAGGTGTAGAACCTTCTGATATCGTTAAGACTCCTGAAAAATATCTAGATGAAATTGAAAGAGAAGCTGAAAAAGAATTTTGGACAAATTTTTTGAGTGAAACGCTTGCATTAAAATTAATTTTTAGCGTTTAAACCACAAATTTTCCGTTCTTCATCACAAGTTTATTTCCTGCGTAAATTTCGCTCTTCCTTCGCATATCCTTAAAGAAGTCCCAGTGAATTGTAGCCTCATTTTTTCCACCGAAAGCTATGTTATTTCCGAGAGCTATGTGAATAGTTCCACGAACCTTTTCGTCAATAATTATCACTCCACCTGTGATCTTTGCCTTCGGATTTGTACCGATTCCAAGTTCTCCTATATAATCTTTTCTTCCGGAAGCGTTTCTAAGCACTTCTTCAAATTCCTTTTCTCCTTCCTCTATACTGTAGCTTATAAGCTTGCCTTTTCTGAACTTGAACCAAGCTCCTTTTACGCGCTTTCCAAAATGCCACATGCATGGCAAATCAAGATAAATCTCACCATTAACAGAGCTTTCGACAGGCGCGCAGAAAACCTCACCATCTGGCAAATTCAAAAGGCCCATTTTTTCTTTTTTCCAAAGCCCGCAAGCGTTGTGCAGAGCTCTGTTTCTAATAGAAAGCTCAAGTTCCGTATCCTTTCCGTAAATTCTTATTTTATCTCCCTTTCTCAAGGCTGAAATAAGCTTTTTGTTGTATTCGTAAAGCTCTTGGTAGTTTATATCCAAACAATCCCAGTAAATTTTCCAAAAGTCTTTAAAAGGAATTCCGATAGCTTTGGCAACTTCCTCTGTAGGATACCAGAGCAGGAGTATTTTAACGTTTTTTGAGATTATTCTTTTATCCCTTATTCTTCGTAAAGGAAGAAGAGCTTTTCTCCTTATTTCTACCTTTTTTTGAGGGATTTTACTTTCTATGAAAGGATCAGCGTCATTCAAAATTATTTCTGCTTCCACTTCCTTCATAATAAATTCATTTAAAGGAGAAATTTTCTTAAGATGCTTTTCACTAACATCTTTAAAAATTCTGTACCTTAAATTACTGCTTGAGTAAAGAATAAAGGCGTGCACACCAATCAAACTTGCTTGGTAAGCAAGCTCCTCTGCGAATTCCAGCGAATTTGGGCCAGCGTCTATTACAAGAGTTTCTCCTTCTTTCAGAGAAAGATTTTGTTTGATAATTTGTTTTGCAATTTTTCTAATTTTTTTCTGCATGAAAAGAATGAAATTAAGGTATTTATAAATTTTAGACTTTTGCTTTTTAATTTCAGAGCGAGCCCAACGTGCTGGAAACGTTTTCACTGAACACTTTTTTCAAAACTTCTACAGCTTGATCTGTATCAAGCTCTTCGGTTATATCAAAAATTCCGACTCTCTCACCTTCGTAGTTTATTTTAGGGTTTTCAAGAAGTTTTTTCACAAGCTCGGCGCTGAAAGCTTGTAAAAACTTTTTACCCACAGCTGTTTTCTCCGGAGTTAATAAATTGCCATTCTCGTAATCGCTGCAGAATCGCAAAAGCTCGGCCAATGCTTCTACAGGACCTGCAGAAAGGTGAAAACCATTGTAACCCTGAGCCACTAGAGGTATGCGAAGTTCTTTTTTTCTTTCGAGTAGAATTCTTCTCAAACTGCCTTCCTTAGCTTTCTCTGGATTTGTGGCACCTATAAAATCGTTCCTTAGCTCCCTCCACGACCTATTACTGGCTACTGCCATTACTACTATAAAAGCTTCTTTTCTTGTAAAATGGTAAAGCTGATAAGGATGGAAACCGTTGAGCACGTATACCACTTCCTCTCGGATGCGAATTTTTTCGCAGTACGTGCCTGATGCAAGCTTTACGTTTTCGAGATTTTCCCAGAGCACATTGAGAGAAAATTCGTTGAACTCTTTGTATTTTTCCAAAAATTCAAATGCGCCTAGCAAGCAAGCCTTCTCAGGCTCGATACCGAAAACTCTTCTGAATTTTTCCAAAGCCTCTGAAGTTAATTCTTTCTTTCCGAATCTTGCTATTCTGTTTATCACACCATAATGCTTTGCCATTATATCGTGCTTTTTCAGATATTCACCAGAAAGAATAGAAAGTGATTCTATCTCTAAATCAAATTCTTTGAATTTATCGAACATTATCTCTAGTAAAAGCTCGAGATTCACGCTCCTCGGCACGAGTACTTCAGGTTTTAAAAAGAAAACAAGTTCATTCTTCATTTCCAAAGGTTTGTAATGCTTGATATTCTTTATCAAAAATCCGTTCTCTCTAAATTCTTTTACACCGCTAAGAATTTCTTTTCTGTAATCCATGAGTTCTCCCTCACATAATTTCTAATCCAAAAAGAAGCTCGATTAATAGGAAAAGCGCACATATTCCGAGAAAAACTTCAGGTTTTATTCTTATTATGCTCCTCTCTTCTTCAACGTACCTTACCAATCCTGCCATTGCAGGCGGAGCTGTTACGCGCTTTTCTGCCATATGTTTTATAAAGAATAAAGAAACTTATAAATTTTTCAAAATTTGACTTTAAGTGTAAGAATCTCAAATGGCTTTACAGAAAGAAAAATCTTATTCCCTTTGATTTTGATTTTCCTTTTCTCTCTTTTTTCTTCATTTAAATCAACAACTTCAGCAGCTTTTACATTCTTGAAAAACTTTATTTCACTCCTTGAATTTTCACCAGCATACTCGCAAATTCTTGCTATGAAAGAATCTCTGCTTTCGCTCTGCTTAAAGGCTAAAAGAATAATATTTTCTGGTTTAACCTCTGCAAAAATTTTTTGCCCGTTTTCCATTCCGCCCTGAAAAGCGAACGGTTTATTATTGAACTTATGCGCTTCGCATATGCATTCTTTACAAAATTTTTCACTAAGGTAAAGCGAATATGCGAATTCGTAATCTCCAAGTTCAAGCGCGTGCGGCGTTGGGATATATGGCCCGGCATCACCGCGAGAAAGTTTCGCAACAGAGCGTAAAAATGTTATGTAGAGGTTATCTCCATCATATTCATATTCCGGTGTACCGAAATTTATGAAGGTTATAGCGTGATTCTTACCTTCAATACACGCCCATCTCGGGCATGGGTACTTTCCTTTCCTCCTTTCTATATAACCAAACTGCGTATCGCAAATGAATTTTTTCCCTTTTGTAGAAAATCCAACCCTTAACCTGATTTCAGGATGGAAATTTTTTATTCTCACCCTGCAATCTATTCGCTGAAGTTTATCGTAAATTACCACTTCCTTTTCTATTTCCAGCAATTTGTGTTTGAAAATGTTATAATCATGGGTAGCTTCCCGGTAAGGCCATCGAAGAGCGTAGTAAGTAAGGTAAGCTTTCGAAACTATTCTGGATGGCTTTTCCTCTATCTTCATGTCACTGCAAACAAACTCGCTATATTTTATTCCATTCCCGCTTTCTGTTTTCAAAGGATGAGAAACCAGGGATTTATGCTCGTATAAATCTCCGATTTCATCATCCAAGACAAGCTCATTTCCCTCGCAAATAAGTTTTTTATCTTTGTAAATTTTTAATCTGCACCCTTCCA
The DNA here is from genome assembly GCA_964594175.1 of uncultured archaeon. Classification (GTDB taxonomy): domain Archaea; phylum Aenigmatarchaeota; class Aenigmatarchaeia; order Aenigmatarchaeales; family SZUA-1535; genus SZUA-1535. The sequence goes on along the minus strand of CAZQLM010000024.1, from coordinate 7,086 downwards.
GAATTTCTATTTCAAAGTTTCCAACCCTGGTTTTCAAACATTTTTTCTTATCCGAGTTTGTGTTTATTTCCTTTTCTCTTAAAGAAGGTGATTCTAATTTATACTGTTTTATTCCGAAAGGAGGAAGCGTTGCAATAAAACCTATCCTTGCTCTTTTAATAGAGCTATCTTCGTACCTTTCTTCTTCAATGACTTCGATACTTGAGATTTCATCGAAACTTACAGCTTTTCCGATTTCTCTTACACATCCTTTTCTGAATTCAACTTCTGTTTCAACCCATTCCTTAATAGAAAAGGAAAGAGGATTGAAAATAACTATGCCTTTACCTTTATTTGCACAAAAATTTTCAAGCAAGTTTTTTATTCCTGTTTCGAGCTTTTTATCGAGCTTCTCAAGCTCGCGCTTAAGCTTTACAAAAATACTATCTATACTCGTACCTGTTATTACATCGTGGAATATCATAAATAGGAGTTTTTCCCAGGCATGATTAAGAATTTCTTCCCCTCTTTCGGAGCGCATTCCCATAAGTTTTAGAACAGAGAGTAGTTTCTCGTAAGCGATTGCTTTCCTTTCGAGATGCCGCAAAATAATTTTAATCCATATTCTACTAGAGCATGTGTCCGGAAAGACTTCTAATTCCTCGTACTTTGAAGAATACATTTCTCCTTTTTTCACTACAAGTTTTTTTCTACACTTTTCTATTTCTTTAAAAAACTCAGAAGGTAAAGCAAATTTCATTTTATCTTTGTGCAAAGCATTCCACCGCTTCACTAGTTCTGGAAGATCTTCTCTTGGTATTGTGGTACCACTACCACACGGAAAAAGAATTCTACCACAGGCACAAAAATTTTTCATAGCTTTTATATTTTCTTCCCATTTCTCAGGCTTTAAACCTGCTCTATAACCAAACGGCATAAAATGCGCTATAATTTCGCTTCCGTCAAGAGCCTGCCAGATGAATTCGCTCGGTTTCTTAGCTTCACATCCCCTGCGAAAAGCTACGTATTTGTAGCCGAATTTTTTACAGAGCTGCGGAAATTGAGCAGGTAAACCAAAGCTATCGGCCTGCCACATAACTTCTGGCTCTATGCCAAATTCCTTTTTCAGCCATTTTCTTCCGCGAAGAATTTCTCTTATGAGCGTTTCTTCTTGAGGGAGCATGAAATCTGGCATGAGATATTCTCCGCCAGCTATTTCTATTCTCCTCTCTTTAACAAACCTTTTTATTTTTCTGTAAAGCTCTGGATTTTTTTCTTTGAGTTTTTCAAGCAAATAAGTCTGCTCTATGAGAAATTTAAACTCATCATTTTCTTCCATCAATTTCACAACCTTTTCAAGAATAAGTTCGTTGAGTTTAAAATATTCTTCCTCTTCAAAAATCCACACAGCATCGTAATGCGTGTGTGGTACAAGATATATTTTATCGCTTTCCATTTATCTCACGTACAATTTTTCTTATTCTGAAATTCACAACTTCAAGAAGATCTTCAACGGTTTGCTCAAACGATTGAAATTTCACTATGGAAATTTTTTCCTTTCGAGCTTCTTTTACGAGAAACTCATTTATTTTCCAGCACGTTTCAAAATCCGTAAGAACTTCTTTGTTTGGACTTTCACCCTCTCTCAGCTTCTTTGAAAGAAACATTTGCCTGTAGATTTCTTTATTCGGAGCAGCAATAAGAGCTTGGATTATATTCGGCTTTTTTCTTAGCTCCTTTGGAAGTATCCACGGTGCTATATGCACACCTTCTATAGCAACGTCTTTTCCGTTTTCTATTGATTTTGAAACTATTTCTATAATGTATTCAGCAAGCGCATTTACCTGCTTTACAAATCCTTCAATTTCCGGTTCAAGCTCCACGTTTTCGGGCCTGATGGCTTTCCAGACTTTGTAAGAAGGTAGATGAAGTACAGGATTTTCCTTTACTAAAACTTTCAAAATCCTTCTTATAGCGTCTGTTGTAATTGCACGCGAAATCATAAGTCTAAAAGCCAAATCTGTTGTGGAAACTGTTTTACCAACAACAGGTGCTCCGCCAAGAAGAATTTCGAGTGGCTCAACTAAGCCGCGTCTTCTGAAGATATTGTACCTGTGCCATATTTCGTATCTTCTTGAAAACTTACTTCCGCAAACTTCTTTCAGGGCATCTCTACATATTTCAAAAAGTTCTTCAGTTGAAAGCTCCTTTTTATTTTTTATAGATTCCTTTACAACCTTCACAACATCTGTTGCCTGAAAGAAATTAACGCCTGTCTTTAAAATTGAGCGAAGAACAATTCCATCTGAAAATTTTATTTTACAACCATTAATAACTATCTTCGGATATTGTTCTTCCTCTGAATGCATGAAAGTATTGAAGAAAAGGTGTATAAATACTTATCTTTGTTTCACTTCATGTTTTCACGCTTTTTTAACTCAAAAAATTCAAATTTCGGCATTAGTCGAATTGAATTGGGATAAGTGTTTAAACAGATTTCAATTTAATCTTTCCATGAAACGCTTTGAACTATCTCGTGTAAAAACAGGTATCCCTGGGCTGGACGAACTCTTAGATGGAGGAATACCTAAGGGTAATGTAGTTCTTCTCAGCGGTCCTGCTGGAAGCGGAAAGACCATTTTTGGGTTACAATTTATCGTGAAGGGCGCAGAGCTCTACGGGGAAAATGGAGTCTATGTAAGCTTCGAGGAAAATAAAAAAGATATTGTGGAACAGGCTTTACTTTTTGGATGGGATTTGGAAAACCTTGAAAAAGAAGGAAAAATAAAGGTTTTGTGTATAGGAAAGGAAGATGTAGATTTTTCTTCCTTTCTTCAGCAGATTTTTGACGATTTCCGGCCACAGAGGTTCGTGTTAGACTCTTTGAGCCTGTATCTTATGTACTTAAGCACATTGATTTATACGAAAGAATATCTCAAAGCAAGAGAAAAACTTCTCGTAGAAACAATGCTTCAGATATCTCCGGAACTGGTAATGAGGAAGAGCGTAATGGATGTGATAAATCTTTTGAAGAAAAACGGGATAACATCCTTTCTAATTTCAGAGCTTCCTGAAGATGCTAAATCTTTAAGCAGAGATACATATTCTGAATTTCTCTGCGACGGAATAATAGTGCTGAGATATTTTTCCATAGCTTCTGGAACTTTTAGCAATATAGAAATCAGAAAAATGCGGAAAACGGAACACAAACACGGGGTTTATCCGGTATTTATAACAGAAGAAGGAATGAAGGTGGGAAAAGAAGAGATTTCTGGAGGAGAATAAACTCTTTCATTTTCTGTATTTGATGGTGAAAGAATTTATTTTTTAACCATATCATAAAACTTTGGATAATCGCTTTTTGCCGAAGATAAAGTAAAAAACCTTTTAAACGAGAATTTCCTACTAATTTTTGGTTTAAGTTAAGTTTAAATTGAATCAAAACTAAAGAAAATTTAACCATACCAAAAAACCAAGGTGAAAAAATTGGGGAAATATATACATGCAGGTGTTGGGATAAGCTTTGCGAAAAATTCCGAGGAAGCAGGAAGGGAATGCGTGCGAACAGCCTTTGAAAAATTAAAGGAAGATGGCGGTAAAAAACCTGAGTTTGCAATAGTTTTCTGCTCAGGCGGAAAGTACGGAAAAAACGATAAAACAATAAAAAAGTTTGTGGAAAGCGTTGATTCTGCTTTGAGAGAGCTTAATCCTGAGATAAAGTGGATTGGTTGTACAACTGCTGGAGAAATAAGTAATTATGGTGTTACAGAAGGTAGTGCTGTATGCCTTTTAGTAGAAAGCGAATACATTCATGTTGGTGTGGGTGTGGGAGAAAATGTTTTGGAAGATCCTAAAAAAGCTGGAGTAACAGCAGCAAAGCAAGCGCTTGAAGCCCTCAAGCCAGACAAGTATATAACTCCATACATTAAATATATCGCTCAGAAGAAAAAGAAACCAATAGAAAACATAAAGTACTATGATTATTGGATGATAGTATTGTCCAGAGGATTGACACTTGGTGAACCAGGAAGAGAGGATGAAGTAGCTGAAGGGATTTACTCGGTTACTGGGCGCCACATACCTATTATTGGTGGTTGTTCTGTGGATGAGTATTTAAAAAATAATTATCAGTTTATTAACGGGCAAGTCTATGATAGAGCGGTTGTTTGTCTGGCTGTTACTGGTGGTCTCAAAGCTGGTTTTGGCTATGAGCATGGATATGTTGAAACAGATAAGTTTTCGATAGTTACAAAATCTGAAGGTCGTCGAGTATTTTTACTGGATGGTAAACCTGCAGGAGAAAGATACGCAGAAATGGCTGGGGTTTCATTCAATCAACTTGTGGATATTAAGACAAAATTTGCTTTTATATCTACCCCATTAATGAAGAGGATACAAAAGTTTTTTGCATTGAGAATGCCTCCAAAAATGATGAAGTTCTGGAGCATATTCACGGCAAATCCTTTGGCAATAAGGGATCCCTATGGTTATTATCACGTTCGTGTGCCAATGAAGTTGGAGAGAAACTATATAGAATTTACCCAAAAGATTCCTTCTAAAACGGTTCTTTTTAAATTGAAAATCGATGAAAAAAAATTAATTGATGCAGAAAAAAATTCTATAGTAATCGCACTAAAAGACGCTAATCTTAAAAAACCTAAGATTATTCTTATGTTTGACTGTACATTGAGAAAGTTACATATAGGTACTGGTAAGCTAGAGAAGATAATCAGAGAAATAATCACTAAAAATCCAAATGCAATAATTTTTGGTTTTAATACTGGTGGAGAGTTCATTTTCCGAAGAGACGGTGAGGCAAATATAGGTGCTATGTCAGTTTCCGTAGGCGTTATTGGAGATGAATTAATAACTGAGTAAGGTAAAATCGAGGAGGTGAAAGTATGAGTTACTATCGTGAAGTAAATGAATTCCTTGATGAATTTTATAAAAAAGAAAATTTAAATGAAATCGTGCAGGACGTTATCGAGGTCACTTTTGATCCTCAACATGGGTCTCCATACTGGCTGTCACAGCTCGAGAAAAAAATAGGGTTCGACCCAAGAAAAGAGATAGAATCCTATGATGATATCAAAGAACATTTTCCATTTTATACTCAATCTGAGTTAAGATACGTTCGGCAACGAGACTTTATGCCTAAATTATTCTATGAGTTGATAAAAAACGGAAATGTAATTATACGTTCTATGGAAACTGGAGGAACAACTGGTGATCCTGTAAGCGTTCCTTGGAGTGAAAATTCATGTGAGAAGATATTATATACTTTGGAAAAATTTATGAAACTAAATCAGTTCTCTGAAGGAGAAGATATTTTAGCAGCGGTTCCTACAGGACCACATGCCATTGGATGGATCGCTTCGAATCTCGAAAAAATAAACAATTGTTTAGTTTATAAAATAGATTTGGATCCTCGATTTCCTAAGAAAATGAGTGTAATCGGAGCTACAGAATGTGCAAAGCATTATAAAAAACATATAATTGATCAGATAGTGTTTAAAATTAAAATTGATAAACCTAAGATTATATTCTCTACACCGATTATACTTAACGAATTAATACGGTTAGATAGACAAATGAACCTTGAACTTGGATTAGAAAATATTGAGGGAGTAATGACTGGTGGAACCGAACTTACACCAGAGACTTATCGCTTATGGAAGGATGAGATATTTCCTAATGCTTCGTTTTTAGATATTTATGGAAATGTTTTGTTTGGTATTACATGCTCAGTACCATCGAAAAAGTATGATTTAGATCATTATCCCTCATATCCGATTACATTGGTAGATATTATAGATCCACAAACTCAAGAATTTTTGGATTATGGTGAGCGAGGACAAGTTGTGTTTACTAGATTAACTCCAGAGTGTTTTATTCCAAAGAAAATAGAAAGAGATCTTGCAACAAAAATCTATGGTAGCGAGCATGAAGATGCTCTCAGAAAAGTATACGAAGGTAAAAATGTGAAAATAAGCGAAATAGTAGGAGTTAGAAATGTAGAAAATATAAAAGAGGTAACTAAAGATGGAAAGCCTGTACTTGGAGTATACTGAGCCTTACGAAGTGAAAGCAAATAGAGGAGGTAAAGAATATGCCTCGCTAGAAAAGCTGCCCGTATTTGATTACAGAAACAATGAAATTGCGGTAGTGGATAAAGTTTCACCTTTAATGGTTTCTCTTTGTTTAAGGGATTTAAAAAAGGGATTGGAAAAAATAAGAAATCCGAAGCTTTTTCCAATTGAAGAATTAATGGAAATAATAAAAGAAGCCGGAAATGTATTTTCAAAAGAGAATGAACTTGAAATCTCGTATTCTGATTGGAAAAAGATGGTAACTAAAGCTACAGGTTTACCAGTTTCTGATGTTGAGAATTCTGGAGAAATGTTAAAGAAAGCGTGTAAAAGAATAGACGAGATAATAGAATCCCAAACTCCTTGGGGAAATATAGAAAGTTACGATACTTACATGGCAAAGGGTAATGTAGCATATATTCCTAAAGGCGATTCACTTGGAGTTGTAACACCTAGTAATCATCCTGCAGTTCATTCTTTATGGTTAATTGCTCTTGGCTTAAGATACCCACTATTACATAGACCTTCTAATGAAGAACCATTTACAGGCGAGAGATTAACAAAATCTCTTTACCATGCTGGATTACCAGAAAATACAATTTATTTCCTTCCTGGAGATCACGAAGTTGCTAATGAAATTTTAGAAAGTTGCGATTTAGGAATAATATTTGGTGGTCCAGAAGTTGTAAAGAGATATAAATCTAATCAAAAAATAAAAGTTTTTGGACCAGGAAATAGCAAAATACTCGTTGATGAGGAATTTTCCGATGATGAAAAAGTATATAAAACAATAAAAACTTCTATGATGAAGGATGGAGGAAGAGGATGCATAAACATAAGCCAAGTTATAGGTGTTGGGAAGCTAGATGAAATGATGGAAAAACTCGCAGAAGATATTACTTCTCTAAATTATTATGATCCTTTAGATAAAAGATCCCGTATACCTGCTGTGAAAAAAAAGACTGGAAAAATTTTTGAAAAGTATATTAAGGAGAATTTGGATGGTGCAGAAGATATA
>CAZQLM010000023.1:0-13731 GCA_964594175.1 uncultured archaeon | reverse complement strand
GAGTAAAAACCTTCTTGGAAAGTGTTGAAAAAGGTTCGATAGTTTCTATTAGAGTAAAGGGAAAGACTGATGAAAAAATAGATTTCAGAGATTTGATCGAGGAATTTGGGAACAAACTTGAGCTGAAAATAAAAAGCGAAATCGTTTCGGAAAGCGAAGAAGAAAAAATAAAGCTTTTAGAGCTTATACGGGAGCAGAAGCTCGCACCAGAAGAGTTCGGTAAAGAGATGCTCAGACGAAATGCTGAAAAACTTGGCTGTACGCTAAGGATAGACGAGATTTTCGATCTATTAGCCAGTGGAGATATAGAGACGGCGTTTTCCGTTTTGAAGGGGGAGCAGAAAACACTTGGGAGTTTTTGACACTGTATCATATTTTTGATTTAAGATAATATTCTTATCATTTCCTCTTTAGTTAATTTTTGTCTGTGCTTTTGATCTTCCCAAAGCTTTCTAAATAAGTAAAAATATTCATTAAGCTCAAAGATGTCACCGAAAATTACAATATGATGTTGAATTATACTCATTTTAATATAAAGCGGTAATTCTTCAAATATGTGAATATCGTATTTTTTTCTGATACATCTACCTTTCTAAAAACTTCTTTAGTCAGGAGCTACTATACATATATCTATATCTCCCTTTTCACCTCTTGTACCTTCAACTACAGAGCCAAAAAGTAACAAAGCAAGAACCTTGCCTTTTAAAAAGGAAAAATCTTTTTTTACTTCCTTAATAATTTCTTTTACATTCTTCTTTTCAACCATTTTTTTACAACCTCCAGAAACTCCTCTACTTTAGGTAGAAGTTCTTCTATTGAAACAAAAGCTGTCTCGTCATTTAAACCATTATATTCGTGGAGAATCCTATTTTTCAATCCGTTTAATTCTTTTAAAGCAAGAGCCAGATGGTGTGAAATGATATTTTCTTTTTCCAAAAGAGTTATATTGGTATAGTCGTCCTTTGGAATTTCTTTTTCATCTTTAAGTATCATACTCACAAGATCCATGGAAGCTTCTATTATTTCTTGCACAGCTTTGTAACAAGCTAATTTCGTTTTTTCATCAAAGAAAAAGGATTCTTTCCAACTCCTGAAATCGGATATTCTTTTCTCTATGCGCTTTATCTTCTCGATATAACGTTTTTTTCTACTTTCTTCCATAAATACTTAGTTTTTAACATTTAAGTTTTTCAAATTCTAAAATTTATATCTTTTTTATTCCAATCTTCTACCTATGCTCAAGGAAATGGAAAAGGAGGTAAAGGAATTTTGGGAAAAAAATAACATTCCCGAAAGAGCTCTGAACCTTCGCAAGGGAGCAAAAAAATTCTTTTTTATGGATGGCCCACCTTACGCTACAGGCTATATTCACATGGGCACAGCATGGAATAAAATTTTGAAAGATTTCTATATTCGCTTTTTTCGCATGCTCGGCTACGACGTATGGGCGCAGCCTGGCTATGATACGCATGGTTTGCCAATAGAAAACAAAGTGGAAAAAAAATTAGGTTTTAAAAACAAGCGCGACATAGAGGACTTCGGTGTTGAAAGGTTTAACGAAGAATGCAAAAAATTTGCAACAGAATTTATCGAAATAATGAATAAACAGTTTCATAATCTTGGGGTTTGGATGGACTGGAAAAATCCTTACTTGACTTTAGAAAGTTACTACATAGAAAGCGCATGGTTTACATTCAAAAAAGCTTTTGAAAGGGGTTTATTGTATAAGGCTCGTTACCCTGTGCATGTGTGCCCGCACTGTGAAACAGCAGTTGCTTATAACGAGATAGAATACTTCAAGGCGAAAGATCCAAGTATCTACGTTAAATTCAGGGTAAAGGACAGGGAAAACGAATTTCTGCTTATATGGACAACCACGCCCTGGACCTTGCCAGCTAACGTTGCTATAATGGCGAATCCGCGATTAGAATACGCGCGAGTCAGAATTAAAAACGAAGTGCTTATCCTTGCAAAAGAGCTTGTAGAAAAAGTTATGAAAAAGGCAGGTATACAAAAGTACGAAATCATTGAGACATTTTCTGGAAAAGAGCTTGCAAATTTGGAGTACGAAAGCTTGTTTCCAGAGCTTCCTGTGCAAAAGAATGTTAAACCAAAAGTTGTACTTTCGGAGCAATTCGTAAGCTTGCAAGAAGGCACAGGCTTAGTGCATTGCGCACCAGGGCACGGAAGGGAAGATTATAAAGTGGGAAGAGAGTACAATCTACCGGTTCTTTGTCCTGTAAACATGGACGGAACTTATAAAAAGGAAGCCGGTAAATATGCAGGGAAATTCGTTAAAGAAGCTGATAAGGAAATAATAGCTGATTTGGAAAGTAAGGGTGCACTGTTTCACAAAGAAACAATTACGCACGACTATCCGCAGTGCTGGCGTTGTAAAACTCCGCTGCTTTTCTTAGCTGTTGAACAGTGGTTTTTCCGCGTCTCCGCTATACGTGACAAACTCTTAGAGGAAAACGAAAAGGTGAATTGGATTCCAAAATATGCTAAACTTAGGTTCAAAAACTGGTTGGAAAGCTTAGATGATTGGCCAATCTCTCGGCAAAGATACTGGGGAATTCCACTACCCATATGGATTTGCGAAAAATGCGGAAAAATAAAGGTTATTGGAAGTGTAAAGGAACTTCCTTCTCAGCCAAAGGATCTTCACCGCCCCTATATAGATAGAATCGTGCTTCATTGCGAATGCTCAGGGAAAATGCATCGCGTGAAAGACGTGCTCGATGTCTGGTTTGATTCTGGCGTAGCAAGCTGGGCGTCGCTTAAGTATCCAAAAGAAAAAGAATTGTTCGAAAGGATGTGGCCGAGTGATTTGCAAATAGAGGGTCCTGACCAAATTCGTGGGTGGTGGAATTCGCAGATTATTACAAGCGTTATAACCTTTGACAGAGCACCTTTTAAGAACATAATAATGCACGGTCTTGTTCTTGACGAGAAGGGAGCGAAGATGTCGAAATCTCTCGGTAACATAGTTAATCCGGAAGATGTTGCAGAAAAGTATTGCGTTGACGTGCTCCGTTTTGCTCTATTGCGTTCCGATCCTGCGAACGATTTTTACTTTTCCTGGAGGGATATGGAAAGTGTGAACAAGTTTTTCACGATACTTGTAAACGTTTACAAATACTTTGGCACTTACTGCGAGCACTGCGAGCTTGAGGAAAATCTTCTGAAAAAAGAGGATAGATGGTTACTTTCAAGATTCAATTCTTTGATAAAGAATGTAAAAAAATATTGCAAAAACTTTCACGGATTCAAAGCTTTACAGGAAATAGAAAATTTCGTTATCCAAGATCTCTCTCGTTGGTATATAAAGCTTGTTAGGGAAAGAAAAGACAAGGGTGTTAGCTCCACCCTTTCATATGTTCTGGAAAGACTTCTCTATTTGCTCGCACCATCAATACCGCATGTAAGCGAATGGCTCTACCGAAAACATTTCGGTTACAAAGAATCTGTTCACTTTTGCGATTTTCCAGAGGTAAGTGAAAAACTCATAGACAAAGATATTGAGGAAAAAATGAGGTTTGTGAAAGAAATAGTGGAAGCGATTTATGAAGACCGCTACAATAAAAGGATTAAAATAAGATATCCGCTGAGAAAGGTCAGAATTTACGCTTCAGAAAGAGTCATAGAAGCTGTAAGGGAAATGGAGAATATAGTAAAATTAATGGGAAATGTTGAAAAAGTCGAAATCGAACCTAGAGAAATTCAATGGGAAGCAAAACTAAATTACGGTATAGTGGGGAGAAAATACAAAGAAATGGTGAAAAAGATAGAACGTGAATTAGAAGAAATTGACGCAGGAAAGCTAAAAGAAAAAATGGAAAGAGAAGGCTTTGTAGAAGTTGCTGGAATTCGGCTTGAAAAAGGTGAAATTTTCTTTGTTCCAAAAATAGAAGAAAGTAAAACAAGTTTCAGCGAAGGATGGATAGAACTTGATACAACAGTTGATGAAGAGCTCAAAAGAAAATGGCTCTTACGAGAATTAGTGAGAAGCATACAGGAAAAAAGGAAAAAACTCGGATTGAGTGTACATGAAAAAGTAAAGCTTTATCTTTCTAAAGAGTTTGAGAACGAGAAGGAATTCTTTGAAAAGGAAACGAACACATACGTAATTTTCGGGAAAATAAAAGGAGAAAAAGGTAAGGTAGAATTTAAAGGAAGGATTTACGAATTCGGAATAGAAAAATAAGAAAAATTTAATTTTCAATACTTTTTCAATGTTTTCTGGAAAATTATTTTTATCTTATCTCCCAAGGTTAGAGAGGGTAGAAACTTTTCTCCAAGAATGTGAGAAGCCAATCCGTAAAACCTTAATGCCGGAATAGATTTTTCATGATATATTACAAGAGGGACTCGCAGTGCCAGGCTTTCGAGAAATTTGTAAGAGAATGGAATTTCTACCAATACGTCCAAATCCGCTAATGCTTCAATTTCTCTTGCCGTGAATTCGAATCTTTTTCCAGTGACCTTGTTCAATACAATTCCTTTTAGCTTTATTCCCATATCTTCTAAGATTCTTCTACCCCTTATTACATCGGTAATTGCAGGAACGTCTGGTGTAGAAACTATTATAGCTTCGTCGCACATCTCTGCTGCTGTTAGCACTTCTTTTCCGAAACCGGGAGCTGTATCAAGAAGTATGAAATCCTGGTGTCCGAGTTCCCTTTTTAAAATTTTTCCAAGTTTAGAAATATCTATTCCTATGATTTCATAAGGATCCAACGAAGCAGGAATTACGTTTACGTCGTGAAATTTGTAGATGACATCATCAATTTTGGCTTTACCCTTTAGCACTTCGTTAAGTGTTAAAGGTGTTAAATGGAAATTAAAGTGGAAGCTTAGGTGTGATGCTGTAAAATTACAATCCACTATAGTAACTTTTTTCTGAGCCTGAGAAAGTATTATCGCAAGATTCGAAGCTATCGTTGTTTTTCCAACTCCTCCCTTTCCAGAAAAAATCCCTATAATCTTTTTTCCCATAAAAATACTTGGTTTAAAAATTTTATAAAGTTGTATTTCGGGTTAAAAGATTTCGGTTTTAAACTGGTATAGTGGGCCGGGGCGGAGTTTCTTTTAAAACTTTTGGTGAGGATGTGTTGATAAGGGCGGTGCAGTGCCCTTATTTCGAACCGCCGACCTGCGCCGCGTGAGGGCGCCGTCATACCACTAGACCACCGGCCCTTAATGGAAAAATAGTAAGAAAGAAATCAAATAAAAACATTATTACTATGTCATTAATAGTTTTACTCTTTTCTTTAACTCTGGAAGATACTTTCTCCATTCTTTATTTATTTTTTCCTCTTCTAAATGATAGATCCCTGAAGTATCCTTTTCTCCGTTAAAGGATATTTTTGCCTCATAAAAAGGCGTTACAAAAATCCACCATAATACATTCAAGACTCGTCTGCTATCGCTGTTAATATATTTTCTGGCTTTTTCTACAATTATTTCTTCTGCTTTTTCTTTTGGCACATATCCATGTGAAGAAATTTCTGAAATTAGTCCTTGAAAGATTTTTTCTTTAAGTAATTCATAATTCATGAATGCCCTTAGAAATTTAAAAAAAGGTAGTATATAAGTTTTTCTTTACTTGCGCATATCATTTCAATACTTCTTCCGACCATTTCAGATTTTTCAAACATATTTCTTTCGATTCCCAAAAATTGTGCTCAGGATATTAGTTTGCTCGGAAGGTTGTAACCACAACGGTATACATTTTTCACTTGAATGGTGCCCCGGACGGGAGTTTCTCGGTGAGGATGATAAGGGCGGTGTTGTGCCATTACTTTGAACCCGCGACCTACGGCTTTCCTCGCTTTCATTGCAAAAGCTCAAACCTTCTACTTTGCGTAGAAGGCCGTCGCTCTATCCAAGCTGAGCTACCGGGGCTGTGATAATAAGTTTTGCAAAATCAATTTAAATTTTTTTACAATCTTTCTATCTTCCATATCACACATAATTTTAAATAACTACCATTTCAAGGTTTAATCATGGAAGATGTTTTAATACGAAAATTCGCCGAGATGCAGAGTAAACAACATCTCGCACAGGAAGTTCATGAAGAAGAGTACCTACCTTTCTGCATATGTGGTTCACCGCTATTACCAAAAAACCTTGAAGATGGCTTCATTTGGCATCCAAGCAATAGGTTCTAGTTTTTTTCTTTCCTTCATATCACTCTTCACTCCAAAACTTTATTAATCTCTTAACAGAAAAAAACACTCATGAAGGTGACACTTTCTGTAATAAAAGCGGATATAGGAAGCTTAGTAGGACACCATGAAGTTTTTCACGAGTGTAAAGAAACAGCTAGAGCAATGCTTCAGGAGGCGAAAAACAACAACTTGCTTATAGATTTTCACGTAACAGCCTGTGGAGATGATTTGCAGCTGATCATGACACACGAAAAGGGTGTGGACAACTCAGAAATTCATGAGCTTGCATGGAACATTTTTAAATCAGCGGCAGACGTGGCGAAAAAATACAAGCTTTACGGAGCTGGACAAGACATACTCAAAGAAGCTTTTTCAGGAAATGTTAAGGGTCTTGGCCCAGGAGTTGCGGAGATGGAAATAGAAGAGCGTCCTAGCGAACCTGTGCTGATTTTCATGGCAGACAAAACAGAACCAGGAGCGTGGAATTTCTTTCTCTACAAAGTGTTTGCAGACCCTTTCAATACCGCTGGACTGGTGATAGATCCGAAAATGCACGAAGGCTTCGTATTTGAAGTACTTGATTTAAAGGAAGATAAAGCTGTAGAGCTCGCCACTCCTGAAGAACTCTACGATCTACTTGCTCTTATAGGACAACCGGGAAGGTTTGTAATAAGGACGGTAAGGAGAAAAGACGGCTTACTTGCTGCTGTGGCAAGTACGCAAAGACTATCGCTCATTGCAGGAAGATATGTCGGAAAGGATGACCCTGTTTGTATAGTAAGGGCGCAGCACGGTTTGCCAGCTGTCGGCGAAATACTAGAACCGTTTGCAAATCCGTGGCTTGTAGCAGGATGGATGCGCGGCTCGCATCACGGCCCATTCATGCCCTGTCCTGTTGAAAAAGCAAAGCCATCGCGTTTTGACGGACCTCCAAGAGTTATATGCTTGGGTTTCCAGCTTTGTGAAGGCAGGCTAATAGGGCCAGCAGACATGTTCGATGACCCTGCTTTTGATTTGGCAAGAATGAAAGCAAACAAGCTCGCTGACATAATGCGCATGCACGGACCATTTGAACCTCACCGCCTTGGCGAGGAAGAAATGGAGTATACGACATTACCGCAGGTACTTGAGAAACTGAAGGAAAGATTTAAATAAAAGTTTCGTTTTTTTAAAATTTTTGGGAGTGCAGGATTAAATGAAAAATATACAGAAGTTCAAAAAGGAATGTGAACGGTTTGGCATAGATGCTGAGCATATTCTTGATTATCTGCATGCAAATCTTAATCACGGTCTTTGTACAGAGTCTTTGGAATTTATAGAAAGCGAGGAAAAGATTTATAAGGGTGATATTTTTAAAGAAAAAGTTATAGTTTTCAACTTTTTAGATGAAAAAACAAAATGCGCATTTTCCCTAATCATTAGGAATCATAATTTTATTGCTCTGAGTGATAAGGAAACGGAAATAATTGTTTACCGTTTTTAACTTTTATGTTATGAAAGCTAACTTGCAAATATTTCGTGAATTTTTCTGCAATTTGTGCGTATGTATGAAATAAAACCTTTAAATCTTTTAATAGGCCAACTATTTTTATGTCAATGAAAAAACTTCTCGAGCTTGCAGAAAAAATAAGGGATGAAAAGCTTAGAAAAAAGGTAATTGAAATTATAAAAAATCCTAAGCTTTCAAATGAGGAAATAATCTATCCTGCAAGCTCTCCGGAGCAGATACCTTCTTCGCTCAATGCCCACCACAGTAATGAAGGTGGGCATATAGAACACGTAGCGTCTGTTACAGAGCTTGCTATAAAAATAGCGGAGCACGTAGAGAAAACTTACGGAGCTAATATAAACTTTGACCACCTCATTGCAGGCGCTCTGCTTCATGATTGGATGAAAATCTATCATTTCAGAAAGCATGCCGGGAAATGGGAGCACACTGGCTGTTTGCTCGATCACGCTGTGCTTACGGCATGCGAGCTTTACGCACGCGGTTTCCCAGAAGAAGTTATTCACATAGTCGAAGCTCACGGCGGTGATCTTGGACAGGTTGCAGCGAGACCGCAGACTTTGGAGGCTTTAATAGTTTTTTATGCAGATGTGCTCGATGCAAGTATAGAGAGCATGCTCCGCCCGGCAGAGCAAGTGAAATTTTTAATCCTTCACGGAGAGGGAGAGGAATGAACATACAGCCGGCATTGAAATTTCTTCGGGAACCGTGGGAAAAATTAGGTATAATATTTCACTGCGATGCTGACGGAGCATGCTCTGCTGCTCAGATTTTAAAATATATCAAGACAAGGGGGATAAAATATCTTCTTGCTTCCGGTGAACTTGAAAAAAAGACTTTCAAAAAACTGGAGGGAAAGGTTAAGGATATCGTAGTTCTCGATATTCCAATTGATCATCACATTTCTTGGCTAAAAACTTTCTCAAGTGTTCTCGTTGTTGATCACCATATTCCAAAAAAAGACCTTAACAAACTTGGAATAGCGCATGTAAATCCGAGGCTTCAGGCTCCAAAAGTTTATATTTCAGCAAGTGAAGTCTGCTGTGAAATATGCAGAGCTCTCGGCATCCGCGGAGTTAAATGGATAAGCGGAATAGGAGCGTGCGGAGACAAAAGTAAAAAATGCTCAAAAAAAGAAGAAAAGGCAGTTGAGTACATAAATGCTGTAAAAGTAATAAAAGGCGAAAATGCTCTGCCAAAGCTCGTTGAATTTCTTAGCTCTTGCAAAAACATAAACGATTTTCTTTCGAAAAAAAGCTATCAGAGACTGACTGAAAAGCTGAAAATGGAAATAGAAAAATGGATTAATAATTTTAAACCGCAAGGAAAGGTATGCTTTTATGAAATAGATTCTCCATATTCTATAATTTCCATTATAGCAAATGAACTTTTTGAAAGATATCCAGAAAAACAGTAATAGTTTACGGGTTTAAGGATAATGTTTTTAGGGTTTCTGGAAGAAGTACTAAGTATAATATGGGGAAAATATTCGGTGAAGCAGCAAAAGGTATAGGAAAGGGCGGTGGGCATGAAAAAGCGGCCGGAGCCAGAATAGAAAGAGATAAATTCGATGTGTTTATTTCGCGGGTGAAAAAATTTTTAAGAATGTGAAAAGGAATATTTCACAGGTGGAAATATGAAAAAAGTTTCGAATGTTCCGAAACACGTTGGCGTGATTCTTGACGGTAACAGAAGATTCGCTAAACGGCTTATGAAGAAACCGTGGTATGGTCATAGATGGGGAGCAAAAAAAGTAAGAGAATTCTTGCATTGGCTAAAAGAGTGTGGAATAAAATATGCCACTCTCTATTCCCTTTCTCTTGAAAACTTGCATAAACGCCCACAACGTGAGCTGGAATTTCTTTTAAAACTTTTTGAGAGAGAATTTCGGAAGCTTCTGAATCCTTCGCATGAAATACACAAATATGGGGTGAGAATAAAAGTAATAGGAAGGCTTAGCGAATTACCAGAAAATCTCAGAGAGCTTTTCAGGAAAGTTGAAAGGGCAACAAAAAACTATAAAAATTACTTTCTAAATTTCGCAATCGCTTATGGTGGCAAGCAAGAAATAGTTGACGCTACGAAAAAACTTGCAAAGCTCGTTGCCAAAGGAAAAATAAAACCAAGTGAGATAAACGAAAAAATGTTTGAAAAAGCGCTCTACACCAACGGCTTCCCTCCTGTAGATATGTTGATAAGAACTGGTGGAGAAAAGAGAATAAGCAATTTTTTGCTTTGGCAATGCGCATATGCAGAGCTTTTTTTCGTGGATAAAATGTGGCCAGAGTTTACCAAAGAAGATTTTCTGAAAATTTTGAAAGAATACGAACAGAGGGAAAGAAGATTCGGGAGATGATTAAGTAACGACTACCTCTTCTTCACCTACTTCTGCGAATGGTTCAGGAGAAGAATACTGGCGTATTCTTATGTCATCAACCCACAGCTCTGCTCTACTCAGTACCGAGTCGCACCAATCGCATGAATAATCCATCACAAGAATTCTCAGCCTTACAGTTTCTCCTCTGTACCTTGTGATATTCTCGCTTATGAATGTCCAATCAGTATCTATCAACGGTGGTGTATACAGATTTCCTGTTTCTGGATCTACTAGATTGCTACAGGGTTGAGGAGGTACAGGAATAGCTCTTCTATAGGCACATGCCAGCCAGTAAACGTTATTGTAATTTCCTCCTGAAAGCTCATCACAATCCTTTTGAGCATATCCGTAGCCATTTTTCTCTATTGCAACCCCCCTGTACTGAGCTCTCGTTCCACCTGAAGTTCTTGCATAGAACTCTATGAGAAGATCTGTATTTACATTTGGAATTGTTAGCTCTGTTACTAGTCCAGCGTCTCCGCAAAATCCTGTATTTCCAGTGTTCAGATATGATCCATGCGGAGGTGTGTAATATGTAGAGGAAGTGTTCGTTATTGTATCCATTGTATCAGAAACGGTGCACCAATCTAGTGGATCGAAATCACCAGAGTTACAGTCTGTCAGCCTGTTAAGGTAAGAGGTAAAAATGCTTTCTGAAAAATCATCAAAAAATTCAAATACTTTTGTTCCATTGCTTTCTGAAGTTGCTGAAGAATTTCCATAGTATAGATATATTTTTCTTACACCATTTGCTGGAATGAAGGGTACTTTAACCCAGATTCGTGTATTAGGAGTATTGCAACCGCCTTCTATCCAATAGTTAAGCTCTGTTTCGTCATCACTGCCAATAAATCTTATATCTCCGCAATCTGCTCTCATTTTTCCAGAAGATATTAAAGTTTGTGTATCCAAAACTACAAGCACCTGGTAATTATATAAATTATTGGAATTTAAAGTGTTATTTATCAGCACAGGTCTTCTGTATAGCCAGTGCAGATTCCACCAAGAAATACATGGAGCTTTTACAAAGCTTTCACTTTTGAACCCAAATCCGCTGAGATTATAGCGAAATATTATTTTATTATCAAGAATTTCATGAGTTATGGAAAGTAAAATCCCGTGCTCTGCAAAATAATCTTCAAGTGTTTCTTCAACCTCCTCTAAGTGAGCAAGATAAGTTCGTGTATCAAATCTTTTTTCTGTATAGTAAAATTTGCACAACACATCTCTTGCTACATCGATATACTCCAGCTCTCCTTTTACAGAAATTGATGTCGCTGTAGGAAGAAACAAAGATTGAAGATAAAAAGCCATTATGGAAATTGATGTAATAACAAGTGCAGCGGAAATAATGAAAAACTGCGCTTTAAAGCATTTTGATAATTTGTGCATGTGCAACACCTTTTATTTCCATCACGCTCTTTTCTTCTACCCATCCATTCTCCACAGCAAGCTTCACTATTCTTTTTCCCATTAAATTTATGATTGTAGCTTTTTCAAAAAACTCCAGCACTTTTTCATCAATCTCTTTGCCCTTGTAAAATTCTGGCTTAGCGTAAAGTATAATTTCACCACTCTCCACCTTTTTTCCTAAAATTTCCTTATCGCACACAGCAAGAATTATTTCATTTCCTTTTCTGTAAATTTTGTAGTAAAATTCTTTTACTTCAGTTGCTTTACCGGACATTTTGCACCACATGCTTCACATTTCATAACAACAATTCTACCCTCTTTAATAAGCTTTGTATCGGGTCTTTTGCATTCTTTGCAGAGAACAAACTCGTTTATGTAATCTTCTAGTTTTTGTTGAATAGTTTTCTGCGAAACTCTTGTCTGAAATATAGCTTTTCCTCCCTCCAGTGATCCAGGTGCAGCAAGCTCGCGAGTAAAGTATTTTAGCATGTGTTTAACATCTCTTCTAAGATAGTCTGCTATATGCGAAAAGTTCTTAATAACAGTAAGATTTCCCTGAATAAATGATTCTGCTTCTGGAATTTCAAATCTTTTATCCTTCCCTGGTGTTTTAATTTTAGCATAAGCTTCTTCAAGCATCTTTTCATAGCTTGGAAGTGGCATCTCAACTCACCTTTTTTATTTTTCCTGGTTTTGGTTCAAAACAATAACCTTTTTCGAGAAGTTCCTGTAGGATTTGATCAAACAATTTTTCTTCAATTCCTGCTCGCTCTAAAAGTTCTTTGTAATCCGCACCATCTCCATAGTCGAGTTCTTCTATAAGCTGAAGTACGAGTGCTTTATGTCTATCCGCTTCCATTTCCATAAATACTTCACTCGCTTCGACAATCGCTTCTATTTCTTTTTTTGTTAATTCTTCTCCGAGAAGAACAAAAAGCTCGTTTATATCAGAGCTTTGAGGAAGCTGCTCTTTTACTTTTTCAAACTTTTCTTTTTGCTCTTTTAATATTTTCGCAACTTCAAGCATTCTCAAAATTTCGAAATTTGGATTTTCTATCCTTTTCACTATCTCGAGATTTATCCACGTTTCACCTTCAGAATTTCTTAGCTTACCGATAACGTCTATTAAATCACCTTTTTCTATATTTCTTATAACTTCCGTATCTCCGAAAATCTTAGCCCTTATTACACCTGTAGAATCATCAATGGTTATAGAGGCAAAGGAACTTGAAGGATTTTCGTAAATATCAACAACGTTAGCAAGAACTCTTACTCTTGAAAGCCTTCTTCCAAGCCTCGTAAGTACATAAGAACTTTCTGGGGCTTCTTTCTGGATAAATCTTCCTGTAACAAGCTCTTTTATGAAGCATTTTTTGGCGGTTAATCTTCTTAGCTCCATGAAAAAGTATTTGAATGAAATGTATTTAAAAGATGTTGGTGTTATTTCCTGTGGACAGCTATATCGTCTATAAGCTCTACATGGCCGAGGAAAAGAGCTCTGCAGCACATATTCTTTATTCCGAGCTCGTCAAGCACTTTTTGTGGAGGCTCGCCAGCTTCTACTCTTTCCTTATACTTCTCCCACAAATGCGCCAGCGGTCTGCCACAGCTTATACAGCGTATTGGTATTAGCATAAGAGAAATGTAAGGTAGAAGGTATTTAAAATTTTTCACGCATTGCCTTGTTATTATTCAGAAAACACAATCCTCTGATAAAAACAGCTTTCCTAAAGCTATGGAACCTGAAAAATGCAATGTAAAGCTCTTTCCACAACCCTCCAATAACTTTTCTGTAGCTATCTCTTGCTTCTCTGTTTGTGCCTTCTCGCTCCCTGCCTGCTCCTGCTTGGTTTATGAGGCTCTGTTCTCCGAGGATCGGCAATAAGTAAATTCCTATCGTAGCTTAAGAACGTCTCTCTTAGTTTCCGGTCAAGCTGAACAAGAATTTTTGCTATAGCCTGCCTTGCCGCATCTGCCTGGCCAAAAACGCCACCACCCTTGACATTAACATCTATGTCTACCTTTTTTGCAGCATCGCCAGCAAGAACTATTGGTTCAGAGATTATCATTTTCGCGAGCTCTGGCTCGTAAGCTTCGAGAGGAATTTTGTTTAACCTTACCTTCCCAGAGCCCTTTCTTGCAACAGCTCTTGCAACAGCCCTCCTTCTTTTTCCAACCGCTGTAAGTATTTCTCCCTTCTTCACCCCTTCCACCCCAGATGCTTGCACACATCACCAAGTTCCATGTACTTGCATCTAATC
>CAZQLM010000022.1:0-14404 GCA_964594175.1 uncultured archaeon | reverse complement strand
CTGTGTAAATATCTTTAAGTAAATGATAGGCAGGGCTTTGTTTTAAAACTTCTGTCTGGGTTAGAGCAGAAACAGAAAAGGAAATTACAGAAATTATTAAAGCAGATAAAATTCCTGCCAAAACAAAAAATGTTTTCTTTCAATTTTTATGGTTATTTCCATACTTATTATAACATTCTGCAATATTTAAAAAATTAACTTTTTGAAAATGTTTTATTCCCTCAGCGAAGCTATCATTCTTTTTACTTCTTCTCTTGTGACGAATTTTGAAACAAGAGGATTGAAAAGCTCTATCATATGTTCGAGTTCCTCTACTTCCGTTTTCTTTGCAGCTTTTGTCAGCTCCTTGTTAATTCTTTGTATCTCATTTTCTAATTTAAGAATACTTTTTTCTATTTCAGAAATTTTCTCTCTTATCTCTGAAAATTCCTCTCTTATTTTTTCCTTCACATCGAGAAGCATTTCTTCAACTCCTATTATTCTGCTTTCATTGGAACGGTTTCTTTCTTCAAGAATTCTTAACCTCCTGCTCTGTTCATTTATTCTTTTCACAATTTCTTCCAGTATCGTGCTTACGTCTTTCACCATTTATCTCACAAAATTTTTATGGTCTTGGATATATATTTTTTTATGGTTTTTGAAGCAGAGGTAAAAGACGGTGTTCTTCGCATAAACTGCCTTGGCTCAATATATGGCGTGAATCTTGAAGATTCGGAAGAAGTTTTCGCAAGAGTAATTGATAACCTTATAAAAACACCGAAGGTTGTGAGTATCGTTTTAAGTGAAACAAGAGAATACGAGTATGATTACGAGCAAACAAAAATGCTTGCAGAAATCGCTGAAGCCATAGTAAAAATAGTCAAGGGTAGGAGAATAACCTCGATAAAAAATTTTCCTTCATGCCCTTTAACGCCGCGCTGGTTTAACTGGGTAAATGCTTTGGTTACTGTGCAGCTCAGAAAAGATCCAATAGGAGCTTATGTTGCTTTACAGCGTGAGATAAGGCACGCTAAGGTTAAAGCAACGAAAGCGCCTCTCCGTAATAGAAGCTGGTACGAAGCTTATCTTCACAATGTTCTCATCCCTATAAAAGAAATTCTTGAGAGCTGCAGACTTATACAGCTGGCTAAACCGCATCTCACGGGCTATCACATAGGCGACAGAGCCCTTTACCGCGAGTTTTTCCATCCGCTTATAAGACCGAATTTCATGTTCACGAAATATCTCGCGCAACCGCCGCAGGGAGAAATGGTAGAACGCTATCAGGTCGGTGACACTGAAGTGGAAATCTTTAAAATTCCGGGAAAAACAAGGTATTTTTACTATGTTGTTCCACCGGAATTCAAGCTTTCAGAAGACGAGTATATTCTCCTTGACGCTGCAAGAAGAATTTTGGAGGAGCGCAGACCAAGGGAATTTGAGATAAAGGATCAAAAAAGATTAAGGGAGGTTTTCAGAAACATAGGTTTCGATCTTCTTCGAGACCTTGCAGAGGAGAGCGGAAAGAGCTTTTCAGAGAGTGCTCTTGAAAAACTTACAGATATATTAACTCGTTACACAGCAGGCTTCGGAATAATCGAAGTTCTCTTAGAAGATGAAAGAATTCAAGATATTTACATTAATTCCCCTCTTGGTCTTAGCCCGATTTATGTTTTTCATCAGGACTTTGAGGAATGCGAAACTAATTTGATAGCAACTCATTTAGACGGTGAGCGCTGGGCAACGAGATTTCGCTTGCTTTCTGGCAGACCTTTCGATGAAGCAAATCCCGTTCTCGATACCGAGCTCGAAATTCCTGGAGGAAGAGCAAGAATAGCCTGCATTCGCGAGCGATTGGCTCCTGACGGAATGGCTCTCGCGATAAGAAGGCATCGCGACATGCCGTGGACGTATCCGCTTTTCATGAATGTTAAATATTTTAACCCACTTTTCGCTGGCTTCATGTCGTTTGTTATAGATTACGGAAGAAGTTTTTTAATAGCAGGTGGGAGAGGAAGCGGGAAGACTTCTTTGCTGGGAGCTAGCATTCTTGAAATCCTTCCAAGAAATAGAATAATTACGGTAGAAGATACTTTAGAACTTCCTGTCTCTGCTATAAGGGAGCTCGGATACAACATAGAGAGGTTAAAGTCAAGGTCTGTAATCACTTATGTAGAGACAGAGCTTCCAGCAGAAGAGGCTCTGCGCACGGCATTGCGATTGGGAGATTCTTGCTTAATTATAGGAGAGGTTCGCTCTACTGAAGCAAGAGCTCTTTACGAAGCCATGCGTATAGGAGCAATGGCTAATGTTGTGGCAGGAACAATTCACGGAGAGAGCGCTTACGGTGTTTTTGATCGAGTGGTAAATGATCTCGGAGTTCCGCCTACTAGCTTTAAAGCAACAGATTTAATAATTCTCTGCAATCGCTTGCGAAGTGCTGATGGCTTGCACATGTATCGCCGCGTAGTAGAAGTGGTTGAAGTGCGCAAGCACTGGAAGCACGACCCTTTGGAAGAAAACGGTTTCGTCACGCTCATGCGATACTCCGCAAAAGAAGACCAGCTAAAACCAATGCAAACTTTGCTTAACGGTGAGAGCTGGGTGCTTAACCAGATTGCTGAACGAGTTCGAGAATGGGTAGGAAACTGGAACGCTGTGTGGGAAAACATTTTGCTTCGCGGAAAAATAGCACAAACAATAGTTGAGTATGCTGAAAAGACAGGAAAAAAAGAGCTCCTCGAGGCAATGGCAAGAGTAAAAGCAAATGAGATGTTTCATGCGATTTCCGAAAAAGTTAGAGAAGAGGTTGGAGCAATAGATACGAAAAGGGTTTATGAAGAGTGGAAAAAATGGTTTGAAAGATATGTGAAAAGTTTTTGAAAAATTCTGGACTTTCTTGAACGTTCTCTTACTCATAACCCTTCTTATTACCTTCCAAATACTCGTAGCAGAGATTTCTGCAATTTAATGATTTTATCTTGGCACATATGGATGCATTCTTCTTTTTTAAAGCTTCATTGAAAACATAAACCCAACTTCTACATTTACCGTTTTCGCAATAGCATTCTGAACATACATGTCGCCTACAAACAGCGTTAGAAATACACAAAACATTTTTCGAAATACATCCACAGCCGCATTCATATTTACAGTCTTCATCTGTTTCACAATCTCTTTTACAAAATTCAAAATTTTCAGTAGAGCATGTATAGTAAATTAACCACCATCCTATTACAAGAAGGGCAAATCCTAAAATGATAAAATTTTTTGTTTTTTTTGTTTTTAGTGGCACACCCATATATTAAGTTTCTTTAATTTTAAATTATAAAAACTTCTATTCTTCATTTATTTTTATGAAAGAGAAAAGAATAAAATTTTCGATAAAAGATTTTGCAATAACTCTTGCTTTTATTACTTTTGTAATTCTCATTTCTTATCCGCTTCATAAACCAAAAAATAACTGCGAGGTCGCAAGACCCGGATACGAGTGTGCAAGCTCTCTGCAAGTGCTTAAGGAAAACTGCGAATACTGGGCAAAATACAGCTACAACACTTCCGCTGATCCATCTTTGCCACAGGTAGTTTGGTACATAGAAAATCTGTGCAAAATAGCGAACAAATACCACAGCACGGGTTTTGATTGCTCAAATCCTAAATTGGTTTGCAAAGCTGTGTTGAGTAGTTCTTTTGGAGGGGTATAAATAATGAAACTCAAAGTAAGAAAAATTCCGATTGAGGCAGGAAAAATAATAGCGGTGCTCAACAAAAATGATGCGGAAAAACTTGGTGTTAGAACTCTCGAAAGGGTTCGTATTTTCGGAGAAAAATGCGAGATAGTAGCCATAATAGACGTTAGCGAGAAATTCGCAAAGGAAGGTGAAGTCCTTCTTTCGCAAGATTGTTTTGAAATCTATAAGATAAGGGAGGGAGAAATTGTTAAAGTAAATCCGGAAGAACGCCCGGAAAGTGTTAAATTTATAAGAAAAAAGCTTTCAGGAGCCTACCTCAGTTACAATGAAATTGAAAAAATAATAAAGGATGTTGTTGAGAAAAAGCTATCTGACATAGAAATAGCAGCTTTTCTTACAGCTTTGTACATTCGCGGTATTTCTATGGAAGAAGCCGAAAACCTGACAAAGGCTATGATAAAAACAGGTAAAACTCTTAAGTTCAGAAAAAAGCCAATTGTGGATAAGCATTCAATAGGGGGAATTCCAGGAGATAAAACATCGATAGTACTTGTTCCATTAGTTGCAAGCACCGGATTGGTAATTCCGAAAACCTCGTCTCGTGCAATAACAAGTCCTGCCGGAACAGCTGATAGAATGGAGTGCATAGCTCCTGTGGAATTCGATGCAGAAGAGATAATAAAAATTGTGAACAAAGCGAACGCTTGCTTGGTATGGGGCGGTGCTCTCGAGCTCGCACCTGCGGATGATATTTTCATTCAGATAGAGTTTCCTCTCGGAATAGATCCGATGCTATTTCCTTCTATTCTATCAAAGAAAAAATCGGTTGGCTCTCAATACGTTGTTATAGACATTCCAACAGGAAGAGGAGCAAAAATAAAAACAGTAGAGCAGGCAGAAGATTTGGGAGAAGATTTCATCGAGCTCGGAAATCGTTTGGGAATGCGAATAGAATGCGTCTCCACTTATGGAGAGCAGCCTCTTGGACATGCAATAGGACCTGCTTTAGAAGCAAGAGAAGCTTTGCTCACTTTGCAGGGCAAAGGCCCGGAGGATGTTGTAGATAAGGTTTGTACTTTGGCTGGAGTGCTTTTCAAAATGATAGGAAGGGGAAACAAAGCATTAGCAAAAAGGCTTCTATATTCAGGAAAAGCGTACAAGAAATTCAAAGAAATAGTTTCCGCCCAAGGAGGAGAACCAGAGATAAAACCGAAAAATATTCCAGTAGGAAATAAAAAACTTGAAGTAAGGGCTTCACGCTCTGGAAAGGTTTTGTGGATTTATAATCATTATATAGCAAGCATAGCAAAAGCTGCTGGAGCACCAAAATATAAAGGTGCAGGAGTTTACATATGGAAAAAAATTGGCGATAATGTGAAAAAAGGCGAAAAACTTTTCACTATATTTGCTGAGAAGGCTAGCAAGCTGAGAAGTGCGGAAAATTTGGTCAAAGAAAACTTTCCTTACGTTATAGGTAAAGGATACGGAACCGAGATGAAGCTCAAGAAAATTCCCGAAGAGAAAAGAGAGGCGAGAATATTCATTTTGGAAAGGTGAACGAAATGAAAAAAATAATCCTTGTTATCCTTGACGGAGCTGCCGATTTAATGAGACCTTCTCCTCTGCAGCTTGCTAAAAAACCAAATCTCGACTATATGGCAGAGCATGGAATTTGTGGTTTGATGGATAACGAAATTACTGGAAAGGATTTTTCGGAAGCTGCTAACTTCAACATTCTTGGTTACAAGCGAAAGCCGGAACGCGGATATGTCGAAGCGGTAGGGGCAGGAATAAATGTAAATGAAAGCGATATTTGTTTCCGGGCGAATTTTGCAACAGTAACGAGCGATTTTTTAGTAATTGATAGAAGAGCAGGAAGAGAAGAGGCTTATCTCGATCAACTGGCTTCAGAGCTTGATGGGATAAAAGTAAAAGAGTGTGAAATAATTTTCCGCCATACACTCGGGCATAGAGCTGTGCTCGTTCTTCGAGGCGAAGAGTTAAGCGACAAAATCTCAGGCACAGATCCGAAAAGAGAAGGAGAGAGGGTTAGAGAATCCTTCCCTATACTTCCGGAGCACCATCCAGAGTTTCCATTGGCAAAGAGAACCGCAAAAATTCTTAATGAATTTACACAAAGGAGTTATCGTATTCTCTCAAAACACGAGCTGAATAAAAAAAGAAATATTCCGGCAAATATTATTCTTTCAAGAAATCCAGGAAAAAAGGTTGAGCTCGAAAGTTTTGAAGAGAAGTACGGAATGAAAGCGGCTTGTGTTGCTGCTGTTAACGGCACAATAGGTGTTGCCAAAATACTGGGAATGAGCTATGCAAAAGTTGGTAACGGGCTAACCACCACAAGCTTGGATAAAAAAATACAGGCTTTATTCGA
This sequence comes from uncultured archaeon, assembly GCA_964594175.1. Lineage (GTDB taxonomy): Archaea > Aenigmatarchaeota > Aenigmatarchaeia > Aenigmatarchaeales > SZUA-1535 > SZUA-1535. The sequence continues at coordinate 8,341 of CAZQLM010000022.1, read as the reverse complement.
TTTTCTAAAGGATCACGATTTTGTTTTTCTTCATATAAAAGGAACGGATGTAGCAGCGCATGATAAAAATTTTGAGGAAAAGAGAAAATTCATAGAGCGTATAGATCGCGAAGTTTTCGGAGAGCTTTTGAACACAGAAAATGCGATTGTTGCTGTAACGTGTGATCACATAACCAATTCACTTACAGGAGAACACGCCTTGGGATATGTGCCTTTGCTTGTTTACGGAACCGAAGAAAAGGATAGCGTAAAATCTTTCGATGAAGAAAGCGCACGCTTCGGAGATATTGGAATCATAAGAGCTTCTCAGTTAATGGAAAAGCTCATCTCCCTTAGAGGTTGAATAAGTTAAAATTTTATGTTCTCTACACTCTAATGAATTTTTCCTTATGCTTTACTATAAGTGTTAAGCTTTGGAAAAGCTAGCTTATCCAGAACAGCTTCCGAAACTTAGTAAAATTTAAAATTCTATAATAACAAAATTTATTTTATGTTGTATTCAGAACTCGTGAATGTTTATGAGAAATTAGAGAAAACGAGCTCTAAACTTGAGAAAACAAAAATAATAGCTGATTTTATCAAAAATGTAAGTGAAGAAAATCTTACATGCGTTGTGCATCTTCTTCAAGGAAGGGTATTCCCAAAATATAGCGAGCACGAACTTGGAATAGCTGCCCAGCTCATGATAAGAGCAATTTCCAAGGCATCAGGTCTTAGCGAGGGTGAAATAGAAAAAATGTTTAAATTTCATGGTGATTTGGGAAAGACGGCAGAAGAAGCTATGAAAAGAAAAAAGCAGGTAACACTTTTTGCTGTGCAGCTCACTGTGAAAAAGGTTTACGAAAATTTGAGAAAAGTAGCTTTGCAGGAAGGTGAAGGCAGTCAAGACAGAAAGCTCGCTTTGATAGCAGAGCTTTTAGCAAATGCACAGCCAAGAGAAGCTTGTTACATAACCCGAACAATTTTAGAAGAGCTAAGAATAGGCGTTGCCGAAGGTATTATGCGCGATGCTATAGCTCAAGCTTTTAATGTTTCTCAGGAAAGTGTTGACTATGCCTGGAACATTCTTTCAGATTTTGCAGAAGTTGCTAAAATAGCAATGGAAAAAGGTGAAAAAGGTTTGAAAAACGTTAAGCCGACTATTGGCAGACCTCTGCAATTAATGCTTGGTTTAGCTGCAAAGAGCATAGAAGAGGTGCTTAAAGATTATCCAAGTGTTATTGTTGAATTCAAGTACGATGGTTTTAGAGCACAGGTGCATAAGAAAGGTGAACAAATATGGATTTTTTCTCGAAGGTTAGAAAATGTTACGGCTCAATTTCCAGATATTGTTAAAGCGTGCAGAGAAGCTCTGCAGGCCAATGAATGCATAGTAGAAGGCGAGATATGGGCAGTTGACGAGAAAGGCAATCCACGACCGTTTCAGCTTTTGAGTCAGAGAATTCACAGAAAATACGATATAGAGAAAATGGTTAAAAAAATCCCTGTCCAGATAAATCTTTTTGATATTGTCTATATTGATGGTAAAGCCCTTTTTTCACTTCCTTTAAAGGAAAGAAGGAAGATTCTGCAAGATATCGTGAAGCAAACAGAAAAAGTTAAACTAGCAAAGGCTCTCGAAACGAATGATGTTGAAAAAATAAGAGAATTTTACCAACAGGCATTGGATTTAGGACAGGAAGGTATTATGATTAAAAATTTAGAAGCCCATTATATTTTCGGAAGGCATGTAGGTGGGTGGTACAAAATAAAGCCAACAATGGAAAATTTAGATCTTGTAATAATAGGCGCTGAATGGGGTACTGGAAAAAGAGCAGGCTGGCTCGGCTCTCTGATTCTTGGATGCCGCGACCCTGATACTGGCGAATTTCTCGAATGCGGAATGCTGGGAACAGGAATAAAGGAAAAGAAGGAAAAACCTGAAGATGTTACTTTTGAAGAGCTTACAGAGATGCTAAAACCTTTGATAATAAAAGAAGAGGGAAAGCGTGTATGGGTAAGACCAGAAATAGTTATAGAAGTAGCTTACGAGGAAATTCAGCGCTCGCCAAACTATGCAAGCGGTTTTGCTTTGCGCTTCCCTCGCTTTGTAAGATTGCGCCCAGATAAATCGCCAGAAGAAGCTGATACTTTGGAAAGAATCAAAAGGCTTTATCAGTTGCAGGGAAGAAAATAAACGAATATTACTGAAACTTAACTTTTACTTTTTCAGGTGAGAACAAGCTTGTTATGGCGAAATAATTTGTAGGGCTATCGATAAAATTTCAGCCAGTAAATAAATTTTTTAATATACGCATAAAAAAATTTCATGGTCTTTGTTGTAAAAAGGGATGGAAGAAAAGAAACTTTCGATAAAAGAAAAATTATCCGTACCTGCATTCGCGCTGGAGCGAGCAGAGAAATAGCAGAGCAAATTGCTAGAGAAGTTGAGAAGAGAATATACGATGGTATAAGCACGGAAAAAATTCTGCAGATGGTTTTGGAGCTTTTAGAGGAAAGAACTCTTGCCAAAGCTGCGCGCTATGATTTGAAAATGGCTCTTTTTCGCTTAGGCCCTGCAGGTTATGAGTTTGAAAAATTCGTTGCCCGTTTGCTGAGGGAATACGGATACAAAACAAAAACAAATGTTATTATTAAAGGTTATTGCATTTCGCATGAAATCGATGTGCTTGCAGAAAAAGAAGGAAAGCTTTACATGATAGAGTGCAAATTTCACAACACCCCAGGAATTTACACAGGAGTAAAAGAGGTTATGTACACTTATGCAAGATTTCTAGACATTTCCCAAAGCAAAGCTATGAGCTTTGCTCAGCCATGGCTTTTCACAAACACAAAGTTTTCGGATGATGCGAAAAAATTCGCAAAATGCAGAGAAATAAAGCTTACAGGATGGCGGTATCCTTCTAAAGAAAGTATAGAAAAACTTCTTGAAAAAAGGAATCTTTATCCTATCACGATTTTAAGAAGCGTCTCAAAAAGAGAGGAAGAAGCTTTGATAAACTCTGGCTATGTATTTTGTCGTGATTTATTCAAAGAAAATCCTAAGGATATTTCAAAAAATACAGAAATAAGATTGAAAAAAATAATTGAAATAGTTCGCGAAGCAGAGCGAATTATAGGTGAAGGAAATGAAGCTAAATAAACTTGCCGTGATTTTGGTAGCTCTAATTTTTGGATTTAGCAGCTTTGCTTATCTTCTTGCTCCAGCGCCTAAGCACGCTTTGGTCATGCCCTTATACACGCAGACACCTTTAAAAGAGAAAGATATAGCAAAAATTATTGAAAAGGATAAAGTTCTCGCAATTTATATTTGGAGCTTTGATTGTGAAAACTGCGAGCAATATGAAAATGAGCTTTTAAAGCTGGTGGAAAGCTTTAATGGAAGTTTTTATCTGAATTCTTTGAACACTTATTATTATCCAGATATTCCAATACTGGATTTGCCTTATTTAAAGCTTATAGGTAAAAAAGGTGTAAGAGAGCTTAGCATAAATCTGCCAAACGCGACGGAGCTGAAAGAAGAGATTTGCTCTTTGTTTGAAAAAGAGCCAAAGATGTGTAGATGAAGGGTTTGAAATTACATCAATTTCCTTTCCATTTCCTCAACTTCTTTTTTCAGCTTCTCAACTCTTTCAACAACTTCTTCTAATTTAACGTTAAGCATTCTAGCAATTTCTTCAAGAATATTCAGTTTTTTTCTAACCTCTCCAACTCTTCTATTACCCATGCCAAAACACCTTCTTTTTGCTTAACAAATCCCTGAGCAACTCTTTTGCTACCACCACCTTTACCTTGAAACCTTTCGCAAAGCTTTTTAACAAAAGCTCCTATATCTATTCCCGTTTCCTCGCCCGCGGAAGCAAAAATAACATTACCCTTACCTAAAAGCAGCACTACGCTATCTTTTGAAGAAATTTTTTTGGAAAGCTCTTTCATCTCTTCTAAGCTTAGCTTTGTCTCGCTTGCATAAACTTTAAGCTTGCCTATTTCTTTAAACTCTATTTTCTCCGCAAGCTCTTTAGCTTTTTCTTTTGCTTTTCTTCTAAGCTCGTCTTCCAATTTAGCTTTTTTCTCCAAAAGTTCTTTCACCTTTGCTACAAGCTTTTCCTCGCTTGCGTTAAGCAAAGCTTTGAGCTTTTCGATTTGCTCTTCAACAAACTTCGCAAATTCTTCCAAAGCTTTTCCAGCCACGAGCTCCATTCTAACAACAGCGTCTTGTATCTTGGCTGTGCTAATTATTAAAATTCCTCCTATTTCAGAAGTGTTGTTAACGTGCAAACCAGCACAAGCCTCGATATCAAAATCGTTTATTTTAACCACTCTTATTTCCCTTCCTGGAACAGCTCCTCCTTGATATAATCGAAATCCGAATTTGCTTTCAGCAATTGCACGTGGTAAAACAAGTTTTTCCACATTTAACCCTTTGCTAACAATTTCGTTGCACAGCTTTTCTATTTTTTCAATCTCTTCCTTGCTTAAAGCCTTGTAATGAGTTATATCCAAGCGGGCTTTTTTGCTATTCTTATAGCTGCCTGCTTGCCATACATGCTCACCGAGAATTTTTCTACAAGCACCGTTTAGCACGTGCACAGCGCTATGGTGAGCGCGAATTCGCTCGCGCCTTTCCTTAGCGACAACACATTTAACAACTTCTCCCTCTTTGAAGGTTATTCTATCAACCTTGTGCAACACAGCACTTCCACTTTGCTCTACATCCAAAACATTGCTATTTGCGATTTTTCCAAAATCTGGCTCTTGCCCGCCACCTCTTGGATAAAAAGCTGTTTTATCCAGAACAACCCAGTTATCTATGATTTTCAGAACCCTTGCTTCAAACTCGTAAAGCTCTTCCTGGTAATAAAGCTTCTCTGTGCTAAGCTCAACTTTTGGCAAAATCTTTTCTTCTCGCTTTTCAACGCGAGCATGCCTTTGCGTAACTAAAGCGTAAAAATCTGGAGGAATTCTTATTCCGAATTTTTCTTTGAGCTCTTCCGGAGATATGCCATGCGAATCGTAAAGCTCGATCATTTTTTCTTTTGTTATCTCTTCCGGCTTTAATTTCGAAATTATTTCTCTTGCCTTTTTCTTTGCGCTTGCGTATTTTTTTCTCTCATGCTCTATAATTTCGAAAATCTCCTCTAAGTTTTCGCCGAGCTCAGGGTATTGGTGTTTAAGCTCTTTTGCATGCTCTTCAAAGATTTTCTCTAGCTCTATGCTCCAGGAAAATCTTTCGATAAAGCTAAAACACCTGCGCAGGATAACGCGCAGGTTATAGCCACCGCCTATATTGCTTGGCAAAGCTCCATCGTGCAAGGCAAAAAGCAAACTTCTTGTATGCTCTGCTATCGCAAAAAGTGCTGTTAAAGGATAGACCTCTTGCTTTAAAGCTTTAGCATCAACCTGCATGATTTTTGCTACCTCGCTCCAGGCTTTATCCAAATCAGCAACTTCATCCAAATTCAGCTTTCCGGAGTAAGGTAAAAATTTTTCGAAAAGCTCGGTTTTTCTCAGCCCGGTTAGCGAGAAAAGCTTTTTCACAACATTGGGCATAACGCATTCGTAGCTCGTGCTCGTGCCATGAGAAAACCACACATAGCGCTCTTGCCCTGTGCCCATGTCAAGAACCTTTAAAGGCAATTCTCTTATCTTTCCTGAGCTTATGTCAAACTGCATGTAAACCTGATTACCTAGCTCTAAACCATGAGAAAAGAACTCAATGCTCGGTCCCATCTTTCCAGAACCAGCCCAAGCATCTTCGTGAAACTGCAGGTCTTCAGCTTTTATGCCAAGCTCTTCAGTAAGCCAAAGATATATGTGCTCTAAGTATTGCTCCGGTTTATAATTTGCGGGTTTTTCAAAAGCGTGCTGCCCTATCATAACAAAGCCTGTGTAATGCCTTCCGGTAATACCAACGTTTTCTATATCGTTAAAGCGCAAGCAAAATTGCGGCACAACCAAAGGATTTGCTATAGGCTCAGAAATTCCATCAAGAACAAAGGGTATAAAATCGTCGATGCTGGCTTCTACGAAAAAAATATCCTCTCTCCATCTCGCAACAACAGGGTAGCGTGCTATTGGTGTATAGCCAAGTTTTTCAAAAAATCTTGCAAATCTCTGCCAAACCTCTGCAAAGCTCATGGGTTTAATAATTTTTTTTCCTATGAATTGGTATTCGCCAATGCAATTTGGGTCGCCGCAAATCTCGCGCTCTACCAAGCTCCAGAAATAATTTCCGCAAATTTTGCATTTATACCTTTTAAAACCGTGCTCAATTAAAGCTTTTACAGGGTAATATTTCTCAGGCTTTTCCTGGGCTTTTTTTCTGAACTCGTTCTTTATTCTTTTTTCTTGCTCTGTTGCCATGAAAAAGGATTAAGAAAAGAGATTTTTAAAAGTTTGATGCGGAAAAGCTTCTAAAGTAAAACAAAAATGAAATTTTCAATTTCATAATTTAGCTTCGCTATTACCATGAGTTACAAAATGTTTCATATCCCACCATAAAAATCTTACAAGCGCTACATCTTGATTTTCGCTACTTAATAACTTAAACTCTTTTGCTTTTTCGTAAGAATCTTTTACCGAATTACCTTTTAGTATCGATCTAACAAAAATTCTAGAATGCTCTAAAAATAATTTTGCTGTTTTATCTTTATGCACTCTTGTTAATTTCTCAGGTTCGAAAACAAAAATAAAGTCATCATCATAACCCGTGTAACTTATCGCTCCCGCTTCTATACTTTTTGGTCCAAGAGTTTTAGCAGATCTACATGAAATAGCATAGACTATTTTTGATTCAAGTAATCTTTTATTTTTGTTTGCAATTACTAAAGGTTGATTTTTATGTCCGCATACCCTATCATGCGAACCATGACCATTAAGAACTACGAAAAATGGTGAAAATTTTTTGATTATACTTTCAAACTCCTTTCTATTTGCTCTATCTCTGTGAAGATCTAGAACTTTAAACCCTCTTTTTCAGCAAATTTGATAGAATCTTCACAGTATTTGCCAAATAATATGTTGTATCATCATGCTCAGGTCTTGTTAAAAGAAAAGAATGCTTCATACTAATATACCTTTTTTCATCGCTCTTAAAAACTCGAGTTCTATTTCAACTATTTTTTTACCTATTTCATCTTCTCTTTTCACGTGCTCTATTAGTTCACTTTTTGTAAACTCACCGTAAGAACCTATTGAAATTTTTCGGTTAGGAGGGAGCGTTTCCAACCTTGCTATTACTAGTGCTTTTATATTTTCTGGTATTTGATTTTTCATATTATATCCAACTCCTTTCACATTTTTAATATTTTTTGCCTTTTGATGTATTATTTTTAACCTCTATATAGGCGGCATTCCAAGTTATGGGTTCGCCATCTAAAAACCTCTCTCTTAAGCCCATATATTGTAATGGTAATTGGGTATATAAAAATGAGTTTAACAAAGATTGTCTCTGAATTCTTCTGGAGCGATTCCTTTAACCTTTTTCACAGAACCTTGTAGTTTTTTGAAATTTTCTATAAGATTCATAACTAGTAATATTTTTATTTCATTTTTTATAACCTCACAACTATCTCCAGATTCTGTAATTTTTCATTTTGTTTTCATTCTTTTCTGTTCTGATACTTTTTCTCTCCTTTCTTTTTTTTCATGTTTTCTATTTAGCAGAAACCTTTACCATACTCTTTTCCTGTTCTTTAAAAGCGATATCGAAAGATAAATTTCTGATAAAATTTTCGAGCTGTATTACAATTTCGTTTTCTCTGTTCAGCTTGTACAGTACGCTTTTCCCTATTTTTCTTGAAAATTTTATTATTCCGAGTTTTTCCAGCTCATTTATTCCTTTGTAAACCGTACTTTTGCTCATTCCAAGCATTTTCACAAGTTCTTCTCTGGAAAAATCGAAGTAAGGATTCTCGAAAAATACGTTCAGCAATCTTATTCTCGGCGAATTTCCGAATATTTTTATTAAGAGTGAATGCTTTTCTGGATATTTCACATGTGTCACCCCAACTTATAAATTAACAAAAAAGTATTTAAATAGTTTTTTCAAAGTACTATTATGGAACTTTTTGAATTGAAAAAAGCGATAATAGATTTCCTTATGAAAAAAGGTAGATGGGGAAATCATTATTTTCCTTTGGAAACCTTGAAAAGATGGTTTTCTAAAAAAGTTGAGAAAAATGGAAAAACAGTAGATAAAGCAATAAATTCTCTCATCAAAGAAGGAATTTTACTTTTTCATAAAAAGGGAAAAACCGTTTCTCTCAATCCGAGCAAAATCAAGGAAATAAATGAAATTCTTTAGCTTCTGTAATTTTTTTGTTTTTCGTCTCACTTGATT
>CAZQLM010000021.1:0-16028 GCA_964594175.1 uncultured archaeon | reverse complement strand
TTTTTACGCTAACAGCTTTCTGGTCTCTTATCGCTATCCTCGAGACGAAGGTGGTCGAGTTTTCTCCTTCGATTCCATTAGGATTGGTTAGGTTAACCTTTATCTCGTGGGTTCCTGCCTCTAGAGGGACTTTGAAAACATAGGAGTAGTTTCCTTGGGAGTCGATTGAGGTTATTGCTTGTTCTTCTCCTATGCTTGAGATGGAAGGTTCTGGGGAGGCGTATTTTCTTACTCTTACCCAATCCAAATCTGCAGCCGCACCAGGGCAATTGCTACCGCACTCTGCAGGTTCTGCCCAAAAAGCTATTTTGTTTGATTCATATGAAATTGGGCTTGGCTGGTTAATAATACTACCGTCCCACACAGTTTCCCATTGCGATCCAAATTTTCTAATTTGAATTATATGCCAATCGCTATCTCTACTTCCAACACTATTGCTCCCTGTAGTTCCGTCGTCAAGCTTATAGTTGAATCCCCAATCAGTTTCCGAGCGGTAAAAGGTAACGTAAGGGTTTGTTCCTGTTCTATCTCCAACTCTGAAGTTATGGACCCACTTATCTGCATATCCGCAGCCTGGCTTTTCGTCCCTGTATTTTGCTATGACTTCAAAGTTACCAGAGAAGGTCTGAAGCGTTTCAACTCCTTCAGAACACCAACTTCCGTCTCCTGTGCATTTTACTCTCAGCCAACCGTTCTCTTCTACCGGCTCTGTATTTCCACAGTTTCCGAATTTTTGCCATTTATCAGTATAATCTCCATCTTCAAAATCATCAAAAAACTCAAAAACTTTTGTAGCATTACTCTCTGAACTTGCCTCTGGGTTTCCATAGTAAAGATAAACCTTTCCAGTGGCGTTGTTCTCCAAGAAAGGAACTTTTATCCAGAAGATAGCAATATCATTAGCTGTTAAATTGCATTGTTCAATCCAGTAAGAGATTTTTTGTTCTTGGTTAGAGGTTGTATTAAGCCAAGTAAATCTAACATCCTGGCAGTATTGCTGGATTTTTCCTTGGGCAAATTCCTTGGAAAGGTTTATTTCGATTTTGACTTGGTAGTTTGAAAGGTTGCCTGCTTGGTTAGAAACAGTTATTGGTTTGCGGTATTTCCAGCCTTGGTTGTGAAGGTTAACACAGTCTCCTTTGCAGTTCCATCCTTCTACTAGATTTAGCCATTTATTTCCATCCAACCAAATAGAAATTGGGTTGTTAGCTACAGGAGTGTTGTCTGGTAAGAGTAAAGCTTGACCTGAGATTGTTATATTTTCTTCTGGATTGACTATGGTTTTATCTAGATTAATGGAAACCGAAATGTTTTGGACTTTTATGGTTACGTTCATTTTGTCTGTTGTTCCGGAAATTCCTTTGACTGTTATTGTAAAATTATAGGAGCCTAAGGTTGAGGGAATGGTTGTATTAAAATAGAAGGATTCTTGGCTGTTGTTTGCTATTAGGCAAGTAGAATTTTCCCAGGTTAAAGTATCTGAGGTGTTGGAAAAGGTTGCTCCTTCAGCTGTTGTAGAGTTGGAGCCTAAAATAAAGGAAAAGCCGGCTGGTAGGGTAATGTTGACCTGGGTTATGTTTTCCCAGTTGTTGGTTATGGTAAAGTTGAATCTCCAGTTCGCTGAAGATTGTTGAGCGACTCCTCTTTCCTCTGAAGCCTGCCAGTTGTAGGTTTGGGAAAGGGCTGGGTTTGAAAGTAAAGCTAGAAAGAGCAGCAAAGCTGGAAAAATGGTTTTTTGGTTCATAATAGTTTTTTGTTGTTTTCTTAAATAAATCTTTTCGGTTGATTGGAGAATTAAAGATCATTTGCGATAAGGGAAAATGGTACATGAACCTTTGACTTTAGGAATGAAATTAGCAGTGGTTTTCCTTGCTGGAGCGCAGAACTAAGAGATTTTATTGCTTTCATGCAAAAGCTTTGCTCGGGAATTATAGCTGTTCAGCTTTTCATCTAAATATTCTAGTGTTTCTTTCAACCTTTTCTGATATTTTTTGAGAAGTTCTTTGTTACTTTTTTCTTCGGTTAATATTCTTGATTCATATTTTGGTAAAACTGCATATTCCCTCAATTCTCCGGGAAGTTGTGCTGTACGCGGTAAAAACCAACTTTCAGAAGGTTTTACCATAGGGAATATATGCTTGGAATCTCGACTTGCCCAAAAATACATTTCCAATCCATAAACAGGTTCTTTATACCAGCTCTTCTTTACATTAGCTTTAAATTTCCTTTTGAATGCTTTCCTAATTGTTTCATCTACTTCTTCCTGAGCTTTTATAGGAATATACAACTCGCTTTTTGATCGATATTTCTTAAACCCGCAAATCCTATCAATAACTTTTAGTAGATGCCATCTTATTCCACAATGAAGCTCTAAAGCTCTTTCACAGTTTTCTTCTAACATTGCTTGTAAAATTTCATTTCTCCAGAAATCACGTGCATAAGCCTGTGCATGCTCCACTATTTCAAAAAATTCTTCCTCTCTTTTATTTTTTGAAAAAAACTCTATTTTACCTCCTTCCATAAACTCGCCCACTATGATATATTCTCTTTCTCCAAAAACTTCATTCCACATCCTATCCCATTCTTCCTTCAAATGTTTCCAATCCTTTTCTTCGTAGTCTTTCAAAAATGTTTTCCTAACATCTATATAACCAAGTTCTTTAAGCATTTTGCAAAGAAGAGTTTGATAGAATTCTTCAAAGATGATATCAGGCTCCCAGAAATATATATTTTCTAATTCGGATTCTTCTCTTAAATTATCAAATAAAATTTTTGCTGGTTCTTCACTATGAGGTTCAGAATAAGTAACTAAGAGCCTCATGACACCCATTTAACTTTAATATTTAAATAACTTTAAGTAAAAGTTTGCTTTAAATGCTTGCAGAAAAAAGCAATCTTTCTGATGAGGAAGCTTTGAAATTTGGCAGGTTGCTTGTCGCTAATGCAAATGTCTTGTTTTTTTCTTGGTTGGGAAGAAACTTTAAAAATATTTAGCCATACAAATCTGTTAGGTGAGTTGAATGCGGAGATTTTTGAGAAGCACAAAAATAAAGAAAATAGTCAAGCGAACTCCTGGAAATAGGCTTACTGTACATTTCAGAAAACAAAAACCAAATTATGCTCATTGCGGAATGTGTGGTAAGAAAATCGTGCGAGCACGTCTAAGACCAAGCGAGCTCAGGAAGCTGCCGAAAGTTCAGCGCCGTCCAGAAAGAGCATTCCCGGAGCTTTGCTCAAAATGCATGCGCGAAAAGATAAAGGCTATTGCAATGAAGGTGATAGGCAAATGAGCGTTTTCGAGCCGGGAAGGGTATGCGTTAAACTTGCTGGAAGAGAAGCTGGAAAGTATTGCGTTGTTCTTGAAATTGTGGATGAAAATTTCGTAGTTGTGCAAGGCCCAAAAGTAAGGAAAAGACGCTGCAACATAGCACATTTGCACGCTTTGCCAGAGAAAATAGAGCTAAAAGAAGGTAAGGACATTAACAGAATAATTTTGGAAAAATTCGGAGAGGGAGTGATAAAAAGCTAAAGATTATTTGATTAAGGCCATAAACTTTTTCAGTCGTTTTATTTCTTCCTCTAGGACTTCTATTGCTTTAAGTATTTTTAGAGCTTCTTCCTGTTTATTTCCTTTGAGCTCTCTCCTATAACTCTCAAATTTTTTAAGCGTGTTGCTAAGACTTCTTTCAAGCCTGCTGACAAAAACCTTTCTCAAAGCTTCTACCAAATCACCCTGAAGCTCTATGTAGAGCTTTCTATCACCAGCTCTTTTTACTTTTTTTATTATTTCAAAAAATTCGAGAAAATCGAGAGAAAGAGAGATCATAGAAGGAGAGTAGCCTGTTTCCTTTGCAATCTCCTGCAAGCTAGCTTTACCTCCCTTTACAAGCAGTGCTGCAACTATTCTTCCGTGTATCTCGCTATAACCAAGAAAACTTGCAACTTCTGCAAAAAGAGAATAGATATCCTTTTCTATTTCCTTGAGCCTTGAAAGCTTTGCCTTAGCCATAAAATATTTAAGTTAGCGAACTTTTAAATAATTTTAAAAGTTTAAAATATATTAAAGTGGTTACATGAAAGGGCTGGCTTTAAAAAAAGGAGAAAGGTTTATAGAAGAAACTTCTAGCCTTTGTCCAGAATGCTTGAAGCGAATACCCGCCCTGATTTTTGAAAAAGAAAACAAAGTGCATATACGCAAGCTCTGCGAAAAGCATGGTGTTTTCGAAGATATTTACTGGGCAGATTACGAGCTTTATCTAAGAGCCAAAAAATTTGCTCGCGATGGTAAAGGAGTGAGTAACGCAATTCCTGTGCAGAAGCTTTGCCCAGAGAATTGCGGTATATGCTCGAGACATAAATCGCATACAGCTTTAGCGAATATAGTTGTAACAAATCGCTGTGATTTGCAGTGCTTTTACTGCTTTTTCTATGCAAAAGCTATGGGCTATGTTTACGAGCCGGATTTGAAAACAATAGAAAAAATGCTTCGAGCTCTTAGAGCTATGCGCCCTGTCCCAGCGAAAGCTGTGCAGCTAACAGGCGGGGAGCCTTGTTTGAGAGAAGATTTAATAGAAATAATAAAACTCGCGAAAAAACTTGGTTTTGATCATGTGCAGCTCAACACAAACGGAATTCGTTTAGCTCTGGATGAAGAGCTCGCTGTAAAGGTGAGAAAAGCCGGTGTTAACACAGTTTATCTGAGCTTCGACGGATTAAGCCCAAAAACAAATCCAAAAAATTACTGGGAAATCCCTTTAGCTATGGAAAATTGCAGAAAAGCCGGGCTTGGCATAGTGCTTGTACCGACTGTTGTCAAAACAATAAACGATAGCGAGGTAGGAAATATTCTGAAGTTTGGTTTAAAGCACATGGATATTGTGCGCGGAGTCAATTACCAGCCGGTTTCTCTTGTTGGAAAGCTAACCAAAGCTGAGGTAAAAAAGTACAGAATAACAATACCAGAAGTTATAGAAAAGCTTTGCGAAACAGGTATTGTTGAGAAAGAAGATTTCTACCCAGTTCCAACACCTTACGCTCTTTCACGCTTTGTTGAAGCTTTAACAAAAGAGCCGCAATATTACTTAACCTCGCATTTCGCCTGCGGAATGGCTACTTATATTTTCAAAGGAAAAGACAGCAAATTCGTACCTTTGCCAAGATTCGTTGATGTTGAGGGTTTGCTTGAATATCTTGAGGAGAGAGCTGAAGAACTTGAGAAAGGCAAAAGCAAAGTTTTAGTTGCTTTAAAAGTCCTTTTCAAGCTCCGCAGTTTCATTGATCGCAAAGCTCAGCCAAAGGGTTTGGATTTTGCAAAAATGCTTTTCAAAGCAATGGTAAAGCACGATTACAAAAGCTTGGGAGAAATCCATCACAAAGCTCTTTTCGTTGGAATGATGCATTTCATGGATTTGTATAACTACGATATAGCTAGAGTGCAGAGGTGCTGCATTCACTATGCCCAGCCAGATGGAAAAATTGTACCTTTCTGCGCCTTTAACGTTATCCCAGAGTGGTATAGAGATAAGATACAGAAAAAGTTTTCTATGAGCATAAAAGCCTGGGAAAGAAAAAAGAAAAGAAAGCTTGCCCAAGATTTTTACAAGCGCGATGTAGAAAAGCTCAAAAAGCTTGTGGATTATAAAAGCTTTTACGATGTTAGCAAAATAGGTGGGTGAGATGGAAAAAGTTGCTACAGCTTTAGCATTGCTCTTCATTCTTTTTGCTTCTTGTTGCGTAACGACGGAGAATTCGAAAACTTTAATTCTTTTTCCAAATTTCGAGTGTAGCAAAAATGTAAATTGCGCTGGCAATAAAGTTGTAGGAAAGAAAGGAACAAGCTTCGAGCTAAACTATTCCGTTCCTTCAAAATATGAGGGGTGGAAAGTCAAATGCTACTGTTACAAATTTAATAATGTTACCCATCCTCTTGCAGGAAAAATCTGCGGAGGTTACGGAGTTGTAAAAAACGGGAAAGCTATCACAAAGGGTTGGGAAATAGATTTCGAAAGCGGTAACAAAATGGAATTTAAATGCTATCTCGAAAAAGAAGAAAAGAAAGAGCTTGAAACTTTAATTATTGTGGAGAGTAAATAATTTAAGTTATTTTAGTAAAATTCTCTATATGGGTGTGCAGCTCCGCGAAATTATTCCGAAAAAGGAAATCGAGCTTGAAGAGCTCTCAGGAAAGAAAATTGCAATAGACGCTTTCAACACTCTTTACCAATTTCTTAGCATAATTCGAGATCGCGAAACAGGTGAGCCATTAAAAGATTCAAAAGGCAGGATAACGAGCCATTTATCCGGGCTTTTTTATCGCACAATAAATTTAATGGAAAAAGGTATTCGCCCTGTCTACGTTTTCGACGGAGCTCCTCCAAGCTTTAAAGAAAAAACTCAGGAAGAAAGGAAAAAACTTAAACAAGAAATGCTTGCAAGGTTTGAGCAGGCAAAAGCTGTTGGCGATGTAGAAGAGATTCGCATAACAGCTCAAGCTACAGCAGTGCTTACTGAAGAAATGGTAGAGCAGGCAAAGGCTTTGCTAAGCGCTATGGGTATTCCGTGGATTCAAGCACCAAGCGAAGGCGAAGCTCAATGCGCCTGCTTGGCAAAAGCAAACAAAGTTTATGCTGCCGGCTCGCAGGATTATGATTCTTTGCTTTTCGGCTCACCTATTCTTGTTAGGAATCTTTCAATAACAGGGAGAAGAAAGGTTCCGAGAAAGGATATTTACATAGAGATAAAACCAGAAGTGATAGAGCTTGAGCTCGTGCTAAAAGAGCTTGGTATTACAAGAGAGCAATTAATTATGATTGGCATGATAGTTGGAACAGATTACAATCCAGGAATAAAAGGTTACGGCCCGAAAAAAGCTTTGGAGCTTGTGAAAAACTGTAAAACTCTCGATGCTCTTCTCAAAAAAGTAGATTGGGACAAGCAGTTTAATGAGCACGGGCTTGAGCCAATAGATGCAAAAGATATTTACGAGTTTTTCTTAGAGCCTCCTTGTGTTGATGTAAAAGAAATTAAATTTAATGCACCAGACAAAGAGAAAGTGATAAAAATTCTTGTTGATGAGTTCGAATTTTCGTATGAGCGGGTTGAGAAGCATGTGAAAATTTTGGAGCAGAGCAAAGAAGCTCAAAGCTCTTTGGCCAGGTGGTTTTAAAATTTTTAAAATGACTTTACATTCAATTCAAAAAATTCTTTTGCATTTCTTCCGCAGCTTTGCCAAACTTCTTCAAAACCAAGCTTTTTTATTTCAGCTATC
Source organism: uncultured archaeon (assembly GCA_964594175.1). GTDB lineage: Archaea > Aenigmatarchaeota > Aenigmatarchaeia > Aenigmatarchaeales > SZUA-1535 > SZUA-1535. Next base: position 8,761 of record CAZQLM010000021.1, on the reverse strand, counting down.
TTTTCAGCAACTTTTACAATTGCGCTGGGCTCGTTTCTTTTTCCAAAACCGAGCCAAGGAGAATCGGTTTCAAGTAAGATTTGTTCTAAAGGGAGCTTTTTAACTATTTTTTTATGAGTTTTGCTTTTCAGCAAAAATGTGTTAAAACTAGCTTTATAATTCTTTGCTATTAACCAGCTTACAAGCTTTTTATCTCCGAAAAAATGCCAGAGTATTTTTTCGTAATTAAATTCGTCTAAGATTTTTACTGTTTCTTCATTTGCTTCTCTGCTATGCACAACCAGAGGTAGCTTTAATTTTTTCGCAAGCTCTATATGCAAGTGAAACACTTCTTTTTGTCTTTCCCTTTGCTTTTCATCCTTAACCCAATAGTAATCCAAACCTGTTTCTCCTATCCCTACAATCTTGCCAGCTTTTGCAAGTTCTTTTATTTTTTCCAAGAATTCAATAATTTGCTCATCGCCAAATTCTGGAACATGAATAGGGTGGATACTTGCTGTTAGAAAAGCATAGTTTTTATATTTTTCAACAATTTCTAAGCTTTTTTTCAAATCATTTGGATTAGCGCAGCAAGTAATTATAGCTTTTAAACCGCTTTCCCTAGCTCTTTTTATTACTTCCTCTAAGTCTTTTGCAAAATCCTCTTGCTCTAAATGGCAATGAACATCGATCATAAAGCAAATTTAAATTTAAAGAACTTAAAGTTTAGCATGGATTTTAACTTATCAATGAAAAAGATAGGAAGTTTGAAAATTTCTGAAGAAATAGAAAATTTCTACCATAGGGAATTCGGAAAAACAAAGGAAAAGGAAATATATATCATGCGGAAAAAATTTACCAGAGCTTATATTAGATATCTGTGCATGAACGAACATATAATCATTACAGACATTCATGTGCACAGAAACTTCAGAAACAAAGGATACGGAAGCTCTTTAATTTACATAGCATTAAGGTATGAAAACAAAAAAGAAGCTCATGTTCTTCCTAGAAACTCGGCCTATAAATTTTACTTGAAAATAGGCTTTGAAAAATCTAAGATAAGCTCGCATTACCTTATAGGAAATTTAGAGAAGGTAGAAAATTATGTGAAAAATAAAGAAGTTGAAATTTTTTGGAGGATATGAATAATTATTTCATCACGTCAATTTTCATTCTTTCAACTTCTATTTCCTCAGCTTCGCCAAATTCTATTTGCTTAACATGCGCTGCACCTTTTATCACATCTTCTACTTTTTTAACAAGTTCTTCCGTTTCCTTATCGCACTCTATAACGATTTTACCTATCTCTTCTTTCAAAGAAAGTTTATGCCTAGATTTCCACTGCCTTAAAGCAGAGATTATATTTTTTGCTAGTTCTCCTGCTTGCTTTGCTTTTATATCGAAAAATCTTTCCTCGAATTCTGGCCATGATTCAAGAGCAATGCTTTCTTTTTCCTGCTTTGCAAATAACCTTTGATAAATTGCTTCTGTAACAAAAGGCATGAAGCAAGATAGCATTATGCAAAGTTCCTTGAGCAAAGTGTAGAGAACGAATTTAACGCTTTCATCATTAGAATAAATTCTGTGCTTGATCATTTCAAGGTAATTATCCGCTAGCTCGTGCCAGAGAAATTTTTCCAAAGCTATTATCGCTTGGTTAAATTTATAGCCATCCATAGCTTGTTTAACCTCTCGCTTCAGCTCTTGAAACTTTGTCAAAATCCATTTGTCTATAATGTGCAAATCTTTTTCGGCAGGCTTTTCCTTTATGTGCAAAGAACAAAATCTTGCTATGTTCCATAGCTTTGTAACAAGCTTTGCTCCGTGCTCAACTTCTTTCCAGGAAAATGGCACATCACTCCCAGGAGCTCCTCCTGCGGCTGCCCAGTAGCGAATTGCATCTGCTGGATATTTTTCATAAACTTCTTTTGAAGTGACAAAGTTTCCCAAACTTTTGCTCATTTTCCTTCCGTCCTCTCCGAGCACCAAGCCGTTGATGAGAACTTGCTTGTAGGGAGCTTTTCCGAAAAGCATTAAGTGACGTACCATTAAGTAATAATCCCAAGTTCTTATTATATCAGCACCATTTGGTTGCAAATCAGCTGGGAACAAGCTATGATTAAAATTTTCTGGCCAGCCAGCATGAAAAGCTATTGTTATCGAAGAATCCATCCAAGTATCCATTGTATCCTTTTCCCCTTCAAACCCTCTTGCCCCGCATTTTGGACATGCTTCTACAGGTGGCGAGTCGTAAACGGGGTCAACTGGCAACTGCTCACGAGAAGCAAAAATAATGTTCCCGCATTTTTTGCAGTACCAAACAGGAATAGGAGTGCCGTAAACCTTTTGCCTGCTTATAACCCAGTCCCAGGTCATGCTTTCTGCCCAGTTAATCTGGCGAAGAGCATAGTGAGAAGGAATCCACTTAACTTTTTTCGTCTCTTCGACAACCTTATTCTTTAACCTAGTGACAGCAACAAACCACTGCTCTTTATTGAGAATTTCTATTGGCGTTTTACACCGCCAGCAAACGCCAACGTTTTGCTCTATTTCTTTATGCTCAAGAAGATATCCTTTTTCGCGAAGCTTTTCCATGATTTTTTCTCTCGCCTCTTCAACGCTAAGCCCGGAAAACTCGCGAGCATTCTTAAGCTTGCCATCTTCGGTCAAGCTTTCTATTATTGGTAAGCCATGCTTGAAAACCCATTCCACGTCTTGCTTATCTCCAAATGTGCAGATCATCACTATTCCTGTTCCGAACTCTGGGTCTACGCTTTCGCTTGCTATTATCTCAACTTCCTGCCCGAACAAAGGAACCTTTGCGTAACGCCCTATAATTTCTTTGTAGCGCTCATCTTCAGGATTTACAGCTATAGCTACGCAAGCATGCAAAAGCTCTGGACGAGTAGTTGCAACAACTATTTCTCCTTCCTCTACCAAAGGAAACTTTATGAAGTTCAGCCTAGTTTTTCTCGTAATGTATTCAACTTCTGCATCTGCTATAGCTGTTTCGCATCTAGGGCACCAGTTTACAGGGTGCTTTCCTCTGTAAACAAGGCCTTTTTCTCGAAGCTCAAGAAAGGAAAGCTGAACAGCTTTTAAATAGCTTTTATCAGAAGTCCTATATTCCGTGCTCCAGTCTATTGAAAAACCGAAGTTAAGCATCGCTTCCTTCATAGCTTTTATATGCTTCTCTGTCCACTCTTCGCAAAGCTTTACCCACTCTTTTCTCTCCACTTCCGAGCATTTTTTTCCTGTAGCCTGCTCAACTTTTACTTCTGTCGGTAAGCCGTGCACATCCCAGCCCTGAGGAAAAAAAACATTATAGCCGAGCAAGCGCTTGTAACGGGCGATAAAATCTATGTAGCACCAGTTCAGAAAATTTCCCATGTGAAAATCCCCGCTCGGATAAGGAGGGGGAGTATCTATAACAAAAACTGGCTTTGAGCTTTGTTTATCGAACTTGAAAATGTTTTTCGAGAACCAAAAATCCCTTATTCTTTTTTCCTCTTCTCTGCTAAACCTTTTCTCAAATCCCTGCATGCAAGCTTTTTGGAAAAAGAAATTAATAATTTTTTCGTTGGGAATTTTGTTGCAATTCCAATTCGGAATAGTTTCTATCGCATTTCCTATTTACCTCAAAGAGCTTGCCTTACCTCGGTGTAGCGTCTATTTTTCATCTTTCTGATATAGCGCCTAAAAATAGAAGAAGCGAGTGGATAGGAAAATGGAATGGAATATGCGGAATATTTTTGGTTTTTGGCATGCTTTTAGGAGGTTATTTAATTTTGTGGCTGAGCTTTGAACACGCATTTCTCCTCTGCTCATTTCTTGCTTGTCTTAAAACTTCAAGCGTGAAATTTTTATTTCTAATACAATTTTTTCTTCTCATGAGTTTTTCTTCTTTAACAGTTTTTGCACTACCTTTATGGTTTAAGTGGCTGGGAACAGGTACAGGAAAGATAGGAGTTATAATAGGTATTAGTTACATGTGCTTTTATTTAGCCAGTATAACTTTTGGCAAACTCGGCGATATAAAAAACCTAAGCTCATTTTTTTGATCTCTATTACACTAGTAATTTTCTTAAACTTGTTTTTGATTCAAGCCAATAACTGGATAATAGCAAGTTTTCTATGGATTGCAAACGCTTTTCTCATGGGCATAGCCTCACCATCGTTAATAAAAATTTTGAAGTCTGCAAAAGAAAGGGAAAAAATTTAGCATTCATAAAACTCGGAGAGTATTTTGGAAGCGCAACTGGTGCTCTTTTTTCTGAAAGTTTTTCAAATATCTAAAACAACATGGGCATAGTAAAGCTCCTCTTCATTAACCTTTTTCTTTCCTATTTGCATTTCATGATATGTTATAGCTTTTATAACCGTTCCGCTTTCATGTTTTTCTTGGCTATACTCTTCTCCATTCAGCTCTGCTTCTAAAAAATATTTATCCTCTCTCTTTTCTATTTTTTTAACTTTAACCTCTCCGAACACCAGATTTTCTGCATCGTGAAAAATTAAAATTTGCTCGATAAAATCGTAAAGCAAAGAAAGCAAATCTTCAGAAGAGATTTCGATGCTTTTCTGAATTTTTTTCTTTACCTTAGCTATGTTTGTCATTGTGCTAAGCACAACTTTTGCAACGTTCTCGAAAACTTCTTCCAAAGTTTTTCCATAAGCCTCGAACTCTATATCTGCAGGATGCTCGAAAAATCTTATACTTTCCATGAATTGTTTTTTCGAATCGACTTTAATATATGTTTTTTTAACGAATCCAAAATGCTTTGTTGAACATTAAAAGAATAAAAAATTACGTTTAGATGGAACTTGCGGAAAGATTATAATTTAAATTTCTTAAATTTCAGAATAAACACATGTCATCGCAAGTACAGAAAGCAGAAGTACAAACCCTTGTATATTTTCTACGCAGAGGAAAAGTTTTGCTAATAGAGAAAAAACGCGGCTTGGGAAAAGGATTTTTCAATGGCGTTGGAGGAAAAGTGCACAAAAATGAAAGCGTAGAGCAGGCTGCTCTGCGAGAATGTGAAGAAGAAATTTGTGCTCTTCCAAAAAAACTTCACTGGCAGGGTTTGCTTGAATTTATCAACTACAAAAAAAGAGAAATAGAAATGATTTATGTCCACGTTTTTCTCTGCAAAAAGTGGAAGGGTAAAGTAAAAGAAACAGAAGAAGCCAAACCTTTTTGGTTCAAGCTGAGTGAAATTCCTTGGGACAAAATGTGGGAAGATGATAAATTTTGGTTGCCTTACGTGCTTAGAGGAAAGAAAATTTTTGCAAGCTTTAAATTTAACCGCTGGAAGCTCATCAATGGCAATGTAATGGTGCTTGAAAATGGAAGAAAAATTAAAACTCGAAATTAAAGCTTTCAGGGCAAGAGATACTGAAAAACTTCGAGAGCTTTTATTTGAGGCGAGAAAAATTGATAAAAGGTTTGATCCAACTCTTAAAGAGCCAGAAGAAATAATCGACAAGCTGATCGAATGGATTAAGAGAAAGCTCGCAAGCCCAGAGACATTTCTTTTTATTGCTTTGCATAAGCAAAAGCCAATCGGCTATATTTTCGGTTGGATAGGAAGGAAAAGCAAAAATTACTGGAAGATTTGGAGGTATGGCTATATTTGCGACATATTCGTTAAAAAAGAGTTTCGCAGAAAGGGCGTAGCCTCAGCTCTACTAAAAAAAGCAGAAGAATGGTTTAGAGAAAATGGGATAGAAATGATTGTATCTGAAATATATGCTGAAAATGTAGACTCACTAAAATTTCACAGAGCAAGAAATTTTAAAAAATACTATTTTGTGATGAGAAAATTCGTAAGTTAGAGCTTTCAACTTAGTGGGGTTTTTCTTCGAGGCGATTGGCTTGCACCATAAAAAAAGCAATGAATGGATTCAGTCAGTTAAAGCGTAAACTTTAAAAACTTTGAAAGTATTGTTTATAGTAACTCGTAATAGTGCCGGGTAGCGTTGGGGTTTTGAGCAATGATGAAAAATCCTGGTCCGACCCGGCGCAAAGAGATGAGGATTTAACATTTCTGTTAATTCTGATGCGGGAGCAGGCACCGCAAAAAAGGCAGGGAGCCAAGCTCCCTCGCCAATTCCGGTTGATCCCGCCGGAGGCCACCGCTATCCGGCTGAGACTAAGCCATGCGAGTCGGAGGTGGCGGCCCTGGGCTTTGCTCAGGACCGCTGCCTGGCGGACTGCTGAGTAACACGTGCCTAACCTACCCTGGGGAGGGGGATAATCCCGGGAAAATCCCGGAGCAAAAATTTTTTCAAAATATTTTAAGAAAGAGAAAAGACAAAAGATATAAGCAAGGATTTCAGACAATAATAAAACTTACTATTCACAACAAAAACAAGAAAGTTCTTGAAAAGATCAGAAAAGAATTTGGCGGAAACCTATATTTTCATACGCGTGATAAAATCTGGTATCTTACCTTATTCTGTGATCAAAAGAAAAAAACTTCTTGAAATCCTAAAAATTCTTTGCCTCCGGGGTCCCGAAACTGGGGCTAATCCCCCATAGCCCTAGGGTACTGGAATGTCCCTAGGGTGAAAGGCCCTGGGAGGGGAAAACCCTCCTTGGGTGCCCCAGGATGGGGGCGCGGCCCATCAGGTTGTTGCCGGGGTAACGTCCCGGCAAGCCTATAACGGGTAGGGGCCGTGAGAGCGGGAGCCCCCAGATGCCCTCTGAGACATGAGGGCAGGGCCTACGGGTCGCAGCAGGCGCGAAACCTTCGCAATGCGCGCAAGCGCGACGAGGTCAGCCGGAGTGGCTCCGCACTGCGGAGCCTTTTCCCGAGGGTAAACACCTCGGGGAATAAGCGGTGGGCAAGACGGGTGCCAGCCGCCACGGTAATACCCGCGCCGCGAGTGGTGGCCGCGATTATTGGGCCTAAAGCGCCCGTAGCCGGGTGGGTAAGTCCCTCGTGAAATCCGCGCGTAAACGCGCGGGCGTGCGGGGGATACTGCCCGCCTTGGGACCGGGAGAGGCCGGGGGTATTCCCGGGGTAGGGGTAAAATCCTTTAATCCGGGGAGGACCACCTGTGGCGAAGGCGTCCGGCTGGATGTGGGGAACCAAATGAAGGATAGAGAAAGCTGGTTGCTTGGTTTGTTTGTAGGTGATGGAAGTTTAAGCAAAGGTTTAAACAGCGACTACAAGATTTCGTTTTACCTTGAATCAGTCAGGTTCGCACAGGTAGTTTGTAAAGATATTTCAGAAATCTATGGAGCCAAACCAAGGATTTACATTTACAAGAAGAAAAAGTGCTACGAAGTATATTTCAGAAACAAAAACGTGTGGAGGAATTTTCTTGAAATTAAAAACAATCTTGCCAAATTGAAGAATAAAATAAAATTTCCAATGAACTTTATTGCTGGAATAATAGACGCAGAAGGTCATATAGATTTGAAAGGATATAGAATAACGATAACCCTTAAGAGTTCTGAAATTTCAAAACTTGTTCTTTATTTTTTAAGAAAAATCGGAATAATTCCTAAAGTTTACAAGACATCTGACGAATCCTACAGAATTAGAATCTATGGCAAAGAGAACATGCTTAGATTTTTGCCGTATTTGAAAAATCCTGAAAAAATTGAAAAACTTCTCCTGATGGTTCCCCGCCAGCAAACGGGTCCGACGGTGAGGGGCGAAAGCCAGGGGAGCGAACCGGATTAGATACCCGGGTAGTCCTGGCTGTAAACCATGCCCGCTTGGTGTCGGGAGTACTTCGAGTACTCCCGGTGCCGGAGCGAAGGTGTTAAGCGGGCCGCCTGGGGAGAGGGTCGTACCGCTAATTTAAATATTCCTCCTACCTAAACTCCAGATATGAGCAGGTGCGGCCCCCCTAATACGGCCGCAAGGCTGAATGGAAAGGTGCCGGCGGGAGGTAATGGACTGCCAGACTTAGAATCTCTTTACAAATATGTTATTGAAAGATTGAAAGAGCGAGAAAGTATCGCAGAAATCTTGCAGAAAAATCCGAGAACTCTGCTAATTTTCAGACTGGCACTGAATAAAAGTCAAAGAGAATTTTTAAATCTGCTCAATAGAAAAATTTCGCAAGTAACATTAGTGAAATACGAAGGCGGAAAAAGAAGGAGCATGAAAAAAGAAATTGCGGAAGAGATATCAAAAATCCTTGTGCAGCATGTTCCAGAAGATTTTCCTTCCTTGGAAGAAATCGTAGAAACTTTCAAAAATTTCAAATCCATGCAAAAGAGAGGGAGATTAACACAGGAAAGAGCGAAGGAATTGAACAAAAAATGGCAAGAAAAAACCACTCAGAAACAAAGGAGATTGTGGGGTGTAAAAGGGGCCTACAAATCTCTTTCCGTTCAAAGAGAGACATATTCAGAAAGGAAAATCAGAGAAATTCTCGATAATCTTGGTCTTCCCTACGAAAGAAATAAAGAGATAAAGTACGAGAATGTTTCGCTTTTTCCAGATTTCTTTTTGTCATTGAATAAAATGCCAATAATAATAGAAGTCACTCACAAAACGCATAACTTGCTGGTGTACGCACAATCTCTTTGTTTCAGGGCGATAATTTACAAAAACATATTTCCAAATTCGTTCCTCATTTCCATCGTTCCTGAAAAAATGAGCTACACGGGTTTGGAACTGCTAAAGAAGTTTTACGATAAAATCATATTTTCGGAAAGGATAGATGAATTAGAAAAATTTCTCCGGCACCTTTCCCAGCAAACTTAAAGGAATTGGCGGGGGAGCACACAAGGGGTGGAGGCTGCGGTTCAATC
>CAZQLM010000020.1:0-16085 GCA_964594175.1 uncultured archaeon | reverse complement strand
GCCTTTTCCTTATCTCCTAATGCATTTTTTTAATTATTTTCTTTCTTTTTATCTAGCTTTCAGAATAGTAACTTTATTAGGTATATTTTTACTTCCACCGGTATCCTATATTTCCTTAAGATTAATTGGTTTTAAGCAGCCCGCACCTTTGATAGCTGCTATTTTTTCTCTCCTCTTTCTATTTTCAGAAAGTTATGCTATATACGGAGGTAACATATTATCGGTTTTGGCCGGTGAGTTCCAGCAAAGCTTAAGTGTAAGTTTATTTGTTATCTCTTTAGGCTTGTTCTATTGTGGTATTAAAGAGAAAAAATTAAAGACGGAAAACTCCTCTGTAATTTTTTTCATGACTCTTTCTCATGTACTCTCATTTATAGTTGCTGGAATTTCCTATTTTTTGTTTTCTGTTAAGTGTAAAAAGTATTTCAAGTATTTCTTACAGGTTATATGTATTTCAGTTTTATTATTAAGCGTTTGGTTGTTCCCTGCAGTATTCAAATTAGAATATACAACATCAATGAATTGGAAATCTGTCATAAAGTTTAAGGATATATTTTCTTTTTGGTTTTTACCATTTTATTTTACGGTTTTTCTTGGAATCTTCTTAAGAAAGTTTGATGAAAGGAGAATGTTTTTACTTCTTATCTCGATTGTAGCATTGCTACTATTTTTCTTTCCCCAAAACAGAATATGGAATGTTCGCTTTTTGCCGTATCATCACCTTTCTTTAATGCTTTTAGCAGCCAGTTTTTTTGAAGAAACAAAAAAGCATTATAAAAAGTTTGTTTTGATAATTTTTGTTGTAGTTACTCTTTTCATTTTATCAAGGCTTCAATATGTAGAGCCTTGGATAAGATGGAATTACGAAGGTGTAGAGAAAAAACCAGGTTGGCAAGAATTCAAGGAAATAATGGAATTTCTAAAAAATGTAAAAGATAATGGAAGAATTTTGTTTGAATTTTCTTATACCGCTCATAACGAATTATTCGGTTCTCCGAGAATTTTTGAACTTATACCCTATTTTACTAAAAAACACACCCTTGAAGGTTTACTAATAGATTCTTCTATTTCCGCACCATTTCATTTCGTACTTCAGTCAGAAATTTCAGAAAGACCTTCATGTCCTATAAGAGATTTGCCGTGTGAATCTTTAAATATTTCAAAGGCTTATAAGCACATGAAACTTTTTAATGTGCATTATATCCTTGCAACTTCTAGAAAGTTGAAAAATGAGCTAAAAACTCATAAAAGCTTTGAGCTCGTGAAGAAAACTGAGCATATTGAGATATGGAGAGTTAAAAATAATGAAGGTTATATCACTATTCCTAAATATAAACCTGTAGCTCTTGTAACAAATAACTGGAAGAAGGTATCCTTGGAATGGTTTATGAAAGAAGATTTTCTTGATGTACCTCTTATTTTCCTAAAAAGTGGAGAGAAAGCTCCACAAGGTGTTGAAATTGTAAGCTCTGTAGATGAAATAGAAAAAATACCATTAAATGTCACCTGCAATATTAAAGAAGAAATATATGAAGAGAAAATAATTGTCACAACCGATTGCATAGGTGTACCTCATTGGATAAAAGTATCCTATTTTCCAAATTGGAAAGTTAAAGGAGCAGAAAAGATTTATTTCGCTTCACCGTCTTTCATGTTAGTTTTTCCTGAAAGAGAAAAAGTAGAACTCTACTATGACGAAACTCTGAAAGATATTTTAGGAAGGATTCTTACATTGATAGGGGTATTTTTACTTTTAATAACAAAAGTAAAAGAAGTAAAAACAATTAAAGCTAAGAAAAATTTGCCTCGAGAAATTGTGGAGATAAAGGAAAGAACTAATGCATGAAGCAAATATGGAAAAAAATTTGAGGTTTTATCTTATAAGCTTTTGCCGTATATGGCAAATATTGAAAGGTGCTTCACGTTTATTTTGGTGCCCCCGCTGGGAAATTCACGCTACAGCTTTCTCATTTTTGAACCCAGGTCTGCGGCTTTCTTCTCATCGCATAGCTCAAACCTTTCGATTTGTGATCGAAAGGCCGCCATCCTTGACCGGACTAGACGACGGGGGCAAGAGATACTATTTTTTCATAAAAAAGCATTTAAATAATTTTTCCTTTGAATAACAAGCTCACAAAAAAAGTAACAAAAAACGGTATCACAAAACCAAAGATTAGTTCTTTTTTAGCGTGTGCTTTTAGTTTAAGCCTAGAAATTGCCGCGGGTAAAGCAAACAGGTAAAGAAGTGAAAACAAGGGATTAAAACAAAATACAAGAAAGGTTGTTGGACCGGCTATCCCAGCAACATGTACGCTTGCTTTTACTCTGAAATTTATAAGGAACAATGCAAAGGTGTTTGCCGCGTAGAGGAAAGATATTGTAAAAAGCAAAGGCAAGCTAAAAATTTTTCCAAAAAAACATTCTGCAAAAAGTATTAAGGAGGAAATGAACAAAAAAGGTGTTCTTTCTTTTTGGTTTTCAATAAAAAGAGATTTTCCGTTTTTCAAAGCCCATAGGGTAGAAGGCAAAACTGAAATAATACTTATTCCAAAAATTGATGCCAAAACATCTAAAATAGAACTCTTTATCAAGAGATAAACAGCCAGAATAAAAAAAGAAGCTGTAAACGGATGTGAAAATACAAGAGATATAAATTTGTAAATGCTATACCTATCTTTATCCATTTCAGTAAATTTCATTCAAATGGTTTTAAAATTTTTGGTGGTTTTGATGGAGATAATCGGAAAGAAGTTTTATCAAAGATTTCCTGACAAAGTAGCAAGAGATTTACTTGGAAAATTGCTTGTAAGGAAACTTGACAAAAATCTTCTCGTCGGAAAGATAGTCGAAACAGAAGCTTATTTTGATAGACACGATCCAGCATCCCGTGCGGCTGTAAGTGAGAAATGGCACAAAAAAATGCTTCGTGATGTAGGGAAAACGTTTATTTATATGGTTCACAATAACTGGCTTTTGAATATAATCGCTCACAAAAAACAAGACGCTGGAGCGGTGCTGATAAGAGCCGTAGAACCTTTGAAAGGAACGGAGCTAATGAAAAAATTCCGCAACGCAGATAAGCTCGAATTCTTAACAAATGGGCCAGGAAAGCTTACGCAGGCTTTTAAAATCGATAAAACATTTGACAATATTCCAGTTTACGTGGAAAAAAGCCCATTAATAATTGCTCGCACAAAAGAGGAAGAAAATTTCGAGATTATAGAAGCTTTTCGAATAGGCGTTAAAAAAGACTTATCAGAACCTATGAGGTTTTATATAAGTGGTAATAAATTTGTTTCAAAAAAGTAAAGATATCGTGTATTGGAGCCCCGGAAGGGATTTGAACCCTTGACCTGCCGCTTACAAGGCGGCCGCTCTTCCAGCTGAGCTACCGGGGCATGGAAATGGTTATGATAAAGGAGTTTAAAAAATTTATTTTACCTTATGGGTGGGTATTCTTCTGCCGGTTTTTCAAATAACGTGTATCGAAAAAAATTCAGTAGATGGAATAATACTATATACAGAATTCCTTGTTTTTGCAGTCTCCTCGGAGAAGAAAATGCAATAGCATTTGCAACGAATTTGCATTTTCCTATTTTTGAAAGTTTTTTTGTCAACTCAAGATCTTCGCAAGTTTTCATAGCTTCGTTAAACCCACCAACTTTTTCGAATGCATATTTTTTACACGCAAACACAATTCCATAAAATCTAGGGGATCGAAGAAAAGACAGAAACATTACAGCAAGAGAAGAAACAAAATAAATTATTCGGTAAAGCAGTTTTCCTTTTGCTTTAACAAATCCTGTAGCACAAACCGTTTTTTTATCTTTCAAAACTCTAACAATTTTCTCCACAAACCTTTTTTCAAGTTCAGTATCTGCATCTACGAAAAGTAAAATTTCACCTTTTGCAACTTTAGCACCAGCATTTCTAGCACGAGAGACACCACGTTTTTTCTCGATTATAACTTTATCTGCGTATTTTTTTGCGATTTCCTTTGTTCTGTCTTGCGAATAATTATCTACCACTATAATTTCTATTCTGGGATAGGTTTGGGCTTTTATGCTTTTTAGTGTATTAGCTATATATTTCTCCTCGTTTAATGCAGGAACTATTACCGAAACTAGCGGAGACTTGATTAATTTAAAGTAAAGATTTTCCATTTTTCTTGCTTGTTTTGATATTGAAAAATTCTTTGCTGTTTCTTTCGCTTTTTTTGAAAGCCTTTCACGCAGTTTTGGATTTGTTATTATCTTTCCTATCTTCTCAGCAAAATCCTCAGTGCTTTTTGGTTTAGCAAAAAATCCATTTTCGCCGTGTTTTATAAAATCCTTAAATCCTAAACTGTTTGCAACCACAACTGGGCATGCGCACGAAAATGATTCAAGTATTGTTAATCCTTGTGTTTCCGTAGTCGAAGGAGAGACAAAAACGGTAGCGGAAGAATAGTAAAAAGGAAGTTTTTCTCTCGGAAGGTAGCCCTTGAAGTCTGCGTTGATTTTCAACTCTGCAGCGAGTTCTTCCAAATTTCTTCTTTCCGGGCCATCTCCTATTAAAATGAGCTTTGCTTTTTTGTTTTTCTCCTGCACTTTTTTGAAAGCTTTTAAAAGAACTTCCAGGCTCTTTTCCTTTCCGAGCCTTCCAACCCACAGCACGAGATTTTCCCTCTTTTTTCCTCGAGGAAAGAAAAAATCTGTATCTACCCCGGTTGGAAGCACAATGATGGGTTTTGTTACGCCGTTGGCAAGCAAATGTTTTTTTATAGCTGTAGAAGGAACTGTAACTATATCAGCTTTGTTGTAAAAAAATGCTGTGTATTTTTTTATAAACTTTTTGGAAAGTTTTTCGAGATATTTCTTTCCAAGTTTTTTCTTTGGAAGAAAGTAAAGCTTGAAATATTCTTCCATTAACGTATGATACGTGGCTACAACAGGTTTTAAAAGTAATTTTGCTACATATATTCCCATAAGCCCTATTGTTGCTGGAGTGTGCACATGTATTATGTCTGGATTTATGTTTTTAACCCATTTCAAAAGTCTTAAGCTTGGTAAAGCTCCGCGATACTCTGGATAAGGCTTGAAAGTGAATGAAGGCAGAGTAAACGTTTTTTCATCATACTTATAACCAGGTGTTTTTGGACAAACAACAAAAACTTCATGTCCTATCTTTTCCAGCTCTCCTTTAAATAGCTTTATCGCTGTTACAACTCCGTTTACCTGCGGCTCGTAAGTATCTGTAAAAAATACAATCTTCATAATATACTTTACCTTGCCTAATAAACATTTTAAATTTTCTTTTCAATTAAATTCACATGGAAGATGCAGAAATAAAGCAAAAGCTCGAGGAGTTTTTCCGTTATTTTTATGAAGAGGAGCTTTTAAAAGCTGTTAAGAAGGGTAAGCGCTCCATAGAAATAGATTTTTCTCTCCTCGATAAATTTTCTCCAGAAATAGCTGACGAGCTTATAAACAATCCTGAAAGAATTTTGCCTCTGGCAGAGAAGGCTGTTGCAAATATAGATATTCCGGCAGAGGAAGAAATAAAACTCACACCGAGATTCAAAAATTTACCGGAGTCTTGCTTTGTTAGAATAAGAAACATAAGGGCTGAACATCTTGGCAGATTAGTGCTTTTAGATGGTGTGGTAAGAAGAGCTAGTGAGGTTCGCCCAGAAATAGGTGTAGCAGTATTCCAATGCCCTGATTGCGGCTCTCTTATAGAAGTAGAGCAGACCGAGCGAACTCTGAAAGCTCCTGAAATCTGCTCATGCGGAAGGAAAACAGGATTTAAGCTAGTGGATAAGAAGCTTTTTGATGCTCGCTGGATCGTTATAGAAGAACCGTTTGAGGTTGTAGAAGGAGACAGACCCGGAGAGATAAGCGTTTTTCTTAAAGAGGATTTGACCTCTCCAGAAATGCAGCGAAAAACAGATCCAGGTAATCGAGTTCGTGTTGTCGGTATTTTAAAGGAAATTAGACGCACATATCGCGGAAAAATGCGTACACAAATGGATTTTTATGTAGAAGCCAACTATATAGAGCCAACTGAAATAGAATTGGAAGAGATAGAAATAACACCTGAAGATAAGGAAAAGATTCACAAACTTGCAAAGAGTCCTGATATTTACCAAAAGTTTATCCGCTCGATAGCTCCGAGTATTTACGGTATGGAAAAGGTCAAGGAAGCCATTCTCCTTCAATTATTCGGAGGGATACCGCATACCCTGCCAGATGGAACTAGAATAAGGGGAGATATTCATATCTTGCTTCTCGGCGATCCAAGTGTGGCGAAATCTCAGCTTTTGAAATATGTCGCCCAACTAGTTCCGAGAGCTAAATATGTTAGCGGAAGGGGTACCACTACAGCTGGTTTAACAGCTACGGTGATGCGTGACGAAGAATTTATGGGAGGATGGGTGCTTGAAGCAGGTGCTATGGTACTTTGTAATAAAAGTGTTATTTGCATAGACGAATTTGATAAAATGAGTAAGGAAGATCAAATAGCCATGCACGAAGCTTTAGAACAGCAAACGATAAGCATAGCAAAGGCAAGCATTGTAGCAACCTTGCCTGCTCAGGTTTCTGTTCTGGCAGGAGCGAATCCGAAATTCTCACGTTTTGATCCGTACCGTCCAATAGCAGAACAAATAGACATTCCAGAAACTCTTCTTAGCAGGTTCGACCTTAAGTTTGCTCTTCGCGATGTGCCCGATCCAGAAAAGGACGAGAAACTAGCAGAATACATAATAGAAACACGGCTTAATCCACAAGCTGTTAAGCCTGAAATTCCGCTTGAGCTTATGCGCAAGTACATAGCTTACGCGCGCAAATACTGTAAACCGAAAATGACTCGAGAGGCCATTGAAAGAATAAAACAATTCTATGTAGAAATGCGTTCAATGTCAACCGGGGATTCCGTTGCAATAACACTTAGGCAAAATGAAGCACTTATGCGTTTGGCAGAAGCAAGTGCCAAAGTAAGGCTTTCCCCAGTCGTAGAAGTACAAGACGCTGAAAGAGCAATAGAAATCATGAGATACTCTCTTCTGCAGCTTGGTTATGACTATGAAACAGGAAGAATAGATATTGACAGAACCGAAGGCACACCAAGCTCGCAGAGGAGCAAAATAAGAAAAATGATGGAAATAATAGAACGTCTGGAAAAGGAAATAGGCAAGCAGATACCAAGAGAAGATATTCTGGCTCTGGCCCAAGATGAAGGAATAAAAGATGCAGAGGAAATCCTCAACATTCTGAAAAGAGAGGGATTGGTTTTTGAACCAAGGCAGGGAATGATACAGAAGGTGTAAAAACCGCTGTTTTACATCGCATTACCTTGTTCTTTTTCGCTTTTCGATTCTTCAGAAATTTCTTCCTCTGTTGTTTTTTCTTCTTCATGTGCTTCCTTCTCGATTTTCATCTCCTTTGGAAGCTCTGGCAGTATTTTTACCTGTATTCCTATAACTCCTGGTTTTAAATAAGCTTCTGCAAAACCCGTTCTTACAAGGCTTTCTGCATATTCGCCTGCGTATTTCAAATAGCCTGCAAAGAATTTTTCGGTTCTTGAAAGTTCTCCGGAAAGCTTTCCAGAAATTTTTATACAACATCCAGCAGCGTGCCGCATTATTCTGCGAAGCATAACATGAGCCACTTTTTTGTAATTTATGCCCCTCTCCAAAGCTCGCGCTATTTCGCGAGCCATTACTTGGGCGTCGAGCTCAGGAATTTCCACTTCGCGTACATCTAGATTCACATTTTCGAGGCCAAAGTTTCTTTTAAGGTCTTCGATTATTTTGTCTATGTTTCTGCCCTTTCTTCCTATCACCAGCCCTGGTCTTGCTGCATAAACTACTATTCTCAATCCTAATGGAGTTCTTCTTATCTCGCAGTGAGAATATTCAGCTCTCTGGAAAAGGTTTGCAAGATATTCTTCTATCTGCGCTCTTTTTATCCCTTCCTTTACAAATTCTCTTTCCCTCATTTTTTCTCCACCACCAGCTTTATGTTTGCTATTTTTAGCTGCGAACCGAAACCGTGTTTTCTCCTTCTTCTGTAGATTGTGGGACCTTTGTTTACGGAAAGTGATTTAATTCTTAGTTTCTCCAATTCAAACCCGCGAAATCTGGCATTAGCTTCAACGCTTTTGAAAAGTTTAAGCAAAGCTTTAGCTGTATTCGTATAGAGCTTTCCATTAGCAGTGACTTTTCCTTCAACCAATTCCTCTAAGAATTTTTTTGCTTTAAGAAAATTTCTTCTGCTTTTTCTAACCAAAAACCTAGAAAGCTCTGTGCCCTTCTTCCATGAAATACTTTCCGTTGTTTCACCGTATACCATTTTACCTTTGTCTATTGAAACAGGATAACCCATGAAAAGCACCTTACTTCACTGAAACGAACTTGCTTGAGCGCGTAGCTCCTACTCCTGGAGCTGAGTGCTTTACGGGTTTTCTTGTAAGGGCAAACTCGCCTAAACGATGACCTATCATTTCAGGTGTAATTTTAACGGGAACAAACTCCTTACCGTTGTGCACGCCTATAGTAATACCAACCATTTCTGGAAGAATAACCATGTCCCTGCAATGAGTTTTTATAAATTTATCACTTCCCTTGTATTTTCTAATCTTTTCCAAAAGCTTTTTCTCGGCCTCTGTAAAACCGCGCAAGAGTTTTCTTCTAATCCTGGCTTTTGTTATCTTGGCAAATTCTTCCAGGCTCATTTTCTGAAGTTCTTCCAATGTATAGCCCTTGTATTTAAATACACGAGCCATTCATATCACCTTTTCTGCTTTCCGGTTTTTCTTACACCGCTTCTCCTAGCAGCTACGCTACCTACCTTTGCTCCCGGAGGAGCGTGTCTCGAAACCGTTGTTGGCTGTCCCGGCCCTGTTTGTCCTCCGAATGGATGATCGACAGCGTTCATCTTGCATGCAGATGTTCTCGGATATAATTTGTTCCGAGCACGCATGGCATAGTATTTTTGTCCCGCTTTTACAAATGGTTTGTCCTTTCTTCCACCTCCAGCAGGAATTCCGATAGTTGCAAGGCATCTTTCATCGAATTCTTTAAAGGTGCCAGAAGGCATTTTGACTATTACCTTTCCTTCAGCTTTTGAAACGACTATCGCATAGCTTCCGCTAGACCTACAAAATTTTGGCCCTGAACCAGGAAAAGCTTCTATCGCGCAAACAGGTGTGCCTGGGGGAATGCCTGCCAAAGGAGCTATTCCCTTCGGAGAAAACTCACCTATGGTTATTTCATCTCCAACGCACAATCCTTCTGTCGCAACAATCAAAGTTTCTCTTCCATCAGGTAAAACAACATAAGCTAAAGGTGCATTTCTCCCTGGGTCGTGAATTATATCAGCTACCTTTGCCTTTACAGGCTCTGCTACTTTAACATAGCGCACCTTTCCTTTGTATCTATGCGAAGGCGCTTTGTAAGTAGGCGAACCTTTCCCACGCCGCTGTGCTATAATGCGCTTTCCCATGAATAACACCTTAAAAGAGAGCTTTTAATTTTTCGTTAACAAACCTTTATAAATTTTGTGAAAAGGCTTAAAAAATTTAAAAAGAAATCAACATAACATATTTTTATGAATACGCAGGTATTGTTAAAATTCGGGTTGAAAAATATTTTATTACTCAAACGTATTTCTTGTTGTTAAAACAAGTGAAAAAACTATATTTATTTTCAAACTTAGTTTTTTAATTCATAAACACCAATAAAATTCGTTTGGAGGTGAGGAAATGAAAAACAAAGAAAAAGCGAATAAAAATAAAACCAGGCTAAATAAAGGTAATTCTCGGTGTTTACGAGAATATTTTTGATTTAATTGGAAATACGCCTCTTCTAAAACTGAAAGGTATATATGCGAAATTGGAAACTGTGAATCCTACAGGAAGCATAAAAGATAGAATGGCTTGGTATATGATAAAGAAAGCTGAAGAGAGAGGCGAACTTAAACAAGGAATGGAAATTATAGAGGTAACAAGTGGTAATACCGGAATCGCGTTTGCGATGATTTCTGCTGTTAAGGGTTATAAATTCACAGCAATAATGCCGGAATCCATGAGTATAGAAAGAAGAAAAATGATGAAAGCATTTGGAGCAAGAGTAATATTAACTCCAGCAGAAGAAGATATGCCAGGTGCTATTAAAAAATACAAAGAGCTCGTAAGAAAGAAATCAAGGATTTGGTTACCGAAACAATTTGAGAATCCAGACAATATAGAAGCGCATAGAAATGGTATAGGTAAAGAAATAATCCAGCAGATGAACGGAAATGTTGATGCTTTTGTTGCAGGTATAGGGACAGGAGGAACTCTACTCGGAGTAGCAAAGGCGTTTAAAGATAGAGAAATAAACGCAAAAATAATAGGTGTTGAGCCGGCAGAATCAGCTGTATTATCCGGAGGTGAGCCAGGAGTGCACAAAATACAAGGAATTGGCGAAGGATTTATTCCAAAACTAGTTAAAGAGAATATAGATCTTATTGATGAGATTATCACTATAAAAAGCAGAGATGCTATAAAAATGAGTAAATTTTTAGCTAAAAGATACGGAATCTTTGTTGGAATAAGTTCTGGAGCAAATATGTTGGCCGCAATAAAATTAAAAAAGAAATACGGATACCGAAAAGTAGTTACAGTATTCCCTGATGGAGGAGAAAGGTATCTGTCTCTTTTTTAATTTTATTTCTTTTTATATCATTCCCAATCTTGTAGCAAGGTCTGTGGCTTTGTAATCCTTGCTAAGCTTAACATAAGCTTTCTTTCTTCCTTTTCTGTCAATAAGCGTATTAACACTTTCGACCTTCACTTCAAAAAGTTTTTCCATAGCTTTTGCTATTTGCTTTTTATTGGCTCTTCTATCCACAATAAAAACTATTTTGTTTTCCCTTTCTATCATGCCAATGTTCTTTTCTGTGAGTAAAGGGTATTTGAGTGTTCTGAACGGATCGAAACTCATATCTCATCACCATATATCTGCAAATCTTTTTTCAAGTGCCCTTATTGCGCTTTTTGTATATACGGTAAGCCTCCCGGGTTGTGCGCCAGGAGCTAAATGCTCGACATTTAAATCTTTTGCACTAACAACATCTACACCTGGTAAATTTTTTGCTGCTTTTTTCAAAGGAACAGAAGCGTTGGAAACAACGAAAAGCACCGACTTTTTCTTTCTGTACCTTCTCCCACGCATTTTACCGCGACCTGCCCTTACTTTCTTTTTCTTTGCTCTTTCCAATTCTTTTTCCAGTCCAATTTTCTTCAAAAACTCCTCTACTTTTTTTGCTTTAGAAAGCTTCTCTATGGAATCTTCAACTATTATTGGAAGTTCCCCTTCATACTTGTGTCCGCGAGATTTTACAAGCTCTAAAACAGCGGTACCTGCAAGAGCAGAGAGTGTTGCGAGTTTCTTCTCTTTTTTATTAACTTTTTGTTCCCATTTTTTCTCTGCTTTCGGCGGATGAGCTTTTCTTCCCTTAACAGCCTGCGGAGCAAAGCGTGCTGTTAAGAATAAGTGTGGCGGGCAATGGCTATGGATTCTCGGCAATCTCGCGAGCTCGCGATTCATCATTCGCTGAAACGGCGCGAGGTCCCTTCTACTGTGGTAATGAGCGCTTGTTCTTTTTCCGGCAAGCGGATCAGCTCCGTATGGTTGGCGTCTGTTAGCTTGAAAAGCCAGCACGCAACGCTTTATCAGGTCTTCTCTTACAGGAAGAGAAAAGAAGGTAGGTAAGTCTATTTTTTCCACGACTCTTCCTTCAAGGTTAAGCACACTAACTTTCATTAAAGCACACCTATTCAGACTTTATTCAGTTTGCAGGTAAAGGTATTTAAAATTTATTTTGTAACTTGCACAAACGAAAAAACGTTGTAATAAAATTAAAATTAAAGTTTAAAACCTTTTTCACCGCGAAGAGGAACAAAAACAAAATAACCAGGATGCTGAAGTTTTTTTATTTCTCCATTCCTCTTCTCATAAACAATCATTATTTGTGCATGAACATTTCCAACCGGTGCTACTAACCTGCCATTATCTTTAAGCTGCTCAAGTAAATGATCGGCACTTGGACAAGCTGCTGTAACGATAATTCTGTCAAACGGCGCTTTTTCCGGTAAACCGATAGAACCGTCTTTGCAAATAACCTCTACGTTTTTTATTCCGAGTTTCTTAATATTTTGTCTTGCAAAATCTGCAAGTTCTTCAATAGTTTCAACAGTATAAACCTTACCCTTTCTTCCAACTATTCTTGCCAAAATAGCGGCTTGCCATCCAGAACCAGAGCCAATTTCTAGAATTTTATTTCCCTCATCCGCCTGCAAAAGTTCAGTCATTATAGCAACAGTACTTGGCTGTGAAATTGTTTGACCGTAGCCAATCGGCAAGGGCTCGTCGTTATAAGCGTATCTTAACAAATACTCTGGCACAAATAAATGCCTTGGAGTTGAAAGAAATGCCTTTTCAACACTTTCACTTTTTATATACCCTGCTTTTTTAAGCATTTCCACAAGCTTTTTGTTTTGTTCTTCTAAGTTCATGAAAAGATATTGCTTGATTCAAAATTTATATTTCCGGTGAACATTTACTTTACATGGATTTTCGCACATTAAAACGAAAAATAAAAAATATTGAAATTCAGGGAGCAAAAGAAATTGCCATTGCTTCCCTGAAATTTTTCAAAGAATATTGCAGGAAACACGGTTTTGATAAAAGATTTGAAAAATATGCAGAAAAACTTGAAAGTATTCGACCGACTGCTGTTGTTCTTCACAATTGTCTCGAAATTTTAAGAAAAGAAAAAAGTTTGGAGGCTATTGACGGATTGCTGGAAAGGTTAAAAAATTCTGGAGAAAAAATTGCAAAATACGGTAGCAAATCGATTCCTGAAGGCTCGGTAATCATGACGTATTGTCACTCCTCAGAAGTTCTCGGAGTGATAAAAAAAGCGTGGGATGAAGGAAGGGTTGAAAAGGTTTACGCTCCAGAAACACGCCCCAAATATCAGGGAATAAAAACAGCAAAGGAGCTCGCAAAGTACGGAATACCAACCGTTCTAATAACAGATAACGCACGTGGATTTTTCATTAAAGAATGCGACCTCGTGCTCGTTGGAAGCGATGCCATGCGAAAAGAGGGGAATGTAAACAAAATAGGTACTTTCACTCTTGCTCTTATTGCTAAATACTTTCGTAAACCGTTTTTTGTCGTCGGAAATCTTCTCAAGCTCGATTTTCGTAAAAGCTTGATAATAGAAGAACGCCATCCAAGTGAAATTGCCAAGCTCAGGGTTAGAAATCTCACAATAAGAAATCCTGCTTTCGATGTTACACCTTGGAAATTTGTCTCGAAGGTGGTTACAGACGTGGGCGTGTTACCACCGAAAAAAATTTTGAGAATTCTTAAAAAAGGTGAATTTAAATTTTATTATTGAGAAGTAAAGTTTTAAGTTCCGTAAAGCAATTTTACAAAGCCCCCGTGGTGTAGCTTCGGAGCGGCAAGATGACGAAAGCTTGCTCAGTCCATGGATTGCTGCGCCGCTACAATGGATAGCACACGGGTCTGCGGAACCCGTGACCCGGGTTCAAAGATAGGGGCGCCACACCCGCCCTTATCACCCATTCCTCACCGGAAAATCCATTCTTGCCAGAGAAACTCCCGGCGGGGGCACCATTCCAATTTTGCGGTGCCCGTCTATATAAACCAGAACGATTTTTCTTCTTTCATGGAAAAATTAAGAAATTGCAAAGAAATAACCAAAGAAAACAAGAGAATTATTGAAGAGTTTGTAAAATTTAAGGGTTAAATGAGCTAGAAAAGGATAAGAAAAAGTGCTAAAGCAAGTAAGGAAAATGCTTAGTATTTTGGAAAAGCTGTAAAAAAATAGTTAATCTGCTTCATATCTATTCGCTTAATTTTTCCACATTTTCTACAAAAGATATAAAGTATATTGAAGTGAACAAAAATAAAACTCAAAACTTCTGTTGCCAAGATTTAAAGTTTATCTGACACCAAAAAATTATCCTCCATATCGATATTGAAGAGACAAGATTCTTTGTGGTTCTGCCTAATGAAGAAAGAGAACATAAGGTGGATGTAGAAGAGCTTAAAAATAAGAAATAAGTATTGTGTGTTAGATTGAAGTTTTTAAGAAAATATGTATTTATATATCTGCTGAAGAAAAAATAATCATGACAAAAGAAAAGGAAATAATAGCTAAAGGTGAAGGGGTGTCTTTTACAGAAGCAACAGCAGCCAAAGGTAAAGCTATGATAATCGATTCTGTAGAAGACATACAGAAAAAGCGTGAAGGAATCCTTGTGTTTACAAAAAAAGTAACACAGAATAGATTTTTATACCTGAAAATAAGTGAAGAAATCGGAAAAAGAATATCTGAGATGGATAACATTAAAGGAATTATCATAGAGGATAATGTTTCGGTGGTTGATGATCTTTGCAGACTCGGGCATATACTGAATATTCCAGTAATAAAGAATATCGATATCTCTAAATTGAAGGATGGCATGGAAATTGTAATAGAAGATAAATCAGGAGAAGGAATTGTTTATAAAGGATAACATTTCTAAAGAATTCAGTGCTTGAAAAAACCTTTAAAAAACGCATATGCAGGTTTTTCTATTTCCCGTGCATAACCTCCTTCAAGTACCAGGAAAAACATTTCCGTAGTTTTCGCAAAGCTTGAGAGTAATTTTCCTATGAATTCAAAATCACTTTCTTTAATGAGAAATTGCGAAAGTTCATCCCTTTCATACGTGTCAAAACCAAGTGAAACAGCAAAAATATCTGGAGAAAATTTTTCAGCTATTTCCAGAGCTTTTTGTAAGGTTTTAATGTAGAGCTCTCCTCCTGTGCAGGGAGGTAAAGGAAAGTTTATGCAATTTTTTCTGCTTTCTTTTCCTGTTCCGGGAAAAAGCGGGTGCTGATGTAAAGAAATGTAAAGCACATTTTCTTTTGCAAAGAAAATGTTCTCTGTGCCGTTTCCGTGATGAGCATCTATGTCTAGGATAACTGCTTTTTCGCTTTCCTTCCTCACGCTTTCCAATGCTATTGCTATGTTGTTGAGATAGCAAAATCCGCCGAGAAAATTTTTTCCAGCATGGTGGCCAGGTGGCCTAGAAAGAGAAAAACCATTTATTTTAGCTGCTTTCACAGCGCAAGCTGCAGAAAGCAAAGCATAGCTGAACTCTAGCTTAGGTGTATCTAAGTCAAAATAATCCTTTTTCTTGAGTTTTTGGATAAAGCTTTTCTCATGCACTTTGAGCAGGAGCTTTTCTTCAATTTTCTTTGGCCTGATAAAGCTAGCTCCTAGTTCTTCCAGAGCAAGCTTTATTTTCTCTACTCTTTCCGGGCTTTCTGGGTGGAATGGAAAAGCATATTCCAAGCAGCGTTCATCGAAAACTACTTTCATGAATAAGATAAAGCAAGAGAATTTAAAATTTGTGAATGGCAGAGATTCTCAATCTAGAAAGACCTTTGCACAAGCCGAGAAATCCTATTCTCGCGCAGTAGTTCTTTGATGTCGGAATAATAGAAAAATACGGAAGTGGAATCCTTGCAATGAAGGAAATAGTGAAAAAGGGAATAGAGCTTAGATATGAGCTAACAGAAAACACGACAAAACTTATTATAAAAAGAAAGCCATATGTTGAAGAAGACGTGGTTTCTTCAAAAATCATTGAGCTTTTGCTCGCTAAGCCCATGAAAGCAAGAGAGCTTGCTCAAGAAATAGGGGTGAGCGAAGATACCGTGCTGTTGAATCGCAATGAATCTGCGAAGAAAAATAAAAAATTTAAATAATTTTGCGACGCAAAAGTTAGAGCAATTTTTCTTTATGCAAGATTAAAATAGCAGAAATTCCTGAAACTAAAGTAATAATGCTAAGCATTAACAAAGCTTGTGTAAGAGTATAAACATCTGCGATATAACCAAGAATCGGAATTACAGAAGCGTAGAAGAGCTTTCTTGCCATGCTTTCTGCACTGAGCACGGTAGCTCTGGCTTTTGAAGGTGTTAAAGAGTTTATATACTCTGTTATTACTGGTTGCGAAAAGCCCCGGATAAACTG
>CAZQLM010000019.1:0-16806 GCA_964594175.1 uncultured archaeon | reverse complement strand
GTTCATGACTATTGGCCAATATGTTTTTCAAAGGATAAATATTTCTTTAACAAGACGTTATGTAAAAATTCTAATGTTTTAAAATGTTCAGCTTGTTTATTCGTTAAATTTAAATTTCCTTCATTTCTGTTTTTTTATTATTTGAAAAAGGAGAAGAAATGGAGATCGAAACTTCTTAACAAAATTGAAAATATTATAGTTCATTCCAACTTTGTAAAGAAAATTTTGGTATTTTCTGAAGAATTTAAAAGAAAAGAAATTAAGGTAATTCCTTATCCTTTGATGATTTTACCAAAAAAGAAGATTGTAAAACCTCCTATTCACGAAGAACTTAGAATCCTTTTTGTTGGAAGAGTAGATTTTAATAAAGGTGCTGATCTTTTGATAAAAATTGCTAATAGACTCAGAAAAAGAAAAATTAAATTTAGAATAGATATTATAGGTCGAGGAAAATTAACTAAGCTTTTAGACCAAAAAAATCTTAACTTACATACACACGGATTTCTTGGAGAAAAAAGATTCAAGTATTTTGAAAAAGCACATATTCTTGTCGCTCCTTCCAGATGGCCTGAACCATTTGGAATTGTTGCATTAGAAGCTGCTGCTTTTCAAACACCAATAGTAACACTCTTAAATAGTGGTGGCCTTGCAGAATTGGTACTTGAAAATAAAATAGGTATAGCTTCTACAGAGAAAAAGATTTCTAATGCCATATTTTATCTCAAAGAAAATTTGGAAAAATATGTGAAGAATTGTAAGAAAGTTTGTAAAAAATATAACAAGAAAAAAATTTTTAAAAGATACTATAAACACCTTAAACTTCTCTAAAAAATTTATAAAACATTTAAATTTTAAAAAAAATTATGTTTAACGTTTACAAAAAACATGAAACAATTTTTATTATATTGTTATTCTTTTTAGTATTGTTTAATCAAGTTTTTTCTTTAACTTTTGAGAAAGAAACAGAATTAACTTACAACCCTTCTCACACACATGATAAATTTGTTTCGATACTTACTGAAAATGGTTATTATCTATTTCTTGGAGAAGGCGAAAACGACGGAAATAATGATAAGGTTATTATAGGAATGGTCTCGCTTCTAAATTTTACAATAACACAAATTTATTCAATAAAAATAGGAGGTTCTGGCTCTGGTTTTGAAAATTTTCCAGCAATGATAATTTCTTTAAACAATTCTTATGTGTGGGTAGGGTCAAGCTTTCAAAAATACGAAAACGGAGGAGGATTTCACCTAGAAAAAATAAGCAAAAATGGTACTTTACTCTGTAAGTATAAAGAAGATACAGAATGGGCAGATGAGTTTACCTTTGTAACGCACTCTCCTTTAGGAATTATAGCTACTGGAAGAATTCATTCAAAAGATGCAGGAATAATTTATGTCTTTGACAAAAATTGTAATGTAAAGAAGAAGATCTTTCATGATACATTAGAACATTGGTGGTGGCCTGTGATAAATTCTCTTATGGTTGTTAATAACTCCTTCATCTTCTCCCAATCTTATGGAGAACCTCCGGGAGACCCGAATCACTATGCCTTAGCTCTTTACAAAACGGATTTAGATGGAAATAATATTTGGGAAAGATATTTTCCAAATACCCAAGCGCCAAATGCTTTTCACTCCGCTTATATCCTTCAACCGTTTCAAAATTTTTTCACAGTTGGAATTTCTCATTATCCATCTGGAAACATCACGCTAATAGCTTTCAGAGAAAACGGCACGGTTGTTTACGAGAAAACTCATCCTTATAAGGGTGTACTTCGCCACGGCGATCTCGGCTGGAGAGAAGGAACTGTAATCTACGCTGGCGATAATGGGTTTACAGCTTACCTTTTCAACACAACAAATGGCGAGCTGCTCGCTGCATACAACTCTTCTTTGCCAAGAAAAGCTTATGCGCTTGATGTGAAGCGAGATTTCATTCCGGGCTGCTACGTGCTGGTAGGAGCTGAGCAAATAAGCGAAAACGACTGGCAAATGCGTTTGGAAAGAATTTGCGAAAGCGAAAACTTAAAGCCTGTGGCAGATTTCACCTACAAAGTACAAGGTTTAAAAGTGAGCTTTTATTCAACTTCTTTTGATCCAGATGGAAATATAACGCGCCATTTCTGGAATTTCGGAGACGGAAGCTATTCCTTCGCTAAAAACCCAGAGCATGTTTTTTCTGGAGAGGGTAATTACACAGTTTCATTAACGGTGGAAGACAATAAAGGTTTGCAAAGCACAATAAGGAAAACCGTTTCTGTAAAAAGCGTTTTTCAGGAAATAAATTTTGAGAGAGCTTTGCTTCAGAACGAAATGCTCAAAGTAAAAATAAAATTAAGAAATTTCGAAAAGGTAAACATAACTTTTGCAAAATTTTCTGCAAGTAAAGAAGGTGAAATTATATTTCATAGCTTTCCCACAAATTTAACACCAGGAATTTATCTTCTCGAAATTTCTTCGGAAAATGAAGAAGTGATATTTCCAATAAGAATTTTTAACGAAAGCGAATATAGCGCATACCTTAAGCTAAAAAACTTGAAGCATTTAGCAGAGCTTAAAACCTATCATATTTCTCAAGAACTTGGAGAAAAAACTATAGCAGTTGCTGCAAGCTACGCAATTTATTTTGCAAAGGGCAAAATTTCCGAGTTTCTTGACAAGCTGTATCAAAAACTTGTTAGCAAGGTAAAAGAAGAAATAATAAAATTCGCTCAGGAATTAAAGAAAATTTCAAAGAATTTAGGAAACTATGTAGAATCTCATTCTCAGGAATTTGCAGAAAACATTGTTTCAAATATCTTTGAAAAAGCACAAGAACTTGGAGAAGAATTGGGAAGAGATGCTATAGCTCATGCGTTTTACAGCACTGTTTTCAAACCAGAGATAGAGAGTTTCGAAGAAAGTGAAAAGATTTTAAAAATGAACGAAAAAGAGCTAAAGGAAAGGGTAGGAAAAGCGAAGAGCTATTTACAAAACTTAGAAAAAATTCCAGTATATAATTTTTCCTTACTCTTCTTTGAAGCAGCGCCGAGTGTGGAGTATTTTCTCAGCAAAACTGAAAAAAGCCTTGAGGTTCCAGAAATAGCTCCACCCTGGGATTTGTTCGATTTGGTAATAGCAGATGCTCAAAGCATTTTAACTCTTCCTGTGGCTCTGGAGCTTTTCAACGAAACTCAGAGAGGAAAATTTCAAATAAAAGCCTTGCCTGTGGCAGCGATAATCGCTGGAATAAAAGCCTATATTCAGATTTCTGCAACAATAACAAAAATTTCTCCTGCAATTCTCTTATTCGGCTCTTACACCGCAAGCTACATAGCTTCCCGTGATATAATTCCAGAGATTTTCGGCTATGCAGGTTTTGAAACAAAAAGTTTTGGAAATGAGTTTCTAGAAATAAAACTTTCTTCTGAAAAAGTTGAAAAGGGAGATGTGCTTAACGTAACTTTAAAGGGAAGAAGCTACAACGAGAAAAACGTTTACCTAAGCATTTCTCAAGGAAATGAAACGATATTTTTCGAGATAGAACTCGTTAATGGCGATTTTCTAAAAAATTTTTCATTTAAGCCAAATGCAAGCGGAAGCTATTTAGTTAAAGCGTGTTTGTTTTCAGGAGCAAAGAAAACTTTTTGCAGTGTAGAAAGCTTTTATGTAGGAAATGAAACACCTGTTGCTGGTATATTTCTAAATGCCTCTGGTGTTTTTGCAAAAAATCTTTACTCGAAAAAGGCTAAAATTTTTGTTAAATGTCCTGAAAAAAGCTTTTCATTTGAAATGAATGGAGGAGAGGAAAAAAGAATAAACTGCTCTGGTGAAATAGAACTTTTTGTAAGCTCTATACTCTGGGATAAGGAAATTGTTGAAAAACCTAAAAGCTATGAGAACTTCTGCAAATTTAAAAGTTTTGTGAAAAACGCAAGTATAAACATTACCTGTAAGCTTTCTGGGAATTGTAAATCATTTTTGATTTTTCCCTCTGGAAAGGAAAAGGAAATTTCTGGTTTTGAGGAATTAAGCAAGAAAGGAGCTTATTTCGTAGAAATAAGATGTGAAAAAACTACTTTGCCTCAAGGATGTTTTGTGTATAAAGAAAAAAGTTTGCTTTTTGCAGAAAAAAGAAATGGCTTTATAGCTGTGAAAAACGAATATGGTAGAGCTGTGAAAAACGCAAAAATTGTTTCAAATGGTATTGAAAGATTTACAAATGAAAGTGGTATAGCTTTTGTAGGAAATTCAAGCATTGTTAAAATTTATTCTCCTTGTTATGAAACAAGTTTTATTAACCTTATTTCAGAAAAGCGGGTTATTTTACCGCAAAACATTGAAATTTTAGAAAGTTACGGAATTTCTTGGATAAATGTAAGCGAAAGAAATACAAGTAGAGAAAATGTTTTGAAAGTCTATGAGATTAGACTCGGTAATTTAACGCCTAACGCTTATGTTATTCTTAAATTCAACAATCTCCCAAAAAGCGCGTGGTTTGCAAGTGAAGATTTTTCTTTTCTTGGAAATTGCTGCCTGCTAAATGTTTCGAGAAACATAAGCGTTTTCGTGTTGCAGGTTCAAGAAATTGGTTTGAAAGTTGAGCTTGAGAAATGTTCCTTTCCTTTTGCTTATCTTAAAATAGAAAATTTTGCCGATTCAAGAAAAGTAAAAATCTGCGAAGTCGTTAAAAATTTTGAGTATTGCAAAGATGTTTTTATTGAAAAGGGAAAAGCAACAAAAGAAAAATTTATTGTGCTCGATAAAAACGCAAGAATAGTAGTGAATGGTAAAAGTTTAATTTCACTAGAAAACTGCTCCTTTGGTGCTAAATTTTTCTCGAAAGCGAGCTCAGGAAAGCTAAAATTCGAGATGGTTTCGCTTAGAATGAAAATTTCCTCAGTACTCTTTGGAAACGGACTTAAAATAAGGATAACAACGCCGGAATACGAATATTCGTTTTTAGCAAAAGAAGGGAAAGTAAAAGAAATTTTCACTTCTCCCAGATGTTATTACGAGAAATTTTTCACAAATAATAATGCAAGCGAAATAGAGAAAGGAGATTGCAAAAATCTCAACACAGCCAGAGAAATAGCTGAAGAATTTTTAAAAATTTTCACTTGAACATTTTTCTTCCTTTGCAAATCTTGCAGCCATAAGCTAGCTTGCACTCCGCGCAAACTCTTGCCCCGCAAACTTCGCATGTAAGCAATACAGCAATTTTTCCACATGCTTGACAAATTCCGGTTTTCATTAAATTTATTTCTTTCTTGATTAAATATAAAGCTCATGGCTAATGTGCTTTTCATAGGTCGTTTCCAACCTTTGCATAAAGCACACGTAAAAGTCATTAAGCTTCTTTTGAAAAAATTTGATAAAGTAATAATAGGTATTGGCAGTATTCAGGAAAAAAGAACAAAAGAAAATCCGTTTTCTTTTTACGAGCGTAAAAGAATGCTAGAACTTGTTTTTGGTAAAGAGATTAAAAACGGAAAAATAGAGATAATAGGAGTAAAAGATGAAAAAAGCGATGAGAAATGGACAGGAAAGCTTTTAAAAAGGTGTAAATTCGACGCTGTTGCTACAGGCAACGAATGGGTAAAGGAATGCTTTAAAGGAAAAAAATTTGTGCTAACAATAAAACTCTGGAAACGCGAAATGTATGCCTCGACAAAAATAAGAGAGCTTATGAAAAAACAAGATGAAAAGTGGAAAAAACTTGTTCCAAGAGAAATAGTTAGCTATTTGAAAAAACTTTCAGCTTTTCTTTGACCTTCTTTTTCTTTTCCTTCTCTTACTTTTAGGTTTAGCTAGTTTCAGGATTTTGAAAGGATAGTTTACAGGATTTTTTATTTGCTCGCAAATCCTGTCTGGTGAGCAAATTCCTATGCTTGTATAGAATAGATCGCTTTTGCAATTTGCTGGCAAAAGCTCGCGTTGCTGGCGGAAATGCCATTTGAGCTGAGTTCTTATAAGGTTTTCCCTTAAAGGCGGTTTGTTGTTAGCGTTCCATTCATAAAGCCTTTTTTCTATCTCTTCATTGCTCCAGTTCATCTGCCTTAGAAAAGTTGCTAGCGTAAAAATTGAGCGTTTTCTTCCGTCTTCCAAACCTTTTAAAATATTTTTAATGCATGGCGGGAAAAATTCCTCTGGGATTTTTCTTTTTGGCAAAGCTTTTCTCACAATTTTTATCTCCTGCGCGATAGGCTTTTTCTCTTCTTTATGCTTAGCTTCCCAATCAAGAGCAGCTATTACAAGCTCTGTGGCTTCGCCTTCTTTGTTTTGGAGAAAGGGTATAGAAAATATTTTTTTCTCTAAAGCAAAAGGTTTCGCTTGTTCCGGAGAAAATTTTTCGAGGTTTTTTATTGCTATGGGTATCGAAGCTAGAAAAGTTTTGTTATGCAAAGAAAAGGGCATCCTGAACAAGTGCCTCACTCCCCAGTCTTTTTCTATTTCCACAAAAGAAAATGCAGAAAGCTCAGAAATCTCGCCAACCGCTTTAACAAGACTTGCAACTCCACCTTCGAATTTTATTAGCTCATCCAAGATCATTTCCTTTGTTTTTTCTCTTATAAATCTGGCTATGCTTCGTAAAAGCTCGGGATATAGCTTTGAAACTTCCCGAAAATTTACCTTTTTCGGCAGAGCTTGAGATGCTACAGCTATGTGAAAACCCCTTCTGCCTGAGAATTTTACAGTTGGAGCTATACCATAATCCTTCAGAAGCTCGCAAACGCATTTTGCAGCTATCTTCGCATGCTCTAATTTAGCTTTCGCGTCTATATCTATTATCACATCCCAAGCTTTGCGCATGCTCGCAAGCTTCTCCTCTGTAAGCTCAGCTTTTAAAGCAAGGGGGTTTTTCCATTTTTCCACTGAGCAGTGAAAGGCTATAATACCTTCTTTAACCTTTTCCTCTATGTCGCGAGGATAAAGAAGGATGTTAGGTCTTTTTGCATAACTTCCGCTGAGAAAAGTTCCTACTACTTCTCGATCTTTAGCTACTTCAATCATTCTTTCCTGAACAGAAGGATTTGAATAGTATTTAAAAATTTGAAACTTGTGCATAAATGGATAAATACCGCAAAACTTATAAGTGTTTGATAAAGATTTTGAAAAAATTGAGTTCTTAGAAATTGTGAAGGTTTAAATGAAAAATTTGAGATTGGTGCGCCGGCCGGGAGTTTCTGCAGGCAAGTTATTCGGCAAGGATGGTTGATAAGCACATGGTTGCGCCCTTATTTCGAACCCGGGCCACCGCCGTGGCAGGGCGGTGTCCTGCCGCTAGACTACCGGCGCCTAATTTTTTGTGAGGTTTCGAAGATTATAAAATTAACTGAAAAAAAGAAAATCGAAATTTTGGAAAAAGCTAAATACGTACAGTGGCACAACGATAAGCGAAGAGAGAGTTTTGCAATATTCGCGAAAAGCTTTTCGAAGCGCATTAGCGAATTTGAAGAAAAAAGTTTTACTGTTTTGGTTTGAAGGATACGGAAAGAGCGGTAAATTTAAATAGTGGTAGATGAATTATTATAATTATGTTACCAAAATTTGCAAACAGAGAAAGGGAGCTTAGCTTTCTTGAGGAAATATACCGGGAAAAAGGTTTTAATTTAGTGGTTCTCTACGGCAGGAGAAGGGTTGGAAAGACCGAACTAATTAAAAAATTTATAGAAAACAAACCCTCGATTTACGTTCTCGCAACAGATGAAAGCTATGCAGAAAACATAAAATTCTTTAAGCAAAAGTTTGCGGAATTCGCGAAAAGAGAATATTTTCTTCGATTGGAAACCGAGAGCTTGTATGAGCTTTTCAGGTTTTTCTGCGAAGAAATAAAGGAGAGAAAATGCGTTATAGTTATTGACGAATTTCCCTATTTGATGCAAACAAAAAAAGGTTTGCTTTCTTTGTTCCAAAAAATTATAGATGAGCTTCTCGTGCGCACAAACATAACTCTTATTTTTTGTGGCTCTTCCATGTCGGTAATGGAAAGCGAAGTAATAGGAAAAGGAACACCTCTTTACGGAAGAAACCTAAATATTTGGAAATTGCAGCCCTTTTCTTTTAAGCATGTTGTAAAATATTTCAAAAACCCCTTTGAAGTTTATTTTATTTTTGGAGGAGTGCCTTACTATCTGAAATTCTATAACGAGGAAAAACCGCTTATGGAAAACATAAGGGAAATTCTGCTGACCAAAGGTAAAAATTTATACGACGAGCCCTTAATCCTGCTCAGGCAGGAATTCAGGGAATCAAGAGTTTACAGACTTATTTTGAAATACCTTTCCCTTGGTTACAAAACGATAGGAAAGCTTTGCTCGGCAAGCGGTATGGATAAAAGTAACTTAACCAAATATCTTTCCTCGCTCGAAGAGGTAGGTATAGTAAGGCACGTACTACCGTTTGGAATGAAAAGAAAGGGAATTTACGAGATAAACGATCCTTTGTTTCGCTTCTGGTTTAAGTTTGTTTATCCTTACAGGGACTATCTTGAAGTTGGTAGAAGAGAGGTTGTGGAAGAGATTATAGGAAGAGAACTTAACGAATATTTTGGTTTGTGCTTCGAATACCTAGTGGAAGAGGTGCTGAAGCAAAAGCTTATACCGGAATTGGAAGATTTTGGGTTTGTTTCAAAATGGTGGCACAAAGATAAGGAAATAGATCTGGTCGCCCTGAAGGAAGAAACAAAGGAAATTTTGTTTTGCGAGTGCAAGTGGCAAAGCAGGGTAAACGCTAAAAAGGTTTGCAGGGAACTTACCGAGAAAGCAAGCTACGTTCAGTGGCACAACGAAAAAAGAAAAGAAAGCTTTGCTATATTTGCAAAGAGTTTTAGCAAGAAAATAAGCGAGTTTGAAGGAAAAAAGGTTTACTGTTTTGATTTGAGGGAGATGGAAAAAATTTTAAAATAGGAAAATTTAAATATTCGAGTTATTAATATAATATTTATGGCTCGAAAGTTCATAAACAGAGAAATAGAGCTTGAAAAAATAGAGAGCTTGCTTTCTTCCGACAAATTTGAGTTTATTGTAATCTATGGTAGGAGAAGGGTGGGAAAAACAGCGCTGCTTAAAAAAGCGATAGAAAACAAAAAAGCTCTGTATTTTCTCTGCGCCAGAAGGAATATAAGATATAATCTGAGAAAATTTTCCCACAAGGTATGCGAATTTTTGAATATTCCCAAAGCGGAATTCAAAAGCTTTTTTGACGCGTTTGAAGCAATTTTATCAAAAGAAAAGAATCCGATTGTTGTAATAGATGAGTTCGGATATCTTGTGGAGAAGGATGAAGGCATTCTTTCGGATTTTCAGGAAATAGTTGATGAAGTTTTGAAGGATACGAAAGCAAAGCTTATTCTCTGTGGCTCTTACATAAGCGTTATGCAGGGAAGGGTAATAGGGAAGAAAAGTCCTCTCTACGGAAGGAATACAATGCAACTAAATCTTAAACCTTTGAAATTTAAGCACCTTTTCGAATGGTTTCCGAAAATTAAATTTGAGGATGCTCTAAAAATCTATGCTGTAACAAGCGGAATACCGAAATATCTTGAATTTTTCGAAGGAAGAGATGCGGAAAATGAAATTGCGGAAAAATTTTTCGATTCCTCGAGTTTTTTATATAACGATGCCATAAACCTGCTTTCTGAAGAGCTAAGGGACTATTCGACTTACTTCCAAATTCTTGAAGCCATCGCTTTGGGTTATACTAAAATTACGGAAATAGGTAACTATGCTTTCGTAGAGCCAAAAGATGTTTACTTCTATTTAAAAAATTTAATGAACTTGGGGATAGTTGAGAGAGTTGTCCCAATTCTTGCTCCGAGAAAAGGAAAGAGGGGAATTTACAAAATCAGGGATAATTATTTCAGGTTCTGGTTCAAGTTTATCTCTGAATTTCAGCAGGAAATAGAATCTTACGCGCAGCATATAGCAATAGAGAATTTCAGAAAAAAATTTAACACTTATTTAGGCGAGGTTTTTGAGGATTTGTGCCTGGAGATTATTAAAAACTGGAGATTTTTTCCTTTCACCAAAATAGGAAAGTGGTGGCATAAGGATAAAGAAATTGATTTGGTTGCTTTAAACGAACGAACCAAAGAAATTCTCTTCTGCGAGTGCAAGTGGCAGAGCAGGGTTAACGCAAAGAAAATCTGCAAAGAATTGGCAGAGAAAGCCCAATACGTGCAGTGGCGCAATGCAAAGCGAAAAGAAAGCTTTGCTATATTTGCAAAGAGTTTTAGCAAGAAAATATGCGAGTTTGAAGGCAGGAAAGTTTTTTGTTTCGATTTGAAGGATATGGAAAAAGTGATGAAAAAGAATTTTAAATAGTTGAGAATAAAGTATAATACTTATGATTCAACGATTTGTAAATAGGAAAAGAGAACTCAAACTGCTTGAAAGGGAATACAATTCTGAGCACCCAAGTTTTATTATAATTTACGGGAGAAGGAGGATAGGAAAAAGCGAGCTGATACTTAAATTCATAGAGAATAAAGACGCTGTATATTACCTGTGCTCTACCGAAGGGGACGAGATGAACATAGAAGAGCTTAAGAAAAGATTCGCAGAATTTTTGAATGACAAAAATTTCGCTTCAGTTAAATTCGAAAGCTGGTATTCTCTTTTTTCCTCTTTTGTGAATCATAAGAATTTTCCGAAAAACAAAAAAATAATAATAGTATTCGACGAATTTCCGTATTTAATCATTTCGAATCCTCACATTCCTTCCATATTCCAGAAAATATGGGACGAGATATTAAGAAAAGAGAACATTATGCTGATCCTTTGTGGATCGTATATTTCAATAATGGAAAGAAAGATTCTCTCCAAGAAAAGCCCTCTTTACGGGAGAAGGACATCAAGTTTTTTGTTAAATTCTCTGGATTTTGTTTATTTGAAAGAGTTTTTGCCTACATATTCCACAGAAGAACTGATAAATGCCTGGAGCGTTGTTGGCGGAGTTCCGGCGTATATTCAAAAATTTAATGCTAAACTGAGATTTTGGGAAAATTTGAAGAATTTTATAACAAAGGGCTCTTATCTCTACGAAGAAGCAGAGATATTGCTGAGAGAGGAATTCAGGGAACCGAGAAACTACAAATTGATATTGAAAGCAATATCTTTCGGTTACAGAAGTCTTGGAAAGATTTGCAGCTTCGCCTATTTGGACAAAAGTATGGTATCGAAGTACTTAGAAGTTTTGAAAGAGGTTAAAATAATTCAGGAGAGAATTCCAGTAACGGAATCTAAAAGGTTTAAAGGAAGGCTGTACGAGATAACGGATCCTTATTTTAACTTTTGGTTCAGGTTCGTATATCCGAACAAAGTTGAGTTGGAAGCGTATAGAGAAGATGCCGTGCTTGCACGCATAAAAAAAGAATTTCCGCAGTATTTGGGGTATATGTTTGAGCTTCTCGTTGAAGAGCTCATCAGAAAAAAATATTTTTTCAAAGAACTTTTTTTCACGAAAATCGGCAGGCAATGGGGAAGAATTCCGAAAACAAAAGAAACATACGAAATAGACCTCGTTGCCTTGAATGAGCTGAGCAAAGAAATTTTATTCGCTGAATGTAAATGGCAAAGCAAAGTTAATGCAAGAAGGATAGTCAAAGAGCTTGCTGAAAAAGCTCAATACGTGCAGTGGCACAACGATAAGCGAAAAGAGAGTTTTGCAATATTCGCGAAAAGCTTTTCGAAGCGTATTAATGAATTTGAAGGAAAAAAGGTTTACTGCTTTGATTTGAGGGATTTGGAAAAGTTATTCGAAAAATGTTTAAATAGTTGATTCAAAATTATTATAATCATGAATCAACGTTTTGTAGACAGAAAGGAGGAACTGGAGTTTTTAGAGAGGTTTTACAAAAAAGGGAAAAGCAGCTTGATAATCATCTATGGCAGAAGACGGGTTGGAAAAACGGAGTTAATAAAAAATTTCATTGCCTCGAAAAACTCCGTTTACTACCTCTGCGAAAGGCAGCCGGTTCAGAAAAATGTCGAAAAATTTAAGGAAATTGTTGCGGAAAAACTGGGAGAGGAATGGCTGAAAGATATTAGCGCAAGAGATTTTGAATCCGTTTTCAAAGCCGTAGAGAGGAGATTGAGGGAGGAAAAAATAATAATAGTATTCGACGAGTTTCCCTATCTAATCGAAATGGACAGGGGAGTGGTTTCGCAGTTCCAGAAAATATGGGACGAGATTCTTAAAAACACGAAAACGCTTCTCATTCTCTGCGGTTCGAGCATAGGAATGATGGAAACAGAAGTTTTGGGATACAGAAGCCCGCTTTACGGGAGGAGAAGCGCGCAATGGAAATTAACCGAGCTCGAAATAAGGTTTTTGAAGGATTTCTTCCCTTTTTACGATTTTGAAAGTATTCTCTACACCTACAGCATTTTGGGAGGAATACCTCTCTACCTGCTGAAGTTCGATCCGAGAAAAAGTGTTTTTGAAAACGTAAAGGAACAGTTTCTCTGGAAAGGCGGTTTTCTTTACGAAGAGGCGGAAAATCTGTTAAGGCAGGAGTTCAGAGAACCGAGAAACTACATGCTCATTCTAAGAGCGATAGCAGAAGGTAAGAGAAAACTGGGCGAGATTTCCAACGAAACAGGCCTGGATAAGTCCGCTGTGTCGAGATATTTAGCCACGCTTGAAACGGTTAAATTCGTGGATTATGAACTTCCTGTTACTGAATCGAGCAAAAGCAAGAAAAGGCTTTATTATCTGAGCGATAACTATCTCAATTTCTGGTTTAAATTTATTTATCCGAACAAATGGCTCGTAGAAGAGGGATTTGGCGAAAGGGTTCTGGAAAAAATAAAGAGCGAATTCCCGCAGTTTTTTTCAGGAGTTTTTGAAAGATTATGCCGCAAAATCGTGCTCAGGAAGTTTGATTTCGCACGTGCTGGCAGGCAGTGGGGCAAGATTCCCGAAACCAGAGAAGTTTACGAAATAGATATTCTTGCTCTAAACGATCAAACCAAGGAAATTTTATTCGCAGAGTGCAAGTGGCAAGAAAAGGTAAACGCTAAAAAAATCTGCAAAGAGCTTGCTGAAAAAGCTCAATACGTTCAGTGGCACAATGCAAAGCGAAAAGAAAGTTTTGCTATATTTGCAAAGAGTTTTAGCAAGAAAATATGCGAGTTTGAAGGAAAAAAGGTTTACTGCTTTGATTTAAGGGATTTGGAAAAGTTATTCGAAAAAGAAAAATCAAAAGTTTACTGAACTGCAGATAATTTTATATATCGAGTTTTATTAAAAAATAAACCATGAAAGAAAGATTTTTAAAAATTTGGGTAGCCATAACAGCGATTTTAATGGCAGGAGTGCCAATAGCAATGGCAGTAACTCCGGCACCAGCATATACAACAGCTACAGAGGATAAAGGAGAGTTTTCTTCAATAGCTTCTCCAGGCCAAGTAAGTGTAGAAGCAGGAAACATTACTTTTGCAAATATCACTTCTCACATGCCAACACCTCACTGGGCAGGTATCTACGGTCATGTTAATGGAACGATAGTGCTTGGTGATGCTAATAGTAACAAAATGTATGAGTGGGATGCAGTAGTTACATATGTAATCTTTGATGACGATCAAACAATTGACTGGAATAATCTTGACAATGCAACATGTACAGATATTGGAAACAACTTCACATGGGTTGCTGATTCTACAGGAGTAAGTGACAGTTGTTCTAATACCTTCAAGTATACAGGAAGTACTAATTTTTATTGGTTAACGAATCCAACTAACACAGTATATGCTAAGACATGGGATAATTCAGGTGCAGAGAAGTGGAAAACTTATGCTATCTTAGATACAGCAAATGCAGACGTATTCTTTGCAGCAGAAGTAGATACTAGTGGAATATTAGCATATAATGGTGAGTCAGCAGACTATCAAGCAATACTCCCAGAAAACGGTGAAAGCGATACAACAGCCACACCTTTCTATGTCTGGATAGAACTCTACTAAAAGAAAAGAAAAAAATCATTTCCCTTTTCCTTTTTTCTCTTTGCTTTTTCTTCTGCGAATTCTTTGCAGGAAATCTGGTAATTGGTATATGGGTGGAGCTGTGGTAAAGCCAAGGCAGAAAGAGGTTGTCCTTTCCTTACTTTTTTTCTCTTTGTTTTGCAGGCGATAGCAGAAATTCACGGTGTTCGAATTTTTCTTAACTCAAACTCAGAGGTTGCAGGATGGATGAAAATTCTGTTAAAAAAATTGATGAGATGATGGAAAAATGGAAGGAATCCTTGATACATCGATAATAATCGAAATAGCTAAAAATAATGAAAAAGTTATTTCAGCTGGGTAAATCAAAATTTTTTAAGTTAGGGAAGAAAAAAATAATCAGGTGGTGCAGGTGGAATCTATCGAGAAAATAAAGAATGCTGTGCTTCCGGTGCTCAAAAAGTACGGTGTGAAGAGAGCAAGCTTATTTGGCTCGATCGTGCGGGGAGAGATGGGAGAGGATAGCGATATTGACCTGCTCATTGAGTTTGAGGGAAGAAAAAGCCTGCTCGATCTTGCTGGGTTGAAGATAGAGCTTGAGGAGAAGTTAAAGAGAGAAGTTGATGTTCTGACCTACAAATCCCTCCATCCCCTTCTGAAAGAGAGAATTCTGAAGGAGAAGGTCGATATTCTATGAAGGACGTGAAGATGTTTCTGCTTCATATACTCGAGTGCATAGAGGCGATCGAAGAGTACACGCAGGATATGAACAGGGAAGCGTTTATGGAAGACAGGAAAACTCAGGATGCTGTTCTCAGAAAACTCGAAATCATAGGTGAAGCTGTGAAAAACATTCCGCACGAGTTCAGAGAGAAATATCCCGAAATTCCGTGGAAACAAATCGCGGGAACCAGAGACGTGCTGATACACGAATACTTCGGGGTTGATCTTGAGCTTGTGTGGGAGATAGTTGAACGCGATTTACCCGAGCTTAAGGAGAAGATAGGGAGAATTCTGAAAGAGCTTGAGTGAGTGGGAATGAACCTGTATTCCAAAAAAGAGAATAAAGACGGTTGTTCCGGAAAAAAGAAAGGCGATGATGAAGCTGTATCGTCTTTGGTTTTGAGGTGCCGGTCTTTTTGAATATTTAAACCAAAAAGGAAATCTGGATCTTGTTCTCAAGCTCAGAGGTTGCAGAATGGACGAAAATTCTGTTAAAAAATTGGCGATGTTAATGTTTAAAAATGCTTGTTGCAAAAATTCTTTCAGAAGAGGTGATTTTGAATGCCGAAGGTAATAGAAGCTGTTTATGAAAACGGTGTTATTAGACCTTTGGAGAAGGTTGAGATAAGGGAAGGAGAGAAACTGAAGATAATAATAGAAAAAAAGATAGATGTGAGAAAGTTCATTTTTTCTCATCTTTCGGAAGAAACGATAAAAAGATTGGAAGAGAGGTTCGAGAATGAAGGTATTTGTTGATTCCAGCGTTTTCATAAGGCATTTTTACGGTATAGAAAAGGCTGTGAATATTCTGGATTTTCTCGTCAATGGGCACGAGGTTTTCGTTTCTCCTAACGTGGTAGAGGAAACATTTTTTAAGCTTTTGTTTATCGAATGCGAAAATAAATTTGGCAAAACCGGAAAATATACTCTCAGAGAGATGTATAAAAAACATGCTGATCAATTTGAAAATGTGAGACTTTATGTGGAAAATTTTATCTTAGAATTTATGAGAGCGGGAATTATAAGGCTTTGCTGCATAAACGAGGAAGTGCTGAAAATGGCTGTTGAAATATCTTATAAATACTCGATTCTTCCCAACGACGCTTTGATTGCTGCTACATGTAATTATTACGGCATAAACAAAATCACAACTTTTGATGAGGATTTTGAGAGAGTGGATTTTCTTGAAGTGGTGAAGGTTTAAATATAGAAAAAAACTATTTCATTTCAGGTGAGGAAAATGCCTTTAGTTGTTGAAGGCGTTTACGAAAATGGTGTTGTGAAGTTATTGGAAAAGAATGTTAAAATATCGCAGCATACAAAAGTTTTCGTTCTCATTCCCAAAAAAATAAAAGAAGAAGATATAATTAAAAAACTGAGAAAATTAAAGGATGTAAATTATCCGAAAAAGAAACTTGAGGAAGCGTATTATGGAAGATATAGTAATTGACACTTCTGTGCTTGTGAAAATATTGATTTACAAGGATGAGGAACTTTTCAGAAAAATCAATAAGTTCAGAGTTTTCGTGCCTGTAAACGTTGTGGAAGAAACGTGCTTCAAAGTGATAATTTCTCTTGTCGGCGAAAAAATAAATTCAGAAAAATTTTACGAGATTAAAAATGCCTGGGAAAATGGAACTTGTGTAGAAGATGTAAAAGAAAGGCTCGAAGTCCTTAAAGATATGCTTTCTAACTGGACAGTGCTCCCGATCACTGAGGAAATAATTTTCGAGTCGTTTTGTATCCAATTAGATTACAATTTACTACCAAACGACGCTCTAATAGCGGCTACATGTAAGTATTACGGCATAAACAAAATCGCAACTTTTGATGAGGATTTTGAAAGAATTGAGTTTTTGGAGGTTGTAAAAATTTGAAAAGACCAAGCTAAATCATTTTTTAAGGCTTAAATTTTAAATTTCTTTTGAATTAAATTTTTATTATGGCGGGATTAGATATTGCGACTATTAGGAAAATTAGAAGAGCTGTAGAAACAGGAAAGAAAACGCAGAAAGAGATTGCAGAAAAATACGGAGTAAGCGTTTCCACAGTAAGAAGAATCGCTAAGATGACCGCCAAGGAATTTGAGACTTATGTTCAGAGAAAGAAGGAACAACAAAAAAAGAAGAAAAAGAAATAATATATTATTATTAAGC
>CAZQLM010000018.1:0-16973 GCA_964594175.1 uncultured archaeon | reverse complement strand
GTGCTCAATATGCTAGATGGGTACTTCTAAAAATTCCTTTTAAGGAAGGTGTTTTTGGAGGAAAAACAGAAGCTTTTCACGGAAACGGTTGCAAACGAGATGTAAAATTAAAGCCATTTTCTTTAATAAAACTATGGCTAGCAGAAAAAGGAGTCTATTATCCAAAGAATACTAGCGATTTTTTTAACGGAATAATAGAAACTCCTGAGGAAAATATTTTATATCCGGTGAGTGGTGGCGAGAAAGGAATGGAGATAATTGAAATTTTGAACTGGAGGTATAAACCAAAAAACTGGAAGTATGAAACCTCTCACTGTTTTATGCAAAGAACTCTTCCTTCCTATGAACCTTATTCTTCTTTGAAAGAATATACACCAAAAAATAAGCATCTAAAATAAATAACAAAAACAAAAAAGAAAAACATAAAACATTTATCTTTCTTTTTTTCTATTTTTTTATGCTCCCTGTAAAAGACCTTAAAGCAAAAAAGCACATGCAAGTTAGCGAGCTTTTAAAAGCTTTCTCCACCTGCGGTGGTTTCACCGCGAGAAAGCTTGCGGACGCACTCGAAATCTTGAAAAAAATGCTTTGCGAAAAAGATTGCACGATTTTCCTTTCTTTCCCGGCATGCATAGTAGCAACTGGTATAAGAGGTGTGCTTAAAGAATTTGTTCATAGAAAGTTTTGCGACGTGATTATAACCACATGCGGCACGCTTGATCATGATCTTGCAAGGATATGGAAAGACTACTACCATGGTTCTTTTTCTTTAGATGACAGAAAACTTGCTGAACAAGATATTCACCGCATAGGCAATGTGATTGTACCAAAAGAAAACTATGGAGAAATTCTCGAAAAGAAACTTCAACCGATGCTAAAAGAAATCTATGAAAAGGAAAAGAGCTTGGCAAGCTACGAGCTTATTTGGGAAATCGGAAAGAGAATAGCAAAAGAAAAAAACGCAAAGAGCTCAATAATTTACTGGGCGTGGAAAAATAAAATTCCAATCATAATTCCAGGAATTACTGATGGAGCGGTTGGCTCACAGCTCTGGATTTTCTGGGAAAGTCATAGAGATTTTGTAATAGATACAATGAAAGACGAACATTTGCTCAGCGAGATAGTGTTTACCTCGAAAAAAACAGGCGCTCTTATCATAGGCGGTGGGATAAGCAAACACCACACGATTTGGTGGAATCAGTTTAAGGGTGGGCTAGACTATGCGGTTTACATTACCACAGCAGTAGAGTGGGATGGCTCACTTTCAGGGGCTCCGCCAAGAGAGGCAATTTCCTGGAAAAAGCTCAAGCCAGAAGCAAAGCACGTGCAAGTAGAAGGCGATGCGACTGTGCTCTTACCTTTGCTTTTCTATGCGCTTATCGATGAAATGCCAGAGCGCTTGAGGAGCAAAGCAAGAAAGGAATCCGAATAATGGCAATAGTAAAGGAATCTGGGCTAAATATCCTGCGAATATTAAAGCCAAACACAAACCAAGACTTGCAATTCTTTTTTTAACTTCTATGATTTCTTTGAATCTAAAAAAATACACAGCTACGTGGGCAAGAGCAAATCCGAGAAATATCGCTCCTTCTGATGGGAGTTTTAAAAGAAGATAAGGTGAAATTAAGAGCACAAGAAAAGCTCCTATTGCGAGGCTTTTGTCTTTTTTCTTCTCTTTCATTTCTTGAGTTTTTTTATCTATATACAAGAAAAATAATGCGATTAAAATTCCTATACCTATACCTCCAAGAACATCGCGCAAATAATGCACACCTAATATTACCCGGGAGCTTGCAATCAAAATTACAATAATTGCTGCCAGCAAGTAAAGCATGAGACTTTTCATTTTCATGGAAAAATAACTCCAGAAAGCGCTTGCCACTGTTGCGTGCCCACTTGGAAAAGCGTAACCACTTGCAGAAACTTTCCAAAGTTCCTGAGGAGGACGAGGAAGTTTGAAAACATCTTTTAAAGCGTGAACACAAGCCGCTGAAAAAACTGCTAGCAAAAGCAATCTCCATCCAAGTTTTCTGCTTAGAAGAAAATAGATTAGTGGTATAAAAA
The DNA here is from genome assembly GCA_964594175.1 of uncultured archaeon. Taxonomy (GTDB): domain Archaea; phylum Aenigmatarchaeota; class Aenigmatarchaeia; order Aenigmatarchaeales; family SZUA-1535; genus SZUA-1535. The sequence goes on along the minus strand of CAZQLM010000018.1, from coordinate 14,909 downwards.
ATAAATAAGCCTTTTCGTCTCCTACGAGCGTGATGTATACCCATATACTCATAAAAAGAAAGATAAAATAAAAATGAATTTAAATGTTAATTACAATCAATTTATCATGAAAATATACGAAGCTTCTAGAGCAACAGGATTGGGTATATATTACATCTCGCCTCTTGAGAATAAACCGATATGTGACTATTGTACAAAAAAGAAGTGTGGAAGAAAGGAACTATACAGAAAAAATAATATATTTCCATCAGTATGTACAGAAATAGAGATTGATAAACAAAAAGCAGAATTGCATAAAAATTTTTAAACCTAAAAGTTATGAAAATTAATTGGCGGGCCCGTAGCTCAGTCTGGCAGAGCACCGGGCTTTTAGCTAGAGCTAAAAGCACGCTTAGCCCAAAGGGCGATGGCGAGAAAATTGGAAGAAACCCGGGAGTCGCGGGTTCAAATCGGGCTCAGGGGCGAAATTTTTTCAAGACTCGAAAAGCTCCTCAAAAGGCCCCTGAAGCTCCCGTCGGGCCCACCAATTCTTGTGTGCATAACTATATAAGCTTCTTTATCCAAAAAATTCTCATGAAAAATAAAATAATACTCTCACCAGAAGCGCAGCAGATTCTTGTGCAATTGCAAACATTTCAGCAGCAGCTTCAGGCAACAATTTTACAAAGAGATAGCCTAAATTTGCAGAAAATAGAAATTGAAAAAGCATTGGAAGAATTGGAAAAAGTCGGTGAAAGGGAAATTGTTTACAAGCTTACAGGGCCTATACTTTTAAAAACAACGAAAAAAGAGCTTGAATCAGAGTTAAAACAAAAAGTTGAAGAAATCGAAGTAAGACTTAAATCACTGGAAAAACTCGTACACAAACTTGAAGAAAAGATGAAAGAAAAGCAAGAAAAACTTAAATCCATATTGGAAGGGTCTCCTTCTTCCGCAGCACAATAGACGAACATCGAATACACGGTCAAGTGATAACAAAAAGTTTAAAAGAACATGAGAACAGTTTAAAAAGCAGAGAAGCGCATGGGAGGGAACGAACCCCAACCGGGTGAAGGGCTTAAAAATTTTATAAGCGTTCCCTCCCGACATTTACTTATGAAAAGGAATAAGATAGGACTGCTTTTTTCTGGTGTGTTTTTGCTATTTTTAGTTGTACTCTCTCAAAAAGTATTTGGAAAATTTCTATCAGTTACAGAGATTCAGCCAAAAGAGTTGGGAATGTTTCTAATGATTACTGGTTCGTGTATTATGTTAGGCGGAGATGTTTTTAGATTGGTGCTTACAACAAAAGCATATTTTAAAAATAGGAAGTTGATCCACTTTCATGGGGTTAGATCGCTCTCAAAATTTGGTGAACTAAACTTTATACTGAGCTCGAGATGGGTTATCTCCTTATTAGCAATGCTTGCAATCTTTTGTGTGGTTAGATATTTTTCAATTCTTAATTATGAGTTTCTATTTCTAATTTATTTTATCTCTGTTTTTCTTGGGATAGTTTCAGGTGTATTTTCTTCTCTTAGAGGTTTGATGAATATAAGTCTGACGTATCCCACCTATTATCTTATATATGGTATAGGTCTAAGCTGGAAAGATAGATTGTATAAAGAAAAAATAGTAGACAGAGCTTTTTATTGGTCAAGCGCAGTTACACTTAGCATTGGGTTACTCTTATTTATATTTCTGTAATTGATTGATGAAATTTTCAGAATCTCTCCGAAAAGAAAGCTCTCGGCTTTAACCACCTTAACTTTCAAAAATTTTCCGAGAAGATTTTCATCTGCTTTAAGAACTATTGGTTTATAGGCAAAATTTCTGGCTACATAGCCATATTTTCCTTTTTCATCTACCAAGGCTTCTCCGCACCAGCCAACCCACTTTTCATTCGCCTTTTTCCCTAGCTCACGAACAATTTCGCTAAGCTCTCTACTTCTCTGTTTTTTAATTTTAGTAGAAATTTGCTTCAGTTTTGCAGCTTCTGTACGCTCTCGCACAGAAAATTTCGAAACATTAACCCAATCGGGCTTTATATCCAGCAAAAGTTTTTTGGTTGCTTCAAAATCTTTTTCTGTTTCTCCTGGAAATCCAACGATTATATCTGTCCAGAGCTGTAGGAATGGAAATCTTTCTCGAAAAGTTTTTATTACGCCAAGAAAATCGCTTACATTATACCGGCGATGCATAGCATACAAGATTTTATTACTCCCGCTCTGTACAGGCAAGTGCAAAAATTTGTAGATTTTTTCATTTTCGTAAGCTTGTAAAAGCTCTGGAAGGATTTTTTTCACATGCAAAGGGTTTAGCATTCCTACACGCACAAAGAACTTCTGACTTAGCTTGCAGATTTTTTGCAAAAGCTCTGCTAAGTTCGTGCCTATATCAAATCCGTAACACGCGCAATCCTGAGCGGTAAGCCATATTTCCTTGCAACCTGTTTTTAACAAGTGTTTAATTTCTTTCACTATCTCTTCTGGGGAAAAGGAAAAAATCTCTCCACGAGAAAGCTTTGTGGAGCAATAAGCACAGCTGCAAAGGCATCCTTCTGCTATAGGAACTATTCCAATTACAGGATTTCTCTTAATTCTTGGTAATCCCAGCTTGCTTTCAGGAATTTCGCTTAAAAGCTCTACTCTCTCACCCTGCAAAGCCTGTTTAACCGCTTTAGGTATTTCGCGAAGGTTGAAGTTACCAACTAGACTTGCTCTTTCACATGCTTTGCGAACCTTTTCTGGATAAGCTCTTGGCAAACAACCATAGACGAGCAAAGGTTTTTTTGGATATTTTCTGCAAAGCTCACGAATTCTGTAAATAACTTTATTTTCGGTAGCTTCCTTTACATGACACGTTACTATTATAAGCACGTCAGCAACATCTGGCGAGGAAACAATAGCAAATCCGTGCTTTGCTAACATTCCGGCAATGATTTCACTTTCTGCCTGAGCAAAAGCACAGCCATAAGTTTCTATATAGGCGAGCATAACTTGGATTTTGAAAGAAGAGTTTTTAAAAATAGTTTTTTATCCTGAGACCGTCCTAATTTCCTTGCAATTTAATTTAAATATAACAGAACTCCTGTAGAGATAAGAATTCTTGCAATTGCTTTATTTCTTCAGAGAATCTTTAAATTACAGAGCTGAAAGAAGAGAAAGGAGATGCATAGCCATAGATGAGACAAAGATTAAAGTTAACAACACATGGTATTTTATCTATGCAGCAATAGATATAGAAACAAGAGAATTAATAGCAGTGAAAGCTTATATAGCAAGGAATTATTTAACGACTTTGGATTTTATTAAGCATATTCTTAGCTTTTGCTCAAATAAAAGGTATGTTGAGATTATAACAGATAAAATGCCTTGTTACAAGCAAGTATGTAATAGACTGGGAATAAGGCATAGACATGAAACTTTTGGTAAGAGAAACTACGTAGAGCAGGTTTTCAGATCTTTCAAGTTTATTGCTCAGAGGTTTAACAATTGTTTATGTGTTAATTTGAGAAAAATAAGCTTGATTTGGGATAAGAATTATTGGTTTAAGCGTGTTCTGTATTTGCTTTCTTTGTGGTGTAATATGTTTATGTTTTACTGGAATATTCTGAGGAGGTGATTAGGTGAAATTAGGACAGTCTCTTTATCCTCCACGATAAATATTTAAAATTTTCGGTAAAATAAATTTGCATGGTTTTTCACGCAGCTGATGATATAAATCCAGAAAAATATTCACACTCTCAGTGGGAAAAATTCAGAGAATACGAGACATTAGAAGAACTTTTAGGATATGTAAGAGAGATTCAAGAAGGAGAAGCTTGTGGAACAAGCTTTGGACCTTGGTTATTGAGATATACAGGTGCAGAAAGAGATAACGGTAAAAAAGAGGTTATCTTTTCTATTTATTGGAACACATTGGGGTTAACCTTTCCAGATATTCTTCGAAGAATCCCAGATAATGCTGGAATTTGTTTTCAAGAATTGGTTTCTGCAAGATATCCTGAAGAAGATGATTTAGTCTACGAATTACTAAATAATCTCCCGCTTCTAACGGTTTCTCTTTCTTTCACATCAGCGTGGGAATACGAAGTGTATTTTAAGAGAGATTACTCTACAGTTTTTGTCAGTCCTCATACTTTTACCATAAAACTTCTCAAATATTCTGACGAGACTGAAATTCTGAAAAAAGCAAAAGACCACTTGGTTCCTCTTAAAAAAGTTGATGAGAATACTTTGGAACCTTCTAGAGAAGCTTACGAAGTTCGTAGAACTCTTAGAGGAAGGAAAATAAAGATATTGAAGAAAGATATAATGAAAAATATACTCTCGCTTTCTACAGAACTTTTTAATGAAGCATATGAAAAAACAAAGCGCAAAGAAAAGACAGGATGGCTTGTGGGAACCATATATCAATTGGATAATGGAAAAGAAATACCTCCAATAGAAAAAATTTCCACACCAGAAATAAGAGATGCCTGTATGAAAGCATATGAAAAATGCGATGGCCCACCTTCATATTTCGAAGCCTTATGGAGTGGAGATTATTATGAAGTAGAGGTAGAAAATAAGGCTGGTCATAGATCGAGAATAATTTCAATTACTTCTACTCTTCAACAAATTGGTAAAGCTATAGAAGAGGTTTTGGGATGAAAATGAAGAAAAAGATATTCACACCTGGGGAAGTCGTAAAAAATTTACTTAAAAAGCCGTTGACCCCGGAGGAATTTTATAAAAAAATTTTCGAGAACTACGGAACTCATATAGATTCTGCAATCCCAGAAATTATTGAAACGCTTTCTTCTTGGCTCAATAAAGGTTATCTCTCGATTAATAAGGAAGGAAAATACAAACTAAAGATATAAATTTTAAACTTTTTTCTTTAATTTTCTTCATGAAGATAGTAATCGATACCAACGCATGGATTTATGCTTTGTCACATAAAGTAAGGATTCTCGAAGAACTTGCAGGAAATGAAATTTACATTTTGGAAAATACAGTGAACGAACTCTTGCAAATTGCAAAAACGCAGAGAAAAGAGAGCGTAGCGGCGAAACTGGCTGTAGAGCTCATAAAGAAAAGCAAAGTTAAAATAATTCCGCACCGAGGGAAGGTTGATGAAAAGCTCGTTGAACTCGCAAAGCTGGGGTATGTGGTACTTACACAGGATAAGGAGCTAAAGAAAAAAATAAGAGACAGTGGGGGAAAGCTCGCCTGTATAAGACAGGGAAAATACATAGAGCTTCCGTAAAGCACGTAAAATTTATCTTCTTCTGGCTTCTTTTTTCTTCGGTCTCAAGCTGCGCGAGCCGCAATGCCTGCACTTAACCTTACCTTGCATTACTTTTTGAGGATCTGCTCTAATTTTGTGCTTGCACTTCCTGCAAACGAATACACGGTTAAAAAGTCTGTTTATTGCTTCTGGTAATTTCTGCTTCGCCATGTTATACACCCAAAAAATAAAATGAATCGAATAATTTATAAGGTTTTCTTGGAAGAGCGAGCTTTATTTTCCGCTTATAAAGAATCCAAAATACATTCTCCAGCTTCCTTGCACAGCTGTGCTATCCGCGAAAAGTTTTCGAGAAGTATTGTTCGTGCTTCAGAGAAAGAGTACTTCACACGAAGCACAGAAAGGGTTTTCTTCGAAAACAAAAAGCTTTTTTCAATAAGCATGTTCGCAGTATTTTTATCGTTTTTAAAATACGCTGAAAAAATCAGCGAAAGATTTTCCTCAAGTTTTTTCAGCACAAGAAGAAATTCATTTTTTGGTATTGAATCTATATTTTCTTCAAGTGTTTTGGCAATGGCTTGGAGAGAGTCTCCTATTGATTCAAGTTTATCTAATAATATTTTCAAATACACAAGTTTTCTAGAATCCTGACTTATTTCAAGAATCTCGAATATCTCTCTGCTCGCAAGAAGATTAAGTCTGTCTATTTCATCATCTTTTTCTGCAATTTCTCTCAGAAGCTCTCTATCACTTTCCCTTACTCCTTCCTTCATAGCTGAAACTATCCATTCCAACGTGCTTCTTACTCTTTCTAGTACATTCTCAAGCCCTCTGCTTTTGTTTCCGAGAATTACTTCAATAATCAAACCGTTTTGTAAATCCGTAATTTCTATTCCAGATAGTTTCCGAAGAGCGTATTCTCTTATTATCTTCAGTTCCTTCCATTCTTTGGCATGTGCTGTGATTTTAATTTTTTCATATCCCTGCACGTATCTTGCAACGAGCTCACGAAAGGTTTCTTCCTTTCCAGAAAAAACGAGCTCGCAATACTTCGTTTTTTTCTTTGCTTTCGTTTTTATTATGAGAGCGTTTCCCTTGGGATAGAGAAATACATAATCGCCTTTATTCAAATTATTCTCCTTTATCCATTTCTTTGGCAAGGAAACTATAAGCGTGTTTCTTCCAGTTTTCTGCAGTTTCCTCTTTTCCATTTATTTCACCAATATATATCGATATATACCGAAGGTAACTTTATATATATTTGTTAATATCACATAACAATTGACGAAGGTGGTGGAATGGAGGAGCTTCTCAAGATTAAGAGAGCAGAAGAAAAAGCCGAAGCCATGCTCGCAAATGCGGAAAGGAAAAGAGAAAAGATGCTTAAAGAAGCCTCGAAAAAAGCAGAAGAGATTATTGCAGATGCCGAAGAAAAAGCCGAGAAAGAAGCAAAAAAGCTATTTGCCAAAGCCAAGGAAGAAATAGAAAAAGCTAAAAGCGCGATTTTTGAAGAAGCCGAGAAAGAAAAGAAAAAGCTTGAAAGAGCGTTTTTAGAGGATAGAGAAAAAATTATAGAAAAAGCTCTGGAAAAGCTTGTAGAAATGGTGGTTAAATAATGCTCCGCCCAGAAAAAATGTGGAAGGTTAGCATAATAGCACATAAAAGGCACAAGGAAAAAATAGTCGAAGCTCTCTATTCCTTGGGAGCTCTTCACATAAAGGAATACATTCCCAAAGAATTTGAACTTGGAAAACCTTTTGAAAGGGCCGAGGAGCTTGCAAGAGTACTTCTCAAAGTAAGAAATGTTCTTTCAAAGCTTCCAAGAATTGAAAACGGAAGGGAAAAAAAGATAGCAAGCCTAAAGGAATGCGAAAAAATTTGCGACGAGCTTACAGAAAAAATCGATTTCTTTCAAAAAGAGCTCAAGGAGAGCGAAACAAGACTCAGAAATCTTAAAAAATCGAAGAAAATAAAATCATATTTAGAAAAACTCGGTTTAAGTCCGGAGCTTTTCTGGGAATCGAAAACCGTAGAGATAATTTTCGGAATCGCTAAAAAATTCAACGAACGCTTGGTAAATAGCTTTAATATTGTTACGTGCAAGCATGCAAAAATAGGAAAGAACGAGCACGCTCTCTTTCTCGCTGCAAAGAAAGATGAAAGCGAAGAGCTTAAAAGAGCGCTTGCAGAAATGGAATTTACAGAGATTGATAAAACTCTGGTTAAAGAGCTCGGAAAAACGAATGTTGAAAAGGAGATAAAAGAAGCTGAGAAAAAAATAAAAGAAGTCTCGAAAGCCATGGAAAAGCTCGCTAGAGAATACAGAAAAGCTCTCGAAAACTTTAAATCTTTTCTGGAAGAAGAAGCAGAAAAGGCAGAAGCTCCTTTGAAATTTGCTGAAAGCAAAAGCGTTTTTTGGATTCAGGGATGGGTACCAGAGAAAAGTAAAGAAGAGCTCGCGAAAAAAATAAACGAGATTTGCAAAGGCAGAGCTTTTATAAAACTGGAGGAAGCTAAAAGAAAAGAAGAGCAAACACCAGTAAAGCTTTCTCATCCAAAGCCGGTGAACAATTTCAAAATGCTTTTGGAAATGTATTCTCTGCCAAAGTATAGCGAGATAGACCCGACTTTCTTCATGTTTCTTACGTTCCCTCTTTACTTTGGCTTTATGCTCGGAGATATAGGCTATGGAGTAATAACACTCGCTTTGGCTCTTTTCATGAGAAAAATCAATTTTGCGAAAAGCCTAGCTAATATAATAATTCTCGCCTCTATTTCAAGCATTGCTTTTGGATTTATCTACGGTGAATTTTTCGGAGCAGAGGAAATCTTCGGTTACGAATTACCGCACTTGCTTGTGAGAATTCACAGCATAAACGAGCTTTTGGTTATTTCAATCATCTTTGGTTTGATTCACGTGAATCTCGGTTTGGTTTTAGGATTTATAAACGAATACGTTGCTCACGGATTGAAGGCTGCTGTATTCGAAAAAGCTTCGTGGCTTGTTGTAGAGCTGGGAGGGCTGCTCTTTTTCCTTTACTGGAAGGGCATACTTGAGATAAACCCTTTAATTCCTGCAAGCATATTTTTGCTCGGTTTGGCTATGCTAATGAAAGGAGAAGGTTTTATAGGAATAATAGAGCTTCCTACTCTGCTCAGCCACATTCTTTCATTCTCGCGATTGATGGGAGTAGGCATAGCAAGCGCTTCGCTAGCAATGATAATAAACGAGCTTTCAGGAAAATTTCTTGCAAAAGGAATGCTTTTCCTTCCTATAGTTGTATGCATGCTAGTTATAGGACATGCCATAAACATAATGCTTGGGCTTTTAGAATGCTCGCTACACTCGCTAAGACTAAATTGGGTGGAGTTTTTCACGAAGTTTTACAAAGGAGGCGGAATACGTTACGCACCCTTTGGAAAAGGAAAATGAGGTGATGCACGTGGCAGCCGAGGTTACTGCAAACACCGGGCTTTTGGCTATTGGTGCCGGGCTGGCTATTGGTCTGAGCGCAATAGGAGCTGGGCTGGGGGAAAAGGATATAGGAGCAGCAGCGGTAGGAGCGATGGCAGAGAAGGAAGAGCTTTTCGTTAAGGGTTTGATCTTTACAGTAATTCCAGAAACTCTGGTAATATTTGGTTTGGTGGTAGCTATAATGATACTCGGCATGGCTTAAGGCGAGAAAAATGGATGTGGAAAAAGTAGTGGAAGAAATTATTACTCAGGCCTCTAAGGAAGCTGAGAAAATAGAAGAGCAGGGTAAAAAGGAAGCTGAGAAAATAATTAAGGAAGCTGAGAAAAGGGCAGAGGAAATTAAAAAGAAAAAGCTTGAGCAGGCGCAAAATATTTGCGAAGAGATGAAAAAGAGCGAGCTTGCGTTAGCAAAGCTTAAGGCAAAGAAAGAAATCATGGAAAAGAAAAAAGAAATAATAGAAAAAATGCTTGAAGAGATTAAAGAAAAATTTCTTTCATTGGAAAGCGAGAAAAGAAAAAAAGTTATCGAAGCTCTGGCAAGGAAAGCGGGCAAGGATTGGGCTATAGTTTACTGCAGCAAAAACGATTTACCGTTTTTAAAGCAAATTTTCAAAAACGCAGAATTCAAAGAAGCTAAGATAAAAGCAGGATTTATAGTGCAAAACGAAAGTGGTGATGTGCAGGTGGATATGAGCTTCGATACAATTTTCGAAAATTGTAAAAAAGAGCTTCAAAAATACCTGCTAAAACTCGGTGAAAGAAAATGAGATATTTCAAAGAAGAAAGATACCCTTATCTTAGCTCGAGAATAAGAGTAAGGAAAGCTAAGCTTTTGAAAAGCACTGACTATGAAAAAATGCTAAAAATGGATATCCATACCTTGATAAAATTTTTAGAGGATAAAGGTTTTGCTTTTGAAGGTATTGGCGAGAAAAATCCTTTTGAAATAGTGGAAGCTGGCGTAAACGTTCATTTGGAAAACGAATTTTCCGAGCTTTCAAAAATTGCGCAGGGAAGCGCAAAGAGAGCTTTTTTGCTTTACCTGAAGAGGTACGATTTAGAAAATGTCAAAACATTGCTGCGAATGAAAAAACTCGGAGAGTTTGATGCAAATGTTTTTGTATGTGCTGGAGCTTTGAAAAGAAATACACTCGAAAAGCTTAAAGATTGTGGAATTCGCGAGATTCTCTCTTCTTTAAGGTTGCTCACAGAAAAAGAGATTAGCGAGCTTGAGAAATGCTACGAAGAAGAAAACTTTGTTGATTTGGAAAATTTTTTGGATAAAAAATATCTTTTCATGCTTACAAAAGCTACGCGTCATTTAAAACGCGAAGGTATATGGATAAAGAAGTTCGTTAAAATGCGGATCGATATAATAAATTTAAGAAAACTATATTCCTTAAAAAAAGCAGGTGCCAAAAGAGAAGAAATAATATCCTTGCTTTTGCCGTTCGGAACGATTTCAAGAAAGGAGCTTGAAGAGCTTGCCGGAATGGAGCTCGAAGAAATGCACGCAAAAATTTCGCAACGCTTTAAAGAACTTAAAGAAACAGAACCAAGCACGTCTCTTGGTGAAATCGATGCTAAGCTCGAGATAAATCTTTTGAAAACTGCCGAAAAGCTAATGCACGCTCACCCTCTTTCGCTCGCCCCGCTAATAGCTTATGTGCTAATGAAGGAAGCGGAAGCTAGAAACATAAAGCTCATCGCCAGGGCAAAATATCACGAAGTGGAAGAAGGAGAAATAAGGAAAAATCTGGTGATACTGGGATGAAGAAAATTTATGTGATTGGAAAAAAGGCATTTACTCTTGGATTTAGGCTTGCTGGAATTAGAAATATAAGATGGACAGATGGATTGGATGGAAAGGAAATTTCGGAAATGCTCAAACAGCTTGTGGAAAATGAAGAAGTAGGGCTAGTGATTGTTGAAGGCGAGGAATTTGATAAAATTCCGGAGCGCGAGAAGGAATATTTTGAAACACTTACAATGCCTATGATTGTTCCGTTTTCTGAAGAGTTCAAAAGCGAAACTTTAAGAAGAAAAATAATACAAACAATAGGAATAGATTTGATGAGGTGATAGCTATGCGAGCCAAAGGAAAAATTTACCGCATCTCAGGGCCTGTGGTTGTTGCAAAGGGAATGCAAGCTAAAATGTATGATGTTGTTCGTGTAGGCGAGGAAAGGCTTCTGGGAGAGGTCATTAAAATAGCAGGAGATAAGGTTGTAATCCAGGTTTACGAAGACACAACCGGGCTTAAACCGAAAGAACCTGTGGAAAATACAGGCAAGCCTTTAGCTTGCGCTCTCGGTCCTGGATTGCTCGGAATGATTTACGACGGTATTCAAAGACCTTTGGAAGTTTTGCGCGATAAAAGCGGAGATTTCATAACCCGCGGCATAGAGGCTTTTGGTTTGGATTTAAGCACGGAATGGGAATTTATACCCGAGAAGAAAAAGGGCTCTAAAGTTAAACCCGGAGACATTCTTGGCTATGTTACGGAAAAGGAGATAAAGCACAAAATTTTGGTTCCTCCTGGAACAAAAGGCGAGATAAAAGAAATCAAAGAAGGGAAATACACAGTGCAAGATACTATCTGCGTGCTGAAAAACGGGGCAAAGCTAAAGCTTTATCACGAATGGCCCGTAAGAAAACCCCGCCCATATTTAGAAAAGCTCAAGCCTGAAGTGCCGTTGCTTACAGGGCAAAGAATATTAGATGCTTTATTTCCGTTAGCAAAAGGTGGAACTGCCGCAATTCCCGGTCCTTTCGGAGCAGGAAAAACGGTTACGCAGCAAACTCTTGCAAAGTTTGCAGACGCAGACATAGTAGTTTACATAGGTTGCGGGGAGCGTGGAAATGAGATGACAGAAGTTCTGGAAGAATTTCCGAAACTCGAAGACCCGAGAACTGGTAAGCCTTTGATGAACAGAACCGTGCTTATAGCTAATACAAGCAACATGCCTGTAGCAGCAAGAGAAGCAAGTATTTACACTGGCATAACAATAGCAGAATATTTCAGAGACATGGGTTATGACGTTGCGCTAATGGCAGATTCTACTTCACGATGGGCAGAAGCCATGCGGGAGATTAGCTCTCGTTTGGAAGAAATGCCCGGAGAGGAAGGCTACCCTGCTTATCTTCCAGCTAAGCTTGCTGAATTTTATGAAAGAGCAGGAAGGGTTAAAACTCTTTGTGGTGAAATTGGAAGTGTGAGCGTTATAGGCGCGGTCTCTCCACCTGGCGGTGATTTTTCTGAACCGGTTACGCAAAACACTTTGCGTGTTGTAAAGGTTTTCTGGGCTTTGGATGCTAAGCTTGCGCATCGCAGGCATTTTCCAGCAATAAACTGGCTCACGAGTTATTCGCTTTATTTGGATGCACTTGCAGAATGGTTTTCTAAAAACGTAGCTCCTGATTGGGATGAGCTCGTTAAAAAGGCTATGGAAATTTTGCAGGAAGAGGAAAAGCTTCAGGAAATCGTGCAGCTAGTGGGAAGCGATGCTCTGCCAGAAAAGGAAAGAGTAACTTTAGAAGTTGCTCGCATGCTTCGGGAATTTTTCTTACAGCAAAACGCTTTTCACGAGGTTGATCGCTACAGCGAGCCGGAGAAAACTTATCTTTTGCTGAAGTTAATTTTGAAATACGAAAAGCTTGCGAGAAATGCTCTCGAAAGAAAAGTGCCTGTAGAGGATATTCTCAACGTAAAAGCTGCAAAGCGCATAGGAGATGTGAAGTTCGAGAAAAACTACAAAAAGCTAATTGAGGAAATAGAAAAGAGCATGATTAAAGAGTTCAAAGCTCTTGGAGGTGGGTAAACGTGAAGGTTGCAAAAGAATACAAAACAATAGAGCAAATAGCAGGGCCTTTGGTTTTCGTTAGAAAAGCTCAAGATGTAGCTTACGGTGAAGTTGTAGAAGTTATTCTGGATAACGGAGAAAAGCGACTTGGACAAGTTTTGGATACGAGCGAGGATATAGTTGTTGTGCAGATTTTCGAAGGCACGGATGGGATGGATAAGAATACAAGGGTAAAGTTTACAGGAGAAATAGTTAAGTTTCCTGTTTCCCGCGAAATTCTTGGAAGGATTTTTAACGGTCGCGGTCAGGTTATAGACGGCGGTCCTGAAATCATTCCTGAAAAGGAATTGCCTATTACAGGAGCTGCGATAAATCCATATGCTAGAGCTCCGCCAAGCGAGTTCATCCAAACCGGAATTTCTGCCATAGACGGAATGAATACTCTTGTAAGAGGACAAAAGCTGCCAATTTTTTCTGGCTCAGGATTGCCGCACAATGAAATAGCTTTGCAGATAGCACGCCAAGCCAAAGTTCTTGGTAAGGAAGAAGAATTCGCCGTTGTTTTCGCTGCAATGGGTATTACAAATGAGGAAGCTCAGCGATTCATAGAGGATTTTGAAAAAACTGGTGCTCTTGAAAGGGCTGTTGTTTTTCTAAACTTGGCAAGCGATCCAGCAGCAGAAAGATTGCTAACACCGAGACTAGCGTTAACTGCAGCGGAATACCTTGCATTCGAGCTTGATATGCACGTGCTTGTTATACTTACGGACATGACAAATTATTGCGAAAGCTTGCGGGAAATAGCGACAGCGAGAGAAGAAGTTCCGGGAAGGAGAGGTTATCCCGGTTACATGTACACAGATCTCGCGACAATTTACGAAAGGGCAGGGAAAATAAAAGGTAAAAAGGGAAGCATTACGCAAATACCTATTTTAACCATGCCTGGAGATGATATTACACATCCTATTCCTGATCTTACGGGCTATATTACAGAGGGTCAAATAGTTTTGAGCAGAGAATTGCATAGAAAGGGAATTTACCCGCCAATAGATGTATTACCTTCGCTTTCGCGGTTGATGAACGCTGGAATTGGCAAAGGCAAAACACGCGAAGATCACAAGCAAGTCAGCGATCAGCTTTACGCTTTATACGCAGAAGGTCGCGAGCTTCGTGGCTTAGCCGCGATCGTAGGAGAAGAAGCGCTGAGCGAAAGAGAAAAACTTATTCTTAAATTTGCTGATGAATTTGAAAAAAGATTTGTGCAGCAAGGTGTGAATGAAGATAGAAGTATAAAGAAAACGTTGCAAATTGCATGGGAACTACTTTCGATGCTGCCAAAGGAAGAGCTCACGAGAATAAGCCCGGAATTCAGGGAGAAATACTACAAGGAAAAGAAAGAAAAAGCAAAGTGAGCTTTTATGCTTGACGTAAAACCGACACGCTCTGAGCTATTGCAATTGAAGAAGAAAATAGCTTTAGCTAAATCTGGGCACAGGCTTTTGAAAAAGAAGCGCGACGGCTTAATAGTAGAGTTCTTTCGTTTATTAAAACAAGGCAAAAACATGCTTGAAGAAATAGAAGACTTCTATATTCAGGCAAAGAAAAAACTTGTATTAGCAGAAACAACAGAAGGTGCAACTAAACTAAGAGCAATTTCCTTACTTGTTCCGGATTTTTCTCAGGTGAAAATAAGGAAAAAAAGCTTGATGGGAGTAGCTACTTATGAAATGGAATTAAGCGAAGGAGAAAAAAGCTCGCTTAAGAAATTTCTCGGAGTAAATCTTCGCGTAGAAGAAGCCGTTGAAGCTTATCGCGAACTTATTAAAAAGTTTTTAAAATATTCTGAAATCATTTATTCTCTCTACAGAGTGCTTGATGAAATAGAAAAAACAAAGCGAAAGGTAAATGCTCTTGAGTTTAGAATAATTCCGGAGCTTGAAGAAAAAATGAAATTCATCTCTCAACGTTTGGAAGAAATGGAAAGAGAAAACGTGTTCAGGCTGAAGAAAATGAAAGGAAAGAAAAGAAAGTGAAATTATCATTTCGTCTTGTTGTCTTGGAAATTGTTCACAATCTTAAATTCCCAAAATCCGGCCATTTTTTTCTTTTCCGTGAATTTTCATCGCTTTGTAAAGTTTACTAATTTTCACTGTTATCCATTTTGGAATATTGTATTCTGGATCTATCAATCTTACTTTATCCGAAAAGACTCTATCAATAACCGCTACATGACCTGCACGAACTTTTTTGTCATATAGTGTTCCAAAATCAAAACATGCGATAACATCTTTGTCGTATTTTTCTATTTCACAAATAAATTTTTTGAATAACTCAAAAGTTTTGAAGTTATCTATAGAATGATATACAAATTTGAGTGGTATTCTCAGTTTTTTAAAAATTCTGTTAGGGCTATATTC